>JANMVW010000051.1:0-10638 GCA_031393555.1 Acidobacteriota bacterium
GTGCTCGCCTGAACGCCGGAGCCGAGGATCGCGAGATCTCCGGCGTCCTCGCGCGCCAGAAGCCGCGTGGCGAGCCCGCTCACCGCCGCGGTGCGAATCGCGGTGATCGAGCTGGCATCGATCATCGCGAGCAAGGTCCCCGACTGGGTGTCGAACAGGAGTACCGCGCCCTGATGCGAGTCGCGATCGCCGCCGTGATTTCCCGGAAGGTACGAAATGACCTTGAGGCCCAACGATCTCGGCGCGCCGAGATAAGCCGGCATCAAACCGAGTAACCCCGACTGGTCCGGCATCCAGACCATCGAGCGCAGAGGGAGAACCGCGTCGCCTTGCGCCAGCGCGAGGAGCGCTTCCGCCATGACGTCGATGCACTCTGCCATTGGGAGCAACTCCGGAACCAGGGACTGAGGGATGATCAGAGTATCCATCACAGGAAACCTCTCTCGTGCCTCACGAAGCGAGGACGGCCGCGAGTCGATCGGCGTCGACGTTGCCACCCGACACGATCGTGACCACGGTGGATCCCGGCCGGACCGCGATGCGTCCTGAAAGAAGCGCCGCCGTCGCCGCCGCGCCGGACCCTTCGGCGACGAGCTTCGCACGGGTCGCGAGCGCCCGCATCGCACCTGCGAGTTCGTCTTCGGTCACCACGGCGAGCTCGACCCCAAAACGCCGGACGATCTCGAGCGGCAATGCGCCGACGAAAGGCGGGGTCATGCCATCGGCGAGCGTTCCGATCGGGCGGGGGACGGGGACCGGCTTTCCGGCCGCGAGAGCAGGGGCCAAGCCCGGGCCCGCCGCGAGCTCGACCGCGACGACGCGCGCCTCCGGCCGCAAGGTCTTGACCGCGGTCGCCACGCCGCCCAGAAGTCCGCCGCCGCCCACCGGCACGATGACGACGTCGACCTCGGGAAGGTCTTCGACGATCTCGAGGCCGACGGTGCCGGCGCCGGCGAGCACGACCGGATCGTCGAAGGGATGCACGAAAATCATTCCGCGCGCGTCGCGGACTTCGGCGAGTTTGACGAAGAGGGTGCCGCGATCGTCGTGAAACACGATCTCGGCCCCGTATCCGCGGACGGCTTCGACCTTCGAACGCGGCGCATCGGAGGGCATCACGACCGCGCACGGAACTCCGACGAGACGCGCCGCCCAGGCCACGGCCTGCGCATGGTTCCCCGCCGACACCGTGACGATCCCCTTCGAGCGCTCGGCGGACGAGAGGGAGAGAACCTTGTTGAGCGCCCCACGCGGCTTGAACGACCCCGTTTTCTGGAGGTTCTCGCACTTCAGAAAGAGCCTCACGCCCACCCGGTCGCCAAGCGTGGTTGTCGAGAGGAGAGGGGTGCGGTGGACCTTCCCCCGGATCCGCTCCTGCGCCGCGCGGAGAACCGGCCCATCGAGCACCCGTGCGGATTCTTGATCGTCCATGTCCGCGGAGGATAACGCAGTGCGGCATATACTTCAGCGACGATGACGACCGACTTTCCGGCCGACCCGGCTTCGCGCGAGGCCCTTCTCGAAAGCGAAACCTTCAGGGCCTTGAGACCGAGGCTGGTCGATCAGGTGTTCTCCGCTGCAAGGGAGCGTCGGTACGCACCCAACGAGACGATCATCCGCCAGGGGCAGCAGGGCGATTCCCTTTTCGTCGTGATCGACGGCGAAGCCGGCGTGCTGCTCCGCGGCCATGACGGGACGACGCGGACGATCGCCACGCTGACGCGGGGCTCGGTCGCCGGCGAGATGTCGCTGATCACCCAAGAGCCGGCCACCGCGGACGTCGTCGCGACGACCGAGGTCCGGACTCTCGTGCTCTCCGCCAAAGAGTTCGACGGGCTCGCCGCCAAAAACCCCGAGCTGACGATCGTGCTGACCAACGTCGTCGCCGACCGTCTCGGCCGTGCGCTTCACGACGGTCTCGACGGCAAGGTGCTGAACGGCTATCAGATTTTGGGTTGCGTCGGGCGGGGGGGAATGGCCGTCGTCTATGAAGCGACCGAGCTCGCGACCGGCGAGCGGGTCGCGCTCAAAATGATGAGCCACCGCCTGGTCTACCAGCCGGGGGCGTTCTCGCGATTCGAGCGCGAGGCCCGCATCGTGCAACCCTTGGAGCACGACAACATCGCGCGCATGAAGGGCCACTTCCCGGCTTTCCGCACCGAGTTCATCGTCATGGAGTTCTGCGAAGGGTCGACGCTGGCCGAGCACCTGTCGTACCGCGGCGCGTTTCCCGAGGACCAGGCCAAGCGCATCCTGGGCCAGCTCGCCGCGGCGTTGCAATTCGTGCACGACCGAGGCGTCGTGCATCGCGACCTCAAGCCGGGGAACGTCATGCTGACCCGGTTGGGCCGTGTGAAGCTCATGGACTTCGGCCTCGCCAAGGAAGACCAGAAGGTCACCGAGGACACCGCCACCCAGTCCGGTACGGTCCTCGGCACGCCGCTTTACATGCCCCCGGGCCAAATGACGGGCGACGAGTCCGGCCCACCGATCGACGTGTACTCGTTCGCGTGCATTGCCTACGAGCTGGTCGCCGGAAGGCCGCTGTTCGAAGGGCGCACGACGCGCGGGCTGCTCCAGGACAAGTTGACGAGACGCCTGCCCCCGCCGCACGAGATCGGCCCAGGTATCTCGCAAGAGCTGCATGACCTGCTCGCCCAAGGACTCCAGAACGAACCCGAGAACCGCCTGGCCTCGTTGGCGGCGATCGTCTCGTGGAGCGGCGAGCTGGATCCGGAGTTCCTGAAGCGCCTATTGGTCCCATGACACGCAGATTGCACGAACACATATAGCGTCGTATGCTTTTATGCATGCGAACCACCATGGACATCAGCGACGAGCTCATGCGCCGCGCCAAGAAGAAAGCGGCGGACGACGGCGTCCCGCTCCGGGACGTCGTGGAGGACGCGCTCTGGCGCTATCTCTCCGAGAAGCCGGTGTCGAGCGGCTACAAGCTGAAGTGGAGAACCGAGAAGGGCGAGTTGATGCCTGGCGTCGACCTCGACGATCGCGATTCGCTCTTCGACCTCATGGACGGCATCAAGAAGTGATTGCAGTCGACGCGAACTTCCTCGTCTACGCCCGTCGAGACGAAGCCATTCATCATGCTGAGGCGAAACACCTGCTTGCGGAGCTGTCCGAAGGACTGCGTCCGTGGGCGATTCCATGGCCGTGCGTCTATGAATTTCTGCGCGTTGTCACCCACCCGCGGGTGTTCAAGCCCCCGACCCAACTCGCAGTGGCCCTCGAGGATCTCGACCAACTGTTCGACTCGCCCGCCATCGTTCTCCTCGGCGAGGGGCCTAGTCACCGTGCTCACCTTCGGCACTTCATCAGTACCGGGCGCGCCTCCGGCAACATCGTGCACGATGCCCACATCGCCGCATTGCTCCGCGAGCACGGTGTGCGTGAATTCTGGACGTCCGATAGAGACTTCCACCGCTTTCCGGGGATCCCGGTCCGCAATCCGTTCACGGCGGATGGGGTTCACGAGACGCGGGTGAAATACCGGGTTCGGCGAACGGAGCGTATTGCACCGGCGAATCGCTCGACGCGGTGATCTGGCGCCAAGAATAGAAACGATCACCGACTAGGCTGTACCGAAAGTGAGGTGCTTCATGCCCATCGTCGCCGCTCACGAGCCGGGAGCATTCTGCTGGCCGGAACTCTACACAACAGACCAAGCTGGTTCGAAGATCTTCTACGTCCGGCTATTCGGCTGGGAGATCAGGGATATCCCGATGGGACCTCACGCGGTCTACACGATTTTTACTCTAGGGGGACACGACGCTGCGGCGTGTTACGGCGCGCTCCCCGACATGGCGCAGCAGGGGATCCGGCCGCATTGGATCGCCTATGTGTGGGTTGCAAGCAGCGACGAGACGGCGGTGAAAGCCAAGGCCGCCGGCGGCAAGGTCGTCAGGGAGCCGTTCGACGTTCCGGGTGTCGGCCGGATGGCCGTGCTGCAAGACCCGACAGGCGCCACGATCTGCGCGTGGGAGACGAGGGGACATCACGGAATCGGCGTCTATCAAGAGCCCGGCGCCCTGCAGTGGACGGAGCTGCTGACGAACGACACCGAGGCGGCGGCGGTGTTCTATGAGCGGGTCTTCGAATGGAAGCGCCAGTTGTGGCCGTCTCCCGAAGAACCCTTCTACCACCTCTTCATGCGTGGGGTCGAGGGCGCGGGAGGCATGACGCCGATCACTCCCGAGATGGGGCCAATCAAGCCGGTGTGGGTGAGCTACTTCCGGGTGACGGACTGCGACGCGACGGTCGAGAAATGCGTGAGTCTCGGCGGTTCGATCTCCGTGCCGGCCGAATCGGTGCCTTCGGTCGGACGGTTCGCGGTACTCGTCGATCCCGCCGGCGCCCACTTCGGGATCATGCAGCCGGCGTAGGGGCGGCTTGATAAAGTAGCTACCGGTGGCTACCATTCAGGCATGGCTGGCCGGAAAACCGTCGGGATCAAGGACCTTAAGAACAACCTCAGCGCGTATCTGAGGGAAGTTCGGCGCGGAACGCGCGTGCTCGTGTCGGACCGGGGCGAGGTCGTGGCCGAGCTTCGCGAGCCTGGCGCCGTGTACGCGACCGACGAAGACCCGAACCCGGTGCTCGCCGCCTGGGTACGCGCGGGGATCGTCACGCTTCCCACGAGCAAGAAGACGCCCATGGAGAAGTCGCCCGTAAAACTGCCCGACGGAACCGCTGCACGCCTCCTCAACGAAGACCGTCGCGACCGAGGCCGATGAAGGCGCTCTATCTCGAATCGTCGGCGGTCGTTGCTTGGCTTCTCGGCGAGACCTCTGCCGCCGACGTGATCAGGGCCATGGGCGAGGCTGAGGTCCGCGTGACGTCCCAACTCACGCTCGTCGAGATCGAGCGGGTCGTTCGTCGGGCGGTTGCCGTGCGGCTCATCACGGAAGCGTCGGCGCAGAAGCTCCGTGGCCTGCTGGCGCGGCACCGGAAGACGTGGATCACGATGGCGTTGACCGACAGCGTTCTGGCCAGGGCCGGTTCTGCATTCCCGATCGAGCCTGTCAGGACGCTTGACGCCATTCATCTCGCGACGGCCATGGCGTTCTCGGAGGCGTACCCGGATCTGGAGATGCTCACGTTCGACCGCCGCATCTCTGAGAACGCGACCGCGCTCGGGCTCGCCTCAGCGTAGGGGCGCCGCCTGGCCCGGCCGGGGCGATTACTTCGCCGCCTTCATCTTCTCGACCAGTTCCTGGTTGAAATTCAACACAACGGACAGACGGCGGACTTCGTCGGACTCTTCCTCCCCGCGCATGACGACGAACTGGCGGCCGTCGGGAAGGACGTCCGAGGGAAGAACGTTGAGCTTCTGCGCATCGAAGAGTGGCACGGGTGATCCGACCGTAAGCGTGGGGGAGGTCGTCACGGGAACCGCCATCACTCTTTGACTCGGGTCGACGTACCGGAGGGTGCGTCCGTCGGCGCTCCAGGAGGGGAGGGTACCGCCCGACTTGGTCACGCGAAGCGCGTCGCTGACCGGACTGGCTCCGCGGAACGCGGCGACATAGATCTCGGCACGTCCTGACTCGTCCGAGTTGTAGGCGAGCCATCGGCCGTCGGGCGAAATGGTGCCTCCGGCGTCGAAGCCGGGTCCGGTGACGATCGGCCTCAGCTCCGAGACGGACTCCGGAGCGGCTGGAATCGCAATGAAGTACAGATCGGCTTTCTGATCGGCTCCGATGCGGGATGCGACGACCCCGGCTCCGTCGGGCGCGAAACTGAACAGAACGGTCAGGACGTCGTCGACCGGTTGATTGGCAATGCGTCGCGGAGGTGAACCGTCGTCGAGATTCTTCAGGTAGATTCCGTCGTCGGCGTTGTGCCCGCGCCGGCCGAAGGCGACGGTCTTGCCGTCCTTGGAGAGGATGGGCGTGAAGATGTCCGCGTCGGGAATCGCCAAGATTCGGCGCAAGCCTTGACGGTCGAACTCGCCAGTCCACAGTTCGTCGATTCCTTGGCCGTTGGTGATCGTCACCACGAAGCGCCGTCCATCGGCGGAGTTGGCGTGCGCGGCCTGGTAGGCGTGACGCTCGTCGGCGACCGGCGTCAGGTTCCCCGCCGCGTCCACCAGACCGAGGCGGCGTCCTTCCGCGGTTCGCCCTCCGGAGACGTAGACGAGCACGCCGTTGTCCGACAAGTTAAAGAGCGCCGGCTGAAACGAGTACTGGGTGAGCAGGCCGTTGGCGAGGGGGACAGGAACGCCCGTGAGCTTCATGGCGCCCGCATCGAACGGCACCGCCAGAAGCGTGTCGCCGCGTGAGAACACGAGGTGGCCTGTCGGCGAGTACACGGGGTTTCCACCGTCGTCGAATAGGAAGGTTACGCGCGCGGTCTTGAGATCCAGCACGCCGGTTCGATTGTAAAAACCCTTCGCTCCGTAGGCGATCGCAGATAGGAGGATGCCGTTGTCCCCCGGGAGGGAGGTGCCCGCGAAAAGGATCTGGCCACGTTCGCCTGCGAGATCGACCTTCACAGGCTTCGACGGCTCGCCGCCGCTCGCCGCCAAACGCACCAGGTTGACGCCCGCCTCCAGAGCGACGAGTCCGCCGTCGCTGAGTTCGCCGACGGTGGTCCAGCGGGGGTTCCACGAAGCGAGCGTGAACGGAGGGGTGCGTCCGTCCACCGGAACCCTCACGAGATTGCGCTGGGTAGAGCCCAACGTGGCCGGCAGGATCGTTTTGATGAAGCGCCCGTCGCTCGTGAACCAGATGCTCCCCGCCCCTTCCGTACCAGGCAGCATGGTCATCGCGCCCGAGTCGAGTCGGCGAACGTAGATCCGGGGCGGCGGCTCGGTCGCTCCGGGCGCCACGCGAGGAATCCCCAAAGCGGCGATCGCCGATCCGTCGGGGCTGCCCAAGAACTGGACGACACGAGCGTCGGAGGGGAAGTCGAGATCGAGGTGTATGACCCCCGCGCTCGCGATGGAACCCGCCCGCTTCGAGGCGACCCAACCCCCGAGCGCGGCTCCGAGCAAGCCGATCAGGATGAGCGCGCCCAGCACGCGCCGGGTGATCGGCGCCGGCGCGGCTTTAGCCTCGGTCCCCGCGGTGGCGACGCGAACGCGTCCCGACGCCGTTCGCGCGGCAAGCACTTCTTCGAGCTCGAGTCGCGCGTCGCCGATGTCTCGCATGCGCCGCTTCGGGTCTTTCTCGAGGCAGCGCTGCAAGAGCTCGCGCACCTTCGGCGGCGTGGTCGCCGGGAGCAAGCTCCAGTCCGCGTCCCGCGCGAGCACCGATGCGAGCGTGTCGGAGATGGTGTCGCCGTCGAACGCGCGGCGGCCCGTCAGCATTTCGAAAAGCACGCATCCGAACGCCCAGATGTCGGCGCGCTTGTCGACCGGCTTGCCCCGTGCTTGTTCCGGGCTCATGTAAGCGGCGGTGCCCAACACCATGCCGACCATCGTGCCGAGCGACGTGATCGTCGGGGACATGGCCGCGTCGCGGCCCGTGGTCGAAGGGGCTGCCGTCTCCAACGCCTTAGCGAGACCGAAGTCGAGAACCTTCACTCTGCCGTCGGGCGTGATCCTGATGTTCGCGGGCTTGAGATCGCGGTGGACGATGCCTTGCTCGTGCGCCACCTCGAGCGCTTCCGCAATCTGCCGCGCCAGATCCGCCGCCTCGAAAAGGGGGACAGTCCCCTTTTTCAGTCGCTCGGCGAGATCTTCGCCGGGGACCAGTTCCATCGCGAGGAAGCGCGTTCCCTCGTGTTCGTGGAAGCCGTAGATCCCGGCGATCCCCGGGTGGTTGAGCGAGGCCAACACCTTGGCTTCGCGCTCGAAGCGGGCGAGCCGCTCGGCGTCGGCTGAAAATTCGCGGGGGAGGACCTTGATCGCGACTTCGCGCCCGAGCGTCGTGTCGGTGGCTTTCCACACTTCGCCCATGCCGCCTTCGCCGATCCTTCCGACGAGACGGTACTGGGAGAGACTGCGTCCGGGTTCGAGCGTCATTCGAGGCCTCCGCGAAAACATCGATTGTAGGGCGGGACGCGGCCTTTCCCGCTTAGACTTTCGCCCGAAGGAGAAGAAGATGATCGAACGGCTCCGTCGGACCGCCCTGCTGGTCGCCTTGGCAGGGCTCGTCCTTGTCGCGTCTCCGCCCGCGGCCGCCGCGAGAGAAAAGGCGCTGGTCGGCTCCTACAAGCTCGTCAAACGCGTAACGAAGGACGGCAAGACGCTCGAGGGCCCCGAGATCATGGGGTTCATGACGTTCACGAAGACCCACCGCACCGTCATCATGAAGTGGAACGGCGGGAGCGAGAATCCGACGTCGATCGCGTTGATCGCAACGTACACCCTCTCCGGCGGGAAATACTGCGAGAACGAAATCTATGGGGTCGAGGGAAACCTCCGCGCGCCTGGGGTCGCCTACGACACGCCCTCGGCAGCGCCGGTCTGCACGGCTGCGCTCTCCGACGCTTCCGGGTTGTCCTTCGACGTGCCCAACGAGCCCCTGCGGTTCCGGGTCGGGCGCGACGGCATCATCTCGACGACCCCGCGCTGGACCGACTACTGGGAGCGGGTGAAGTAATCGGGTGGGCTCCGCGCTTGACCCAGGGTTTTACCCAACGTATCTTGTTGGGTGAAGGCAGAGGCGAGCGTGGGCACCAACCGTAAGAAACCGTCGTCGGGCTACGAGCCGAAGCGCCCGCAACCTGCGTTTCGAGTGTCCGAGCCGGGCGCCGCGGGAATGCTCCTCGGCGAAAAGCTGCATCGCCTGATCGCCGACTTCGGCAATAATCGCGTGGCGAGCCTCCTCGGTGTCAGCCCGTCCCAGCCGTCGCGCTGGCAGAAGGGCGAAGAGCGGATCAGCGCGGAGAACCAACGCGGCCTGCTCGATCTGGACTACGTGATGGCGCGTCTGCTCCAGCTCTTCCCGCAAGCGCAGGCCGAGATCTGGCTGACGTCCCACAACGCGCATCTCTGGGCCCGCCCCATTGATGTCCTGCGCCTGCGCGGGGCGGCGAGAGTCGTTCAGGCGATCGATGCCGAAGCCCAGGATGCCTACGCCTAGGCTCTATCGGGTATTTCCTTGGGTTCCCGGCGCCCGCGCGCGCGCGCCTGGTCATCCGCTTTTCGCTTGGCCGGTCCAGGGCGCAGGGCGCATCGACAATCCCGAAAGTTACCGCACGCTGTACGCCTCGGACTCCCCGGCCGGGGCGATCGCGGAGGCCTTCGGGAACCACGCGGTCTGGACACCTCAACTCTTGCAAGGCCGACCGGACATTCCCGGAAGTGTGCGGGCGATCGCGGAACTCGATGCGGATATGGTCGATGTCCTCGACCTCGACGATCCGCGCGAGTTGATCCGGCGGCGACTTCGGCCTTCGACGGTGGTGATCCGCGATCGCACCGTGACCCAGCGCTGGGCCCTCGACATCTTCAACGAGAAGAAATGGGCAGGAGTCCGTTGGTGGAGCCGCTACGACTCGCGATGGGGAGCGTTCGGGCTTTGGAGCCTAGCGGAGGTACGTTCCCTCAGGGTAACGCGTCTCACCGCCGATCATCCCGCGTTGATCGAGGCCGCCGCCGTTTTGTCGAGGCCGTGGCGAATCTGAACTACTTCTGTGGCAGCGTCTCAGGCCAATTCGAAATCACGGAAAACGGCGTCGACTGTGCGGCCGCACGGGCCGCGTTCAAGAGGAAGCGCTGACCGTCGGCGCTGACGTTGTATCGGTTTCGAAGAATTCCGCCGCGCTCTATCGTCCGCTTGAAAAGGGCCTTCGGGATTCCGGGCTCGAACGTCGCGCCGATCGACACCGGCACGGCCTGGAGCGTGTCGCCCGGAGAAAGGAAGAACAACTCTTTGCCGTCTGCACGCCACTCGGGTTGGGTCCCGCCGCCGTTGCTGATCTGCCACTTCCCCCCACTGGCGGGGAAGGTCTGAACGTAAATTTCGTTCGAGCCGGATTCGTTCGACACGTAGGCGACGAAGCGGCCGTCGGGCGAGAAGCGGGCGCTGTGCTCCGACGCGTCTGTGACGATGTAGTCGACGGCTTTCGGTGTCCCGTCCATGGGGAACATCTTGATGTCCCAACGGCGCGACGCCGGAAGGATGTCGATCGCGAGTTGGCGGCCGTCACGCGACCAGTCCGTGAGCCCCACCTCGGCATCTTCGGCGCCGTACAGTGGTTGTTCGGTCCCGGTTCCGCTCGCGTCCCGGACCATCAGTGAGAAGTGACCCTCACGATCCGTGGAGAATGCGATTCGCTTGCCGTCGGGTGACCAGGTCGGAAAGCCGTCGTTCCTAGGGTGGAATGTCAGTCGCGAGGCGACGTCACGCTTGAGATCCCTCACCCAGATGTCTTGCGTCCCGGATTTCTCGGCATAGGAGTAAGCGAGGCGCGTGCCGTCGGGGGAGAGCGCGAGGTCGAAGTACGGTCCAGGTTCGCCGATCTTCGCGAGCTCTTTGCCGCTGCGGTCGAGCCAGACGAGCTCGCTCTCGGCCGCAGCCTCTCCTTGGACGAACGCCATCACCCCGTTTGACGAGACCGAAAACGAGGCCGTGTCGTTGACGTCCACGGCCACGTGTTCCACCAGCGGGATCGGCTCTCCCGACACCGCGAGTTTCTCGGGATCGAATCGCCGGGCGACCAGCGTTCCTT
>JANMVW010000071.1:0-22707 GCA_031393555.1 Acidobacteriota bacterium
CGCAAACCCGGGTCAAGGCGCTGGCTCCGGAAGTCTGGCGGGGGTCCGCATCAACGAGATGTCGGACGCCGCGGACTACACCAAAGAGTTCGTCGAGCTCTTCTACGACACATCGCCCGTAGCACCCGACCTCGTGGCCCCCGGGGCCGTCATCGACCTCGTAGCAGCGCCGCAGTCGTCGTCCTCGGTCAGACTCTCCTGGACGGCCACGGGGGACGACGGGGCGGTCGGCACGGCGAGTTCCTATGACATCAGGCGCAGTTCGCAGAGGATCCTGACCGACGTGGACTTCGCCGCCGCGACACCGATCGCCGGCGCCCCCGCTCCCAGACCCGCAGGGGGAGCCGAGAGCTTCGTGGTCCCGGGACTCGCTACCGACACGGCGTATTTCTTCGCGCTCAAGGTCGCGGACGAGGTCGCGCACACGTCGTCGCTCTCGAACGGCGCTTCGGCGGTCACGGGACCGGCGGGTGGCGGGCCGTTCGCGAACCACCTCGTCATCTCCCAAATCCGAGTCGCTGGGACCACCGACGACGTCGTGGAGCTCTACAACCCGACCGGCGCGGCGATTCCGCTGGCCGGCACTTCGGTTCAGTACCTGGCAGCGAACGGGAACTTCGGATTCCGGGTCAATCTGACGGGCACCAACAGCGTCCCCGCGCACGGTTGGTACCTGGTCGCGGCGAACGGGTATTCCGGCTCCCCCACCCGCGACGACTCGCTGGGAGCGTCGAACCTGGCCGCCAGCGCAGGGCATGCCCTGTTCGTCGGAAAAACGACGAATGTCTCCGGGTGCTCGGATACCGCCGTCATCGACAAGGCCGGGTACGGCGCCGCGGCGACCTGCCCCGAGGGAGGAAGCGGCCATGCGGCGACGACGCCTGGCGCAGGGCTGTCGGACATCCGCAAGCCCGGTGACGCGACGGGGAACGGACAGGACACAGACACCAACGACGCCGACTTCCAGTCCCCTGGGACGGCCGTGTTTCGGAACCGCCTTTCCGCTCCCGCAACGCCCCCCGCGGCCCTCGGAAACGTAAAAAACACGCTGTTCCTGGCCAAGGGTGCAGGCGGGACCGAGCTGTCTTGGGCCAGCGCGCAGGGGGCGACCGGGTACCGGGTCTACCGGGGCCCGTCTGCCGATTTCATGGCCGGAAACCCGGCACCCTGGAGCACGCCGTCGGCCAACGGCACGGCCGACACCGAAACACCGGCCACGGTTTTCTTCTACCTCGTGCGCGCCACCGACGGAATTGGCGAGTCGTCGGAGTAGACTGCACGGAGCATCCGGAGGCGAACCAGGTGGCGGAGTCGATCGAACAGGCGGCGCAGCGGTCGTTCCCTCGAACCGTGGCCTGCCTTCCGGAGATCTTCGACTTCATGGATGGCTTCTTCGCGCACGCTGGAATCGGCGACGAGCACCGGATGCCGATGCAGTTCGTCGTCGAGGAGTGGTTCACGAACCTGGTCAAATACAGCCGCGGCGGAACCCGCGACATCCTCTTCGACCTGAAACGCGAAGGCGGTCGGCTCGTCTTGAGCCTCACCGATTTCGGCGTGGAGCGATTCGACATTCGCGCCGTTCCCGACGTCGACGTCCATCGAGACCTCAAAGACCGCACCCCGGGGGGACTTGGGATCCACCTGTTGAAGCGGATGGTCGACGACATCGGCTATGAGTTCGTCGATGGCCGCAGCACGACCATCTTCATCAAAGAACTGGAGTGATGGGATTGCTCGACATCAGGGTTAGCGACAAGGGCGAGATTGTTTTGTCGGGACGCTTCGATGCGTCCCAGGCCGCCCAGGCGGAGACGTTCATGGCCGCGCTGACCGAGTCCCGGAACGTCGACGTCTCAGACCTCCAGTACATCTCCAGCGCGGGCCTGGGCGTCCTCCTGGCGACCCAGAAGCGGTTGATGGCGACCGGACACGCGCTCAGGCTCGTCAACGTTCGCGGGCACGTCCGCGAGGTCCTCCACTACTCCGGATTCGACCAGATCTTCGACATCGAAGCCGCTCCCCCGGCGTCCTAGCCGCCAACTTTTCGGGCGGCCACGGGTACTTATGACGAGCGAACCGGGCGAGAACGAACTGGTTCGGGAGTGCCTTAACGGTGATGAGCACGCTTTCGAGATCCTGCTGCGTCGATTCCAGGGACCGGTGTTCAACGCCGTCTTCCGGATGGTCCGGGACCGGGACGAGGCGGCGGACCTCACCCAGACCGCTTTTCTCAAGGCCTACGAGCAGCTCAAGAGCTTCGACCCTCGACACAAGTTCTTCAGTTGGCTCTATCGGATTGCCATCAACGAGGCGCTCAACCACATCAAACGGCGTCGGCGGCTGGAGCCGCTCGACGGGGAGTGGGTTTCGGCGGCTCGCAGTCCGGAAGCGGCACTTGTCGGATCAGATCTCAGCCTGCACGTTCAGGACGCTCTCATGAGTCTCTCCACCGACTATCGGACGGTCCTCGTGCTTCGGCACTTCGAAGGCTGCTCGTACGACGAGATCGCCGTGATCGTTGGAGTGCCCGAAAAAACAGTGAAATCAAGACTTTTCAGCGCAAGAAGCCAGCTCAAGGAGCGGCTCGAATCGAGAGGTATTTTGCGATGAGCATACAGCCCCAAATCCTCGAGCTGATCCACGCCGCAATCGACGGGGTCGCCACCGAGGCCGAACAGATCAGGCTTCGCGATGCGATCGCCCATGACGCCGCGGTCCGCGACGAGTACCGCCGGCTGCAGGGCCTGTCCGATCTCCTCGCCCGCGTCGAACCCGAAGTTCCTCCGGCGCGGCTCGTTCCGAACATCCTGCACGCGATTCACGCCCGCCGAGGCAGAGTTTGGGCCTTTTGGCCCGGCGGCAGGGTGGCGCTCCGCTATGCCTACGCGGTCGCCGCCGGCGTGGTGATCGGAGTCTTGGGCCTCCATCTGGCGTCCGGAGGCAGCCTTTTCGGGCCCGCCGTCCCCGAGAGGGACGCCAGGGCGACGATCGGGGCCCTTGCTGGGGCGGGTCGCCTTGACCTGACGCCTGTGGGCATTCAGGGCTTCGCCACCATTCGGCCATCGGCGACCGGGGCCGCGATCGGGCTCGATCTCGACGCCACGGAGCCGGTCGAGTTCGTGCTTCGGTTCGATCCCGCCAAAGGCGGGAGTCGCGTGGATGTCGTGGTCGTGCGTGGTGGAAAAGCGATCGAGGCCGGTTCGCTTCGCCTTTCCCGGAAGAATTGACAGGCTGACCCGCCGCGGAAAGGTGCCAACCTTTCCGCGGTTCGATTGTAGGTTCTCACAGGAAGCACAGTAACCAGCCTTCGGGCGGAGGAGAAGCTGATGGCCGCACAGAATTCGACACGGAAGTGGATGTTCATCGGGGGGGGAGTGATCGCAGCCGCCGCGCTTGTGGTGGGCTTCCAGAACTATCCGCCTCAGCCCAAAGACGCCGCCGGCACGATCGGTGCCGCGCAGCGTTACCACGAGCCCCAGATCACCGGGGCCGACGTCAAGGTGAGCCAGGACGAGCTGACCACTTGGATTCAGAGCGACACGTTCGATCGCATCGTCAAGGATCCTGAAGCTCGGCGGCTGTTCGCCAACGAAGCCGTGCAGCGCGTGCTCGCGGACGCGGCCAACAAGCAGCTTTCCATCGCCGACGACGCCCGCAACCAGATCAAGCTCGCCGACGGAGCCAACAAGCAGCTCTCCATCGCCGACGACGCCCGCAATCAGATCAAGCTCGCCGACGGAGCCAACAAACAGCTCTCCATCGCCGACGACGCGAGAAACAAAAACCAGGTCCAGCTCGCCAGCGACGCGAAGAGCCAGGTCCAACTCGCCAGCGACGCGAAGAGCCAGGTCAAGCTCCTCGATGAGCTTCGCAAGGAGCTTTCCGCCACTGACTTCGCCATGGTTCAGGCCGCGCTCAACAACGACGCCATCCGTACCGCGATGGAGAGCCGAGCGTTCTGCACAGCTCTCGCAAACAACGCCATCCGCCATGAACTCGTGAACGAGGCCCGCAGGAACGACGGAGTCGTCCAGGCCGACTGAGCCCGAAACTGGGTATAATCCGCGTCCGTCGTTGGGTTTGAGGGGGGGGCGGATCGTGATGGACCGGACCCTGCGTGCCTTTGTGGTCAGCCTACTGGTTTGGTTTTCGGTCGATGCCATCTCGGCGCAGTTTTCCAGTATCGAGACCAACGAACTCAGGCTGATCTACATCGACCCCTTTCAGACCTACCTTGTACCGCACGTCGGCCGCTGCTTCATCAACTCACTCACCTTCGAGCACGGCCTGCTCGGCTACACTCCCTCCCAGAAGATCAGCCTCCTGCTGAACGACTCCTCCGATACCGGAAACGCCAGCGCAACAGGCGTGCCGCGAGATTTCCTTGCGCTAGAGATCTCCCCCATCTCAACGGCCTATGAGGCCGTCTCTCCGAACGAGAGATTCAACTGGCTCTTGAACCACGAGTTGGTCCACATTGCGACGGTCGACGGCGCCGCAACGCCCGACAGACGGGCTCGAGCGTTCTTCGGGGGCAAGGTCCTCCCCAACAACGACGACCCCGAGTCGATCCTCTACTTCTACCTCACGACGCCTCGCGCGACGTCACCCAGCTGGTACATGGAGGGGATCGCCGTTTTCATCGAGACCTGGATGGCCGGAGGGCAGGGACGCGCACAGGGGCCGTGGGACGAGATGGTGTTTCGCTCGATGGTTCGCGATGGAAGCCGCATCTACGACCGGCTCGGGCTCGTCTCCCAGGGGATCAAGATCGACTTCCAGGAAGGGGTCAACTCCTACTTGTACGGTACCCGATTCATGACCTACGTCGGGTACCGTTTCTCACCCGAGAAGGTGATCGAGTGGGTCTCCCGTCATGACGGGAGCAAGGCCTACTATGCCAAGAACTTCGAGAAGGTATTCGGCGTGCCGCTCGATACGGCCTGGGCCGACTGGATCGCGTTCGAAAGGGAGTTCCAGACAGCCAACCTCGAGACGATCCGCAAGTATCCAACGACGCCTTATCGTGACTTTTCGAAGAAGGGGCTTGGTTCGGTCTCGCGCGCCTTCGTCGACGACGACGCGCGGAAGATCTACGTCGCCTTCAACTACCCCGGCCTCGTGGCGCATATCGGTTCGATATCGATAGACGATGGAACCCTCGACCCGATTGTGGAGATCAAGGGTCCCGTGCTCTTCACGGTGACCTCGCTCGCCTGGGACCCCGGGCGGCACTTGCTGTTCTACACGACCGACAACGCCGAGTATCGGGACGTCAGGTCGCTCGATCCAGCGACCGGCGAGACGACTACGCTATTGAAAGACGTCCGGATCGGCGATCTGGTGTTCGACCAAGCGGACCGTTCGCTGTGGGGGATCCGCCACTTCAACGGAATCGCCACGCTCGCGCAGATCCCGTATCCCTACACGGAGTGGAAACAAGTCCGCTCCTGGCCGTATGGGGAGGTGCCTTACGACCTGGACGTTTCGCCGGATGGGAAGCTCCTGTCCGCCTCGATCGGAGGTATCGACGGGCTCCACGCCGTCCACGTGATGAAAACCGAGGACCTCCTGGCCGGACAGGTTGAGCCCGTCGCGAGCTTCGATTTCGGGAACTTCACTCCGTCGAACTTCACGTTCTCGGCCGACGGTCGTTTTCTCTACGGAAGCTCCTACTACACGGGCGTTTCGAATATCTTCCGGTACGAACTGGCAACGGGAAAGAAGGAGGCTCTCTCCAACACGGAGACCGGCTTCTTTCGTCCCGTCCCGCGCGGCGACGGCTCGATGGTCGTCTTCCGCTACTCGGGAGAGGGGTTCGTACCGGCGATCATCGACCCCAAGCCGCTCGAGGACATCAACGCGATCACGTTTCTCGGTGCCCAGATGGTCGAGAAGCATCCGAGCGTCAAGAACTGGAAGGTCGGATCCCCGGCCAAAATGCCCTTCGACGAACTGGTGGTCGCCCGCGGCCCCTACGCGTCGTTCAAGAACATCCGCTCGGAGTCGTTCTACCCGATCCTCGAGGGGTACATCGACTCGCCCGCGATCGGAATGCGCTTCAACTGGTCCGACCCTCTCCAGCTCAATCGATTGATCCTCAAAACGAGCTATTCCCCGGATTCGAACCTTCCGCAGAACCAACGGCTCCACATCCATCTGCAATACCGGCGCTACGACTGGAAGGTCGACGCGAAGTACAACGGCGCCGATTTCTACGATCTGTTCGGTCCGACCAAGACGAGCCGAAAGGGGTACTCCCTGCGCACGGCCTGGGACCGCACGCTCTATCAAGATCGCCCGCGCAAGCTGACGATGACGGTGGACGGCGCGTACTACGGCGGCCTCGACACGCTTCCGTATTACCAGAACGTGGCGTCGCCCGCGACCCGACTTGCCACTTTGTTCGTCAAGTTCGATTTCGAGAACCTCCGCGGCTCGTTGGGGGCCGTGAATGCGGAGAAGGGCCAGCGCGCCAACCTCTACCTCAGCGAGACCTACACCCCTGGATCGACCTGCAATCCGGCGTTGGCGCCCGGCGGGGTCTGCGATGTCGAAACGGCGCCACCGGGAGGGTTCTACCCTCAGCTTCTGGCGACGTACGACGTCGGCTTCCAGCTTCCGCTCATGCACTCGTCGATCTGGCTGCGCAACGCCGCCGGCGTGGGAATCGGCGACCCGTTGAACCCGTACTCCCAGTTCTTCTTCGGCGCCTTCGGAAATAACTGGGTCGACAACGGTACGATCTCCCGCTATCGCGAGTTCTACGCGTTTCCGGGGCTCGCGATCAACGAGGTCGGCGGCCGCACGTTCGCCAAGTCGATTCTCGAATGGAACTTACCGCCGATCCGATTCCTTCGCTTCGGGACCCCGGGGTTTTACGGGTCGTGGATCCGGACGTCCTTGTTTTTGGGCGGGCTCTTCACCAACTTCGATCACCGCTACGGCGGCGTGGGCAATCCGCCGTTGCAAGAGAAGATCGCTCAGCAGATCGGCGACGCGGGAGTCCAGATGGACCTCCGCTTCACATGGCTGTCCCGGCTGGACATGACGCTGTCCGTCGGTTATGCCGCCGCCTTCGAAAGCGGCGTCGCGCCGCGGCACGAGGCGATGATCTCTCTGAAGGTGATGCAGTGACCCTTGCGGCCGGGCTGCTGCCCGTCTTTTTGTTCCTCCTCGCGCTGATCTATCTCGACAGCTACAAACTGGTCCGGCGGCGTTTTGTAGCGGGCGCGTTGATCGCGGGCTGCGTCCTCGCGGCGGCGTGCTGGTTCGCCAACTCCATTCTCGAGGCACGCCTGGCGCTCTCCTTGGCGACGTACTCCCGTTATGTAGCCCCCATCGTCGAGGAGTCCGCCAAGGCGCTGATCATCGTCGGGCTCGTCCGCACGAACCGCATCGGATTCCTGGTGGATGCGGCCATTTACGGGTTCGCGATCGGAACGGGGTTCGCGGTCGTCGAAAACCTCTACTACTGGCATTCCGTCGCGAATCCGTCGGTCGGCCTCTGGCTCGTGCGAGGATTCGGGACGGCGGTGATGCACGGCGGCGCCACCGCCATTTTCGCGATCGCGGGGAAGACGCTCGCGGAGCGTCGCGGATTGCCAAGAGGCGTCGGTTGGCTGACCGCGCTCCTGCTGGCCATGACGATCCACTCGGCCTTCAACCACTTTTTCTTTTCGCCCGTGGTCTCGACGGCATTCATTCTGGTCGTTTTGCCGCCGTTGATCTTCGTCGTGTTCGAACGGAGCGAGAAGTCCCTCGAGGAGTGGTTAAACGTCGGCTTCGACGCCGACACGGAAGTGCTGGAACTGATCCTGTCCGGGACCCTGTCGCTCTCGCCCGTCGGCGTCTACCTGCGATTGCTCAAGGAGCGCTTCCGCGGCGAGGTCGTCGTCGACATGCTCTGTTACCTTCGACTGCATCTGGAGCTGTCGCTACGCGCAAAAGGGTTGCTCATGATGCGCGAGGCGGGATTCCCCGTTACGCTGGACGCAAACGACAAAGCCAACCTCGACGAACTCGACTTTCTGGAGCGCAGCATCGGCGCCACCGGGAAGCTGGCCATGGCGCCGTTCCTGCGCACGAGCTCTCGCGATCTCTGGCAGATCTACATGATGAGGGACGAAACTGCGCGCGGTGGGAACTAGAAATAATCCGTGGGTCATTCCAACCGAAGGGTCAGCCCTTTGGCCGTCAGAGCGACGAGGTTGAGCCGGAACGGCGTGCTTTTCTTGTTGAAAGAGATCTTGATCTTGAACGGGTCGTAACGGTCCACGAGGTAGTCGGGCGAGATCGTGGCCTTCATCGCTTTGCGTACTTCTCGTACGACCTCGTCGGCAGGTATCGAGACGGGGACGCTCACGCGGATCTGTTTCGTCTCGCCGCCTTCCGGGGTGAAGTCGAGCCGAAGCTCGCCGTCGGTCGCGGCCGTTCCGTCCATGATGATGGTGATCGCGTCGACCGCCGGCCCCAGTTGAGCAGCGACCTCCCGGGGCGCCGGGGGAGGCGCAGGCTTGTTCTCTCCGCCGCACGAGGCGAACGCGACCGTTGCCACGAAGACGAACGCCGAGATCCGGTGACGCATGACGCGGTCCTTTCTGCGCGGGCGGCGCCGCCTACAGCAGTCTGACGCCCAGGCCATGGGCCGTCAGCGCGGAGATCGTGAGACTGAACTTGGTTTTGTCTTTTCCGGTGATCCTCAGCTTGTGGGCGTGGTACGGGTCCACCTTGTAGCCGGCTCCCAAGACCAGGCCCAGTTCCTTGGCGGCGTCGCGGGCGGCGTCCTTGTGGTTCATTTTCGCGGCGATGGTCACGCTGATCGTCTTCGCAGCGCCACCTTCGGGAGTGAAGGCGAAGGTCAGCACTCCGCTGTCTCTCGCCTTGCCGTCAAAGATGATTTTGATCGAGTTGACCATGGGCGCGGCGGGGACCGCGGCGGACGCGGGCTGGTGTTTCGCATCCTGGGCGCGTGCCTGCGAGGACGACCCCACTGCGGCCAGCGCGATGGCGAAGACCAAACAAAGCGCGAATTGCGCCTTTCGAATCACGGAACCTCCTCGATAATCGGAACGCGTAGTGTAGCGCACGGACCATCAGGGAGGACAGCGCTCCCGGTGGGCTCGAGCAACGACCGCTGAACCGGAGACGACGATGGACATGACGAGGATGCTCAAGAAGGCCCGCGAACTCTCGGCGCCGTACCGCGTGGATGACGGGGAGAAGTTCAAGCTCAAGCGCTTCGACCCGGCGGACACCGGTGGGCTCAGCTCCGAGGACAAACCTCGCGCCAAAGAAGCGCTGGCCGACGGCATCCAGGCGTTGGCCGAGTTGCAGGACCGGCTCTACGCACAAGATCGCTGGTCGGTGCTCCTGATCTTCCAGGCGATGGACGCTGCAGGGAAGGACGGCGCGATCAAACACGTGATGTCGGGCGTCAATCCGCAAGGCTGCCAGGTGTACTCGTTCAAGGCGCCTTCCGCCGAGGAACTCGATCACGACTTCCTGTGGCGCACCACGAAGTGCCTGCCCGAACGCGGCCGCATCGGCGTTTTCAACCGGTCGTATTACGAAGAGGTCCTCGTGGTGCGCGTCCATCCGGAAATCCTCGGGGGCCAAAAGCTCCCGCGCCATCTCGTGACGAAAAAGATCTGGGATCAGCGATACGAGAGCATCCGCGACTTCGAGCGCCACCTCGCGAGGAACGGCGTGTTGATCCGTAAGTTCTTCCTCAACGTCTCGAAGGATGAGCAGCGCCGGAGGTTCCTCGAGCGTCTCGATGATCCCGACAAGAACTGGAAGTTTTCCTCGGCCGACGCGAAAGAGCGCGAGCACTGGGACGAATACATGAGCGCCTACGCCGACATGATCCGGGAGACTTCGAGCGAGCAGGCCCCGTGGTATGTCGTTCCGGCCGACAACAAGTGGTACACGCGGGTCGTGGTCGCCGCGGCCGTGATCGACGCCTTGACCGAGCTCGAGCTGGAATACCCCAAGGTGGACAAGGACAAGTTGACGGAGCTCGCCGCGACCCGCGCGACGCTGCTCAAAAAGGCGAAGTAGCAGAAGCGAGGGCCGCGCGCAGCCGGGACACGATTTGAGGATCGAGTCGTAAGGCGCGGTCGAACCGCTCTGCGGCCGCTGCCGCCACGGCCGGCGAGGCGTAACCCATGAAAGCCGCGACGTCCCGAAGGCGGCGATGGCCTTGCGCTCGCGCCGCGTGGACGAGCGCCCCGCGCGCGATCGCCGAGGCGGGACCACCGACGCGAGTCGAGCGCAGAGATTCCACCGGAACGTCGAACGCACGAGCGACGGCTGCCGCGAGGCGGTGCAGGCTCGGTGTCGGAGACGCCGTCGCAGGGCGCCACGCGTGAGGTGAAACGACGGGCTCGATCCTCCAGGCGAGGTCTTCACCGGGAGACCCTGGTCCGAAAAGAGCGGACCAACGTGGTCGGCCGTCGCCATCGCGGGTTCCCGGGTCCATTCGCGCATAGACGTATGCGCGATGACGGTGACGCGCGCCGATGGTGCCAAATCGCCCAAGCACCGCCTCGGTCAGGATGAACTCCGGCGCCGTGAGATCGCCGAGGTAAGCCCGGAAACTCGAGTAAGGCCAATGTTCGGGGCACCACACGAGACCGGCATCGACCGGGTTGAGGTGGATGTACCGACTGACGCTCATGAGGTGGCGCCCGAACGCGACGGGAACGGCGCGGGCGGCGTCCGCCCCGGGGAACACCGAGACCGACTCGAGTTGGGCGAGGGCCGCTCGCAGAGGGACGGGCTCCGCTCGCACGAGGACGTGGTAGTGCCGGGAAAGCACGCAATAGGCGTGGAGGTCGATGGGAAACTCGGCGAACGTCTCGGCGACTCGGGCCAGAAACGCCTTGGCCTCCGCGCGGTTGTGAAGCCAGGCCGCCCCTTTTTCCGCCCGGTTCATGGCGTGGTGCCACCCGGCGGTGGGCGGAACGCGGGATTTTCGCATGGTGCCGGCCGGGGAGGGGGCGGGACGGCGGTCAGGCTACCTCGCTGCACGGGCCCCCCGCAACAGTCCCCCTTGACGGCCTGCCCAACCTCCCCTAACCTAGGTACGGGTTCTGGTCGGCATCCTCTCGTACAGAAACGAAAGTGTGATGCGCCGAAGCCGGTTGCGCGCTAGGCGCTTGTGTCTGACCCGACGGATCGGGTTGGCGGCCGGAACCCGGGAACGGCGCCCCAATTGGAGGGTGCCAGGAGTTCGAGCATGGGTACCAGACTGTATGTCGGCAATCTCCCTTTCACTGCGGACGAAACTCAGATCCGCGATCTCTTCGCCCAGAGCGGGCGCACGGTCTCCGAGGTCAAACTCGTGACCGATCGCGACACGGGTCGCCCTCGCGGATTCGGATTCGTCGAGATGGGCAGTTCGGAGGACGCCGATGGAGCCATCCGCGATCTGAACGGCCGCGACTTCGGCGGCCGCGCGCTGACCGTCAATGAGGCCAAAGAGCGTTCGGCCGGCGGTGGCGGCGGTGGCGGCGGGTTTGGCGGCGGCTACGGCGGTGGCGGTGGCGGCGGCCGCAGCAGCGGCGGCGGCGGCGGCGGCGGCGGAAATCGTCGCTACTAGTCGTAGCAGACAACAAGCATCAGCTCAGGGGCACCGCTTCGGCGGTGCCCCTTTTTGTTGAACCCCAGGCTACGAACGGGTCTAGGAAGCGCTGATCGAAAGCTCGAGGGAGGCGATCAATCGCTCCCGCGACCGGGGGGAACCGGCTTGAAACGCCGAATCGCCTGGATCGTCTCTTCGAGGCGGGCAAGAAAGCGCGAGCGGTCGGCCGGAACGAATGGCGGCGGACCGCCGGTGACCGCCCCCATCTGCCGCAGGTGATCCATCAGTTCGCGCTTGGCCAGCGCCTCGCCGATGGAGTCTTGGGTGAACGCCCGGCCGTTGGGTGCCACGACCCGCGCGCCCTTCTTGAGGCAGCGATCCGCGAGCGGGATGTCGGTGGTGACCGCGATGTCGCCCTGTTGAACCCGCTCCGCAATCCAGTCGTCGGCCGCGTTATACCCCTGGCGGACCCGGATGAACTCCACGCGCCCCGGAGCGACGGCCCGCAACGCGCCGTCCGAGACGACGTAGACCTTGAGATCGTGACGGAGCGCGACGCGGTAGACCTCGTCCTTGACCGGACAGGCGTCGCCGTCAACGTAGATATCGAGCATCACCGTTCGCGTGCCGACTAGCGCCCGCCGCGACCCCGCGGCGCGTGCCGGTCGAGGATGGCGTTCACGTTCGAGCGAGGCGGCCCGCTCTTCGACCCGGACCGCGGGGCGCCGGTTTTCGCGGAAGGACGTCCTCGCGAGGCGCCCCGGGCGGCGCGGTGGGCGGCGAGCCGCTCCTGGATCGGGATCTCGAGGCGCTCCGTCGGCCGCTTCGCGTAGTCGAACTCCGGGAGCGTGACGCGCGGGAGACGCTTCCCGAGAGCGCGTTCGATGTCTTGCAGCTCGCGATCCTCGTCGGGCGACACGAAGGTGAAGGCATCACCGGTCGCGTCGGCCCGCGCGGTACGGCCGACGCGGTGGATGTACGAGTCGGGATCGGCGGGAACGTCGAAGTTGATCACGTGCGACAGATCCTCGACGTCGATGCCGCGCGCCACGATGTCGGTCGCGACGAGCACCCGGTGCTTCCCCTCCTTGAATCCGGCAAGGGCCAGCGTCCGCTGGCTCTGGCTGCGGTTCCCGTGGATGCGGGCGGTCGAAATACCGTGTCGCTCGAGATAATCGGCGAGCCGGTTGGCACGGTGCTTCGTTCGCGTGAAGACAATCGCCTCGGCCACGATGTCGCGCTTCAGAAGCTCGACCAACAGCGCGGATTTCAGCTCGCGCGCGACGGGGTAGACGGCTTGCGTGATTCCAACCGCCGGCGCCGACTTCCTCTCGAGGTCGATCCGTACGGGATCGTGCAGCATTTCCCGGGACAGCCCGACGATCTCCCGCGGCATCGTCGCGGAGAAAAAAAGCGTCTGCCTTTTCTTGGGAAGCTGCGCGAGGATCCTCCGGATGTCCGGCAGGAACCCCATGTCGAGCATCCGGTCGGCCTCGTCGAGAACGAGGATCTCGAGGCGCGCCAGGCGCGTATAGGGATGGCGAAGGTGATCGAGCAGCCTGCCCGGGGTCGCCACGATCACGTCCACACCGCTGCGCAACGCGTGCTCCTGCGGCCCCATGCCCACGCCGCCGAAGACGGCGGCACCGGTCACCGGGGTGTGCACCGCGAGCTGTTCCAGGTGCTGATGGATCTGGGCGGCCAACTCGCGGGTCGGCGTCAGGATGAGCACGCGTGTGGTGCCGCGAGGCTTGCCGATCAAACGATGGAGGATCGGCAGCAGGAACGCGGCGGTCTTGCCGCTTCCGGTCATCGCGCAGGCCAGAATGTCCTTCCCTTCCGCGGCCGGAGGGATCGCCTGCTCTTGGATGGGAGTGGGCCGGGTGAACCCGAGTTCCTTGACGCCCTTCAGGAGATCGGCGTGAAGCGGAAAGCTGGAAAACGGCATCGGAGGTCCTTTCGAAGCGTTGCGTTCGTGCGCAGCGTATCAGGACCGGTGCCGCCCTCACCCCCCGCCGCAACTTTGGGGTCGTTGTACCGTAGACTTGCCATGCTTCGCCTCGCGGGGGTCGACAAGTCTTACAGCTCGGGGAGGAACCGCCTCCACGTGCTGAAATCCGTGGACCTCGAGATCGAGGCGGGCGAAATCGTTTCGATCATGGGGGCCTCGGGATCCGGGAAGTCCACTCTGATGAACGTCCTCGGGTTGCTCGACGGTTACGACGCCGGGACCTACACCCTGGACGGCCTGCTCATGAAAGACCTCTCGGAGACGCGCGCGGCCGTCCACCGCCGCAATCTCTTGGGGTTCGTCTTCCAGTCGTTCAATCTGATCCCATTCAAAACGGCTGCCGAAAACGTCGCCCTCCCCCTCTACTACAAGGGGGTTGGCCGGAAAACTCGCATGGCTGCGGCGCGCAACCACCTCGAGCGCGTGGGACTTTTGGAGCGATCCGACCACCGCCCCTCCGAGATGTCGGGCGGCGAGCAACAGCGTGTGGCGATCGCGCGTGCGCTCATCGCGGCGCCCAAGGTCGTTCTCGCGGACGAGCCGACCGGCGCCCTCGATTCGGCCACCTCGGACGCCATCATGCGCCTCCTCCAAGAGGTCAACGCCGGTGGGGTGACGGTGGTCGTGGTCACGCACGAGCGCGACGTCGCGGCCATGACGAAACGCATCATCCGTTTGAAGGATGGCCGCGTCGAACACACCGACCTCGAGCTCGCCGATGTTTGACCTCGACACCTGGCAGGAAATTCTCGACACGATTCGGGCCAACAAGCTGCGTTCGTTCTTGACGGCCTTTTCCGTGGCCTGGGGGATCTTCATGCTGATTGTGCTTCTGGGCTCGGGCCAGGGGCTCGCCAACGGCATCGAATACCAGTTCCGCGACGACGCCATCAACAGTATCTGGATCTTTCCGGGGCAGACGAGCATCCCCTACAAGGGGCTCGGGCCGGGGCGCGCGGTGCAGTTGACCAACGACGACCGCGAGGACATCCGGAAGGGCGTGGGCGGAGTCGAGCACATCACCTCCCGCTTCTACATCAGCGGCAACTTGCGCGTCCGGTACAAGAACGAGACCTCGACGTTCGACGTCCGCTCCGTCCACCCCGCCCACCAGTACCTCGAAAAGACGATCATGACCGAAGGGCGCTTCCTCGACGAACTGGACCTCTCCGAATACCGAAAGGTCGCCGTCATCGGCGTCCGGGTGAAAGACGCGCTGTTCAAGAAAGAGCCTGCGCTCGGCAAGAACATCGAGATCAACGGCATCGCCTTCCAGGTGGTGGGGCTGTTCACCGACGAAGGCGGAGAGAACGAGCAGGAAAAGATCTACCTTCCCATCACCACGGCACAGCGTGCGTTCGGAGGCGCCAATCGCGTGCGCATGATCATGATGACCACCGGCGAAGCACCGCTCGAGAAGACGGAAGTCATGGCGAAGGACGTCAAGCGTCGCATCGCGACGCGTCACTCGTTTTCGACCGAGGATCCGCGGGCGGTGTCCGTGAACAACAACAACGAGGAATTCCAGAAGTTCACCAGCCTGATGGCGGCGATCCGGCTGTTCGTCTGGATCGTCGGCGTCGGGACAATCCTCGCGGGGGTCGTCGGCGTGAGCAACATCATGATGATCACGGTCCGTGAACGAACGCGCGAAATCGGCGTGCGCAAGGCGCTCGGAGCGACGCCGTGGTCGGTCGTGGCGCTCGTTCTTCAAGAATCCATTCTCATCACCTCGGTCGCCGGCTACGTCGGCCTGGTCCTCGGGATCGGCGTGCTCGAGCTCGCCGCGAAAAACCTCCCCGCCGGTAGCGACTACTTCCGCAACCCAAACGTGGACCTCACGGTCGCGGTTGAGGCAACGCTCCTGCTGATCGTGGCGGGGCTCGCCGCGGGGTTCGTCCCGGCGCGGCGCGCCGCAGCCGTCCGCCCGGTCGATGCCCTGAGGAACGAATGAGCGTCGTCGATCGCGATCATTGGCGCGAGATCTACGAAGCGCTGCGCGGAAACAAGGTGAGGACCTTCCTCACGGCGTTCGGAGTGTTCTGGGGCATCTTCATGCTGATGGTCATGCTTGCGTCGGGAAACGGCCTCTGGAACGGCGTGAGCCAGGGTTTCACCGACGGGGCAACCAACCGCGTGTTCGTCTGGTCCCAGCGCACGTCGAAACCCTTTCGAGGGATGCCGACCGGCCGCTCGGTACAACTCGATGCGGGAGATACCGCCGCGATCCGAGAGCAGATCCCGGAGGCGGAGGTCGTGTGTCCCCGCAATCAGCTCGGCGGATTTCAAGGCGGCAACAACGTCACGCGCGGAACCAAAGCGGGCGCCTTCAGCGTCATGGGCGATCGTCCCGAGATCGTTCGGGTGCAGCCCGTCAACATCGTATCCGGGCGATTTCTCAATCGCATCGATCTGGACGAACGACGCAAGGTCGCGGTCATCGGCCCCCGGGTCCGCGAGGTGCTCTTCGGCAAGAACGAAAACCCTCTCGACCAGTCGATCCGGATCAACGGCGTCACGTTCAGGGTCATCGGCGAGTTCAAGCCCAAGCGCTCGGGCGGCGATCGCAACGAAGAGGCCCAGACCATCTTCGTCCCGTTCACGGCATTCCAATCGGCGTTCCACTTCGGCGATCGCGTGGGCTGGTTCGCGCTCGTCGCGAAACCCGGCACCCCCGCCTCCGAGGTCGAAACGAAGACGCTGGCTCTGCTGAGAGAACGTCATCGCGTCGCCCCGGACGACGCGCGCGCGTTCGGACACCACAACTCGGAAATCGACTACAACAAGATCAGCGGACTCTTCGTCGGGATCAGAATCCTGGTGTGGATCGTCGGGATCGGAACACTCGCGGCGGGAGTGATCGGCGTCAGCAACATCATGCTGGTCATCGTTCGCGAGCGGACCAACGAGATCGGCGTACGCCGCGCCGTCGGCGCGACCCCGTTCGCGATCACGGCGCAGATCATCTTCGAGGCGCTCATTCTCACGACGTTTGCCGGGTACTTGGGGCTCGTTGCCGGAGTCGGGGTCGTCGAACTCATTGCCAGGGCCATCGCCGCCGCTCCGTCCGAGATGTTTCAAAATCCGGAGGTTCCGTTTGAGAGTGCCCTGATCACCCTTGCCATCCTCGTCGTCTCCGGCGTTCTCGCCGGCCTGATTCCTGCCCGGCGCGCGGTGAAGATCAGTCCGGTCGAGGCGCTCCGTGCCGTCTGATCCCAGGGAGATTCGCACCCCATGAAGAAAGTGCTCACGATCTTGCTCGTCGTCGTCCTTGTCACGCTGTTCGGCGGAACGCTGTGGTACCTGTGGCACAAGGCGCAAAAACCCGTCGCCATTTTCGCCACGGAGACTCCCACCCTCACGGACATCGTCAAAAAGACCGTCGCGACCGGCTCGGTGATTCCGCGAAAGGAAGTCATCGTGAAGCCGCAGGTGTCGGGGATCATCCAATCGATCCGCGTCGAGCCGGGACAGGTGGTCAAGCGCGGCGACCTTCTCGCCGGAATTCGCGTCGTGCCGAACACCGCGGCGTTGGCCGCGGCCCAAAGCCGCCTCCTGCAGGCGACGTTCCGCTCCGACGACGCCGCGCGCGAGTGCTCGAGGCTGCAGCGGCTTGCCGCGGACGGCATCGTCTCGGACAAGGAGTTCCGGCAGGCGACGCTCGCGAAGGACACGGCGGCCGAAGAGGTCGCGGCCTCCAAGGACAACCTCGAAGTCATCCGGAGCGGCGTGGCGTCCCGCTCGGGAAACGGCGGGAACACCCGCGTCGTCGCCACGATTGAAGGCACGGTCCTCGACGTCCCCGTGAAGGAAGGCGCCTCGGTCATCGAGACCAACACCTTCAACGACGGCACGACGATCGCCACCCTTGCGGACATGTCCGAGCTGATCTTCGAAGGGAAGGTGGACGAATCCGAGGTCGGAAAGCTGAAAACCGGTATGGCCATCGTCCTGACCATCGGTGCGCTCGAACCTGCCAAGTTCGACGCGCGTCTCGAATACATCGCCCCCAAGGGGGTTGACGAAAACGGCGCCATCCAGTTCAAGATTCGCGCGGCCGTGAAACAACGGGACGACGTGATCATCCGCGCGAACTACAGTGCCAACGCCGATATCGTCCTCGAGCGGCGCGACCATGTCTTGGGCGTCAAGGAAGCCCGCCTGCTGTTCGAGGGCGACAACGTGTTCGTCGAGGTCGAAACGGCCCCGCAGCGCTTCGAACGGCGCAAGGTGAAAACCGGGCTCTCCGACGGGGTGACGATCGAAGTCATCGACGGCCTGAACCAGGACGACAAGATCAAGGCCGGCGTTTTGGAGGCGAAAGGTCCCGTGGGCGCCCCTTGACGCCGCGGCACGAAACGGCCTAGCCTCGACCGCACATCACGATCATCCCGATCGTTGGAGGAACACGATGACCTGGTGGCTCTGGCTCCTCGTCGGCCTGGCGCTTCTCGGCATCGAAATGCTCACGCCGGGCGGGTTCTTCACGATCTTCTTCGGCGTCGCCGCGATCATCGTCGGCGTTCTCGCACGCTTCGGGTTTGCCGGTCCCGCATGGATGCAGTGGATCTGGTTTTCCGGGCTGTCGATCGCCTCGCTGCTCGTCCTCCGCAAGCCGCTTCTCGAGTGGATGCGTCGTCGCGAGGTGAAACGCCCCGCGATCGACACCTTGGTGGGCGAGACCGCGGTGATCTTGGAGCCCGTTCCGGGGAGCGGCGTCGGAAAAGCGGAGCTCCGCGGGACCTCCTGGTCGGCGCGGAGCGCGGACGGATCCTCCCTCCCGGTCGGGGCGCGCTGCCGCGTGGACCGGGTCGACGGGCTCACACTCTGGATCAAAGCCGACTGACATGGAGATTTTCAACATGGCCCCTATGCTGATCGTCGCGATCGTCGCGCTCGCCCTCGTCGTCATCGTGATCGCCAAGACGGCCGTCGTCGTCCCGCAGCAAAACGCCTTCGTCGTCGAGCGCCTCGGAAAATTCGCCGGCACGCTCGAGCCGGGGTTTCACATCTTGATGCCGTTTTTCGACGTCATCCGCTACAAGCACTCGCTCAAGGAGCGCGCGGTGGACGTGGCGGAGCAGGTCTGCATCACGCGAGACAACGTCCAGGTCGGGGTTGACGGTGTCCTCTACCTCAAGGTCATGAACGCCGAACGCGCCTCGTACGGCGTTTCCGACTACATGTTCGCCATCTCGCAGCTCGCCCAGACCAACCTGCGCAGCGAGATCGGCAAGATCGACCTCGACCGCACGTTCGAGGAGCGCACGCACATCAATCTTCAGGTCGTCAACGAGCTCGACAAAGCTTCGGAGCCCTGGGGGATCAAGGTCCTCCGGTACGAGATCAAGAACATCACGCCACCGAAAGACGTCCTCGCCGCGATGGAAAAGCAGATGCGCGCCGAGCGCGAGAAACGTGCGGTCATCCTGACGTCGGAGGGCGAAAGGGACGCGGCGATCAACTCGGCCGAAGGAGAAAAGCAGCAAGTGATCAAGGCGTCCGAGGCGAAAAAGCAGCAACAGATCAACGAGGCCGAGGGCGCCGCGCAGGCGATCCTTGCCATCGCCGGGGCGACCTCCGAGGGCATCCGCAAGGTCGCCGAGACGATTCAGATCCCCGGAGGCTACGAGGCGGTGCAACTTCGCGTCGCGGAGCAGTACATCTTGCGCTTCGGCGAGCTTGCCAAGGCGACCAACACCGTCATCCTCCCGGCCAACGTCGCGGATGTGGGATCGATGATCCAGCTCGCGATGAGCATGATCGCGAAACGGCCCCACACGTAGTCCGGTACGGGAATTGGGGACTGTCCCCTATTTTCAGGGCTGGAGCGTTTTCAAAACCTCGGGGTTTTGCTCTTCCATCGCCAGCACGGTGTGGCACGTGTCGCAGTCTTGCGAGATCGTCGCGCCCGAAGCGTTGGCGTGCTCGCCGTCGTGACACCTGAAGCAGCCCGGCGAGCTCATGTGCCCGAGGTGGCTCGGGTAGGTGCCCCAGCGGATGTTCATCGACGGATAGACGTTCGTGCAGTAGATGTCGCCGAGCTCATGCGCGGCGGCGGCGACGCGCGCCCGATCGGCCGAGGGCTGCTGTTTTGCGTAGAACTCGTCGAGCGCGGCCGCGATTTTCGCGCGCGCCTCGTCGTGCGACGCATAGCCCGCCTGCAACGCCTTGAGCCCTTCGCGGTGAACGAACGGGAGCGCGGGATCGATCCGACCTTCGGCCATGGCGCGGTCGAGCTCATCCTCGGGCGTCCGGTAAATGTGGCTCGGCCGGTTGTGGCAGTCGATGCAATCCATCGTGCGCCACGCGCCGTTTTTTGGCGCGTCTTTCGTCGCGTAGGTCGTGGTTGTCCCGTCCGCGCGGGTCAGCTCGACCGATCCGATCGCCTCGCGCTTGTCGTCGGCCATATAGCGGATGCGCACGCCGGGATCGACGTGCCAGTGGATTCCTTTCGACTCCCGCCCCTGGAGGCCTCCCACGCGAAGCAGGAGGATGGTCTTGAGGGCCGTGTTGGCCTCATCGTCCTGAAAGTGCGTGATTACCCTGAGGCGGTCTCCCACGAACTTGTTCGGCCAGTGGCATTGCTCGCACGTATCTCTCGCGGGACGCAGACTGTGGACCGGTGTCGGGATCGGCCGCGGGTAGAGATTCAGGTTCACCGAGATCAGCTGCCACGATCCCGAGAGCTTCGACTTGACGAACCAGCCCGCGCCCGGGCCGATGTGGCACGACACGCACGCGACGCGGGAATGCGGCGAGCGTTGGTAGGTCGTGTACTCGGGGGCCATCACCGAGTGGCACGTCGTCCCGCAGAACTTCGTCGAATCCATCACCTCGACCGCCTTGTAGGTCGACACGGCAATGATGACGACGTTGATCATCGTCGCCGCGAGGAACACGAGCACGAACGTACGCGTGCGCCCGAGGTTCAGGTCGATCACCGGAAGGCGCGCGGCCGCTTCGCCGCGCAGGGCGGCCCGGCGGGTGCGGCGCCGCTCCCAGACGATTCCCGCGGGGATGAGGGTGAGCCCCAGCACGAAGATCGAGGGGAAGATGACGAACGTGAGGATGCCGACGTACGGCCCGCCACCCAACCCCAGCGATTCGCCCACGAAGAACGAGGCGAACAGGATCGCAGCCGCGGTCGTCAACGCGGCCCCCGCGAGGCTGATGGAGTTGCGTGTCAGGGCATGGAAGAAGCCGAGAACCGGACCTTTGGTATCGCTCATGAGTGGGTGGTCACCGCGTAGATGATGAGGACGAACATCGTGAGTCCCAAGACGATGGCAATCGTACCGACGATGCGGCCGCGCCGCACGAGGCGGGGCCGGGGCGGGTCGACCACGAGGGTCTCGAGGGTGCCGTCTTTCGCCCAACGCTCGTAGGCGTCGGGCCTTTCGTGCTTGAGTTCCTCTTCCGTCACGCTTCCCGTGAACACGACGGTATCCATCGGGAACTTGTCCGGACGCAGATGACCGTTGAAGAAGTGGATCGTGAAGATGAAGGCGACGGCGAGCAGGGCCTCTTCACCGTGGATCAACAACGCGACGTTGAAGATCCAGCCCGGCAGGAAGTTCGAGAAAAACCAAGGGAACCAGAGCAAGAGCCCCGACCCCCCGATGATGAACATCCCCCAGAAGACCGCCCAGTAGTCGAACTTCTCCCAGTAGGTGAAGTGGTCGAAGCGGGGCTTGGGACCTCGATTGAAAAACCAAGCGAAATGTTGGCTCATCTCTTTGAGGTCGCGCGGTTGCGGGATCATCGACTCGGGCCCCCAGAGGATCCCGTAGTCTTTCTTGATCAACAGTCGGTTCAGCAGCCGCCCGACGTGGGCGGAAAAGACCCCGATGAGAACGACCGCGAAGAAGCGGTGGAGCTTCCCGGCAAACACCAACCCGCCCAAGATCCCGGCCAGGCGCGAGGCCCAGCGCGCGTCGTTGAACAGCAGCGGCAAACCCGTCAGCGCCAGCCCCAGGAAGCTGAACATGAGCACGATGTGAGTGATCCGGTTGACCCTGTCGAACCGGCGGATGTGACGCATCGTGCTACTCCCCCGCCTTTTTCTTGGGAGGCGGCGGGTCCTTCCGAAGGAGCCTTTGGAACCAGAGGCTCGTGTGCAACCCGAAGAAAACGAAGACGCCGGCGAGGAGCAGTTGCATGAAGCGTGCGGTCCAGTAGAGCGGCGGGTTCCGCTCGGCGTCGTGTTTGTCCGCGTGAGGGTCATACCCCGCAAAGCTCACGGTGGCGGCCGGATGGCACTTCGCGCAGGTCGCGGCGCGGTTGGCATCGGAGACGCTCGAGCGCGGGTCCGCTTTCGGGAAGACATCGTGCGCTCGGTGGCAGTCGGAGCAGCTGGCCACGCGGGTGACGCCCAAGCTCGTGACCTGCCCGTGGAACGTATCGCGGTAGGTCACGAGCGACTGCTCGTGACACGATCCGCATTCGGCGAGAACGTCGAGCTTCCATGCATCGGCGTCGATGCGCCGGATCTCGTGGGCCGAATGGCAATCGGAGCAGACCGGGACCTTCGAGTCGCCGGCAGCCAACTTCGATCCGTGGATTCCCGAGGCGTAGAGGGCCTGGATGCCCCCGTGGCACTTGCCGCAGGTGGCCGGAACGTTCGCGCGGAACACTCCGCCCAAGGGGTCGCCGCGGCGGCGGATCTCGTGGTTTCCGTGGCAGTCCGTGCACTTGGCGGAAACGAGAAGGCCGCTCTTTTCGAGCGCTTTCCCGTGAATGCTGTCGTGGTACTTGGCGAACACGTCGCCGATTTTGATGCCGCCGTCCTTGATGATCTTCGCATCGCCATGGCACTTTCCGCACAGGTTGGGGAGGTTCAGCGCGTACGTCGGCGAGCTCGTGTCTTGGCTCGACCGGATGTCGTGCATGCCGTGGCAATCAATGCACCTGGCGGCGCTCTGGTTCCCCGCTGTGCGCGCCTCGGCGTGTACGCTTTTCCCGTAAGCCGCAACCGGGTCGGCGTGACACGTCGAGCAATCGACGCGGGCGAGTTTGTCGGCGTGGGGCAGCTCGGCCTTGGCCAGATCGGCGTGGCAATCGGTGCAGGCCATGGGCCCGTGAACCGAATCGGCGAACATCTTGG
>JANMVW010000123.1:0-11472 GCA_031393555.1 Acidobacteriota bacterium
GAAGCCAACCGTATCGAAGTTGGCGGTCGTCGCGACGCACCGAATCGCCGGATCGCAGACATCGGCCGTGCAGACGTCGGCGTCCTGGCAAGCCACCGCCGTCGACCCGATACAGGCCCCCGCGGAACAGACGTCCGTCAGCGTGCAGGCGTTGTGATCGTCGCATGGGGCGGCGTTGGGCGTATGGACGCACTGGAGCCTCGGATCACAGACATCATTGGTGCAGCCGTTGCCGTCATCACAGGACATCGCAACGTGCCCGCAGCCCAGGACCGCGTCGCAGGCATCGGCGGTGCATGCGTTCGCGTCGTCGCAGACGAGTGGGGGCCCTGGCCGACAGGTGTCCCGGCCGCTGACGGCGATCGAGTCGATCCACTGCCCGACCTGGCCGAGGCTCCGATCCGTGGCCAGGCGAAAACGCAACACGATGGTCTGTCCGGCCGCTGCTGGAGGCAGGTTGACCGTCGTCGGCACGAACCCGTTGGTGACGTTCGTCCAGGCCTGCCGGCCCGCGATGGGGCTTCCGAAGTTCTGGGAGATCGTCCCGTTGTATCCGCCTTCCGCGAAGTTCCCCCCGGCGGCCAGGATGTCCTCGAACGGTCCGTTGCCGATCTGAATCTCGAGCACGCCCCCGTCGAGGTCTTTCTCCAGGTTGTAACGGTTTCGGAAACGCAGTTGCGCCGTGGGCGAGACGATCGGGATGGCCGGCGAATCCAGAACGGAATCTCTGATCTCGCCCGCGTCGGGGGTGAATACCGAGTTGGGCTCCGTATCGAAGTCGCCGCTGACCGTTCGCCAGGGCCGCGCGCCGATGGGGCCGGCCACGAGGGTCGCCGTCCATCCCGCGGGAATGAATGGCACCGACACCTCGTCGAAATTTTCCTGGTACCCGATCCCCGGGCCGCACTGGTCGCCCGCGGTGCAGACGTTGGCGTCGTCGCACGTCCCGGGGTCGATGACGGGCGTCCGCTCGATCGCCGTGTCGTTCGCGGGATTCGAATCAGTCGTTGCGCTCAGCGCGGTCACGGTGCTGGCCAAATCCATGCTCCCCACGCACGCTTCGACCCTGACCGTGATCGTGAACGTGGCGGAACTGCCCGGCCCGAAACACTTGGTCTTGCACGAAATCTTGCCTTTCCCGGAAACGGCGGGCACGGTGCAAGACCAGCTCCCGTTCGCCGTGGGGCCCGCCAGCGATTGGTAGGTCGTGGTGTCGGGAATCAACGCGAGCATCTCCGCATCGAGCGCGGCGTCCGGGCCGGCATTGTGCATCACGACCGTATACGTGAGGAGGCCGCCCGCCTCGACCGGCTCGGGCGCATCGGTCGTCGTCACGGTCAAGTCTGCGAACTCCTCCGCGTCGCCACGGCCGCCGACATTGATCGAAAGGAGATAGTCGTTCCCGGTTGCGTTCGCCTCGCGAGACACCTGCGCGTAATAGGCGCCGGAGTAAGGCGCCCTCCAGGTATCGCCGACGCCCGACAGCGGTTGGCCCGTCGCGTCAAGGAGCACGACCTTCGACACTGCGTTGCCGTCAACCGACAAAGCGATAGCGCGCCCTTCCACCGCGCAAAAGCCGAACAGGTCGGGGTCCGACGAGGACTCGGCGGAGTCCGTCCCCCGCCACTCTTCATACGTGGTCTTCGGGACGACGTACCTCGCGATGCGGGCCCCGCGCTCGGTTTCACTCAAGATCACGTTGAGCACGAAGGCTCTCCGCTCTTCCTCGAGCGAGAGCACGCGTCCGACCCCTTGGTTCAGTCGCCGGCTCAACTCGAAAACCGATCGTCCCGGGCGGTCGGACCAAGGGCTCAACTCCCCCGAAAGCAGCCGTCGGCGAAGCTCCACCGCCTCGGCTCGTGCCCGAGAGTGGAACGCCGGATCGAAGGCGTAGCGGTCGCGACTCATCTCTTCGATGGGCTCGATCGTCCAGTAGGCCTCGGCGCGGGCGCGCCCATCCAGCGTAAGGACGCGTGGCCCCGGATCCTCGGCGAAGGCTCCCGAGCAGAGGGAGGCGACGACAAGCGCGACAATCAGTTTCACCATGCGTCCCGTCGACAATGCACCCCGAAGACACCGCTGCGTGCCTTTCGCCAAGGACCGCGCTGAGCCATCACCGCATCCGGCAGGAACGGAACGCCCCCGGGCCAGGCGTTGGCCTAGTTCGCTGCAGCGATGTAAAGCACGCGCTCCCGGATACGCGATCGCGCCGCCATGACCGAATCCGCGGAGAAAGGCTCGAACTTCGGCACGGCCCACAACTTCGCTTCGGAGTCGTACTCCGAGAACCCCACGTGCGACGCGCTGTCGATCCACGTCACCCAGAGATGATCGAGCTCGGCGTCGATCTGGATATCGAGATCACCGTTGTACGAGGTTGTCGCGATGATCGAGCGGAAAGGTTCGGGGTCGTCGTCGATGATCTGGGCTCCGACGCTGCGTGACTTGGAACCTTGAATCTGGTACGCGACCCAGGGCTCGACGCCGAAACAAGCGATGCGAGGATGACTGCCGGACTCGGTGGTGCGACCCAGGGTGCGCTCGGGACTCCAAGCTCCCGTCGCCTGGGATCGTTTGCGGTAGACGACGGCGTCGACCTTGAGGTCTCGCCACCACACGACGACGGCGTCACCGCTCGGTGCGCTGGCGATGCGCGGATCGAGATCGTTTGCTGCATTCGACGTGATCGGCTGCGTGAAGAGGAACTCTCCATCACTCGTCACCTGCGTGTAGCGCACGTTGAAGTTCGACCCCGACCACGTGGCCTCGACGATCTCGATCAACCCCGACACGGAGTTGATGCGCAGGTCTGGAGGATCGACGCAATACGCAGCGGCTGACCCAAGCACGATCGCGGCGATCGCGGAGCACCGGCGGATCACATCATGCATCGTCGTACCTCCCCATTACGCGTAGGGCGCGCATGTCCCTGGCCTCCGGACACGACCGTTTGTCGACGAAACCCGAAAAATGAGTCGCCGCCTGGGCTTCGAAACGGGCTCGGGCATGATCCCCCGATTCCGCGTAGGCCACCGAGAGCCAATAATGTGCGAGAAACCGACCGTGAGGGTCGCCTATTCGCGCCAGCTCCGCAAGGGCGGTGCGGAGAGCCCGAATGGCGGGGGCGTTCTTGCCGGCGTGGACGTACAACCGTCCGCTGCGAACGAGAGCCATTCCGGCCAAGGCCCGATGGCCGTGGCGGGAGGCAAACGCGCGCGCTTGTTTGGCAAGGCGAAGTCCGCCGACCGTATCGTTCCTCGCTTCGGCGATCTGCACGCGAAGGAGACGGGCCCGTCCCTCTCCGTAGGTGTCCTTCGAACGCCGGTATCCGGCGATCGCCTTGCGCACCCGCGCCTCCGCGTCGCGCAGGCGGCCGCGAATCACGAAGGCCTTCGCCTGCGCGTGATGGAGCCAAGAGATCGTCGCCACGTCGGACTTGTCGGCCTGGACTTCCGCCTCCCTCAAAAAGCCCATCGCGGCGTCCCGGGCCCCGCTGCGCGACCAGACCGTCGCGGCCTGAAGGAGGACGCGGGCGAGCAGCCGCGGGTCGGGGGGCTCGCAGAGGAGATCGCTCAGAATTTCTCGGGCGAGCAGCAACCGCCCCAAGCTCGCCGCGGCGATCGAGAAATCCAGAATGGCCTCTTGCCGTTTCGCAACGAGCGCTCCCTCCGTCGGAGCGAGCTCTCGAAGTGCCATCAGATGAGCCAACGCGCGGCCGACATCGCCGGTTTTCCAGTGTTCGAGACCGTCGTGGCGCAGCTTTTCGGGATCGCGGGAGGTGGGCACCGCGCCGGAGAGCTCTTCCATCTCGATGAGATTCGCCACGAGATACGCCGGAACTTCATAGAGGCGCAGGAGTTGATGGAGGCGAAAGATCCCCGGATCGGACCGCCCCATCTCGATCAGCGAGAGGGACGACACCGGGACGGGATGGCCGCCTTCGACGAGTTTCCTGGAAACATCGCCTAGGGTCAGCCCGAGGGCGCGGCGGCGGGATCGCAGAAGATCGCCGACGGCTCGTGATGGCGGCGTGGGCTTGCTTCCCATGGCACCAGGGTACGACCGACGTTCGCAATTGTGAAAGATTATTCCACGGCCGGGGTTTACGGTACCTTCCCCGCGAATCTCGAGCGGAGGAGGGTCGAATGACGTTGCGAGCCGGTCTGGTGTCCGTCTTCCTTGGCGTCCTGATTTCGGGGATGGGAGTCAGCCGCGCCGAGGCTCCCCCCCTCAAGTACTTCGTCGAGGTGGCGGTATCGTCCATGGACGCCGCCAGGGACCTGGCCGCTGTCGGGTTCGACATCGCCGGGATCGACCAAAAGACCATGAGTGTCGGCGTGGTCGTGACGCCGGACGAGCTCCGGGCCCTCGAAGCGCGGGGGTGGCCGGTGACGATCCGCTCGACCAACCTTCAGGAAGGGGCGATCAGCGCGCTGGCTGACTACACCGACCCGCAAGAGCTCTCCGCGTTCATGGACCAAGTCGTGGCCGCCCATCCGGACTTGGCGGCGAAGCTCACGCTGAGGAACACGCTGTTCGAGGGCCAGAAGCAATACGCCGTCCACATCACGAAAGACGTCGCGATCCCGAACGATCGGCCGTCGTTCATGTTCGACGCGCAGCATCACGCTCGCGAAGTCATGACCCCGGAGATCGCGCGGGACTTCATCGACTACCTGACGTCGCGATACGCCACCGACGCTCAGGTGCGGCGCTGGGTCGACAACATCAACATCTGGATCGTCGGGAGCGTCAATCCCGACGGCGGGATGTACGTCTTTACGACCGATACCGCGTGGCGCAAGAATCGCCATCCCTCTTGCGCGGTGGACAACAACCGGAACTACCCGGCGCTGTGGGGGTCGTGCAACGGCTCGAGCAACTCATGCAGCAGCGACGTCTTCCGCGGCGCGTCCGCCGGCTCCGAGCCGGAGACCCAAGGTCTGATGCAACTGACCTCCGACGTGCGCCCGTTCTTCGCCCTCTCGTACCACTCCTACGGCGAGTACCTCATGTACTCGTACGGCTGCAGCGACCCCGACGAGCGGTCGGCATTGGACGAGGTTGCGCAAGGGCTCAACGCGATCCTCGAGAACGACTCCGGTGTCACGGGGCAATACCGCACCGGACCGATCTGGTCGACGATCTACACGGCCGACGGCGGGAGTATCGATACGCAGTACAGCCAGTACGGCGCGTACTCGTACGTGATCGAGGTCAACTCGGGCGCTCAAGGCTTCCAGCCGGACTATGCGCTCTGGCGAGACATCTCGGTCCAGCGGCAGCGCACGGCCTGGACGTACTTCCTGAACAAGACCTTGGACGGCGCGCAGATCCGCGGGACGATCACCGACGCGGTGACGGGGCTTCCTCTGCCGGCCACGCTCAACCTGCAAGAAGTGACCTTCACTCACGGGGAGGCTCCCCGCCGCGCCCACGCCAACGGGAACTACCACCTGCTGGTCCACAGCGGCGGCACGTACCATGTGAGTTACGCGTATCCCGGTCGGTGCACGGCGACCCAGGAAATCGTCGTCGGGACCGGGCCGACCACGGCAGACATCGTGCTCGGCCAGCCCGCGATCCCGCAGGGCGTCGCCGCCGTCGGCGCCGGGGACAACGCGATCGACGTGTCTTGGCAGGCCGCCACCAACGCCGATCAGTACCGCGTGCTCCGCTCTCTGACCGCCGGTGGTCCGTACATCGTGGTGGCGACTGTCCCCGGGACCCAACTGAGCTACCACGACACACCGGTGTCGGGGACCGCGACCTACTTCTACGTCCTCCGCGCCGTCCAGGGATGCGACTCGGGAAACTCCGCCGAGGCCCAGGGCGCAACGACAGGCGCCTGCGCCGTCGGGCCGACGTTCTCCGGTCTGGCGTCGGTGCAAAACGCCGCCGCTTCGACGTGCGCGCTGAACCTCACCTGGCCAGCCGCCTCAACGCGTTGCGGCGGGAGCGTCACGTACCGCGTCTACCGCAGCGCCACCTCGCCGTTCGTTCCCTCGCCCGGCAACCTTCTGGTCTCGGGGCTGAGCGGAACTTCGTTTTCCGATCACGATGCGCTGTCCAACGGGGGTACCTATTCCTACATCGTCCGCGCCGTCGATGCGGGTAACGGCGCCGACGACGGTAACGCCGTCACCGTGACGGCGACTCCGACGGGCATCAATAGCTTCGGAACCTGGTCCGACAACGCCGGCGACACCGGAACGGCGCGACTCACGGGCTCCGTCCCATGGGCGGTCGGCGCCACGGGCGGGAAAACCGGGCCGAAGGTTTATGCCACGGGCACTTACGCGAACAACGTTTGCGCCGCGCTGACCACGCCGGCGATCACTCTGCAGAGCGGGTCGAGCCTCTCCTTCGCATCGAAGTACGACTTGGAAAAGGACTTTGACGCGGGGATCGTCGAGGTGGCGACTGGTCCGGGGTACGGCACGTGGACCAAGCTGGCCGTGAACTACCCGGACGGCTTGGTGAACGGCGGAAACGCGTGCGGGTTCCCGGTCAGCGGCGCGGGCACGGTGTTCTCACGCAGCATTGGGACACCCGCGTACTCCGCCTCCCCGTACAGCGCGTCGCTCGCGGCTTACGCAGGCCAGAGCGTCAAGCTCCGCTGGCGTCTTGGGAGCGATGGCGGGGTCACGGGGAAGGGTTGGTGGATCGACGACGTCGCGATCACGAACGCGGTGCTCCCCGGCGTCTGCTCCGCCGGCGCCGCCCTCACGCCCAAAGAGCCGAGCGCGAACGGTGGGATGGCCGCGTCGCGAGCGTCCTCGGGTACCGCCGTCGAACTGTCTTACCTGCCAGGCTGCGGTACGCTCGACAACGCGGTCTACTGGGGCACCGGGCCGATTGCCGGATCGGCCGCGTGGACGAACGCGGCCTGCGCGGTGAACAACACCAGGCGCGCGACCTTCGACCCCGGCGATCCCGAGCCTGATGGCTTCTTCTACTTTGTGATCGTCGGGCAGAGCGCCACGAAAGAGGGGAGCTATGGGCGGGGAACCCTAGGCGAACGCCCGGAGGCGATCGGGGTGGGCGCGTGCGACCGGCCGCAGGATCTGGCGGGGACTTGCCCTTGATGTTTAAATTAAAATTAATATAACTAGAATGTATGGATAGTTATTTTTCAATTACTGCATTTTGATAATTTTCGTGTTGACTATTGATTCGTGCGTGGCCCTGTTGTCTGCCGCGGGTGCACGCCGTATGTTGATGGTCTGGGTCTTCTCGGTTCGCACGGCTTGGTCGGGATGCGGCCGCGAGGACGATTTCGCTTTCGTTATGTCACGGGGAGGAAACGCAACATGAGAGCCGAGTCCCTTCGAGTTGTTCGAGCAGCGCTGGTATTCGCAGTATTGGGAATGTCCGGCGTGGCCTTCGCGGCACCCGATGAGATTCACTGGACGATCACGGGACCAACGTCCGTGACCTTCGACTGGCGCGGCTCGGCCGTCGAGAATCACATCCTGTATGGGCTGAGCGCGGGCAGTTACACCAGCAACATCACAGCAGTGAACCCAGCGGGGATCTGCGTTCCCTTTTCTTCCCCGGGACCGTTCTGGGAGGCCAAGCTCACCGGCCTTGCCGCCGACACCCTCTACCACTATTCGATCGGAGGCGGACCGGACCGGACGTTCAGGACCGCGCCTGCAGCCGGCACTTCCAACTTCACCATCCTGGTGCAGGCCGACGTCAGCGAAAGCACGTCGTCGACGCGGATGCCCGTCGTCCAGTCACTGATGGCGTTGGAAACGAGCGCGCGCTTCGCTCTGGTGCCCGGCGATATCACCTATGCCGACAGCCACGGGCTCGCCAGCGCGGATCAGCACTTCAACGACGTCATGGTCTGGTCCCGCGATGTCGCCTATATGCCTGCTTGGGGAAACCACGAATGGGAAGTCCCGCTCAACGACGACCTCAGGAACTACAAGGGGCGTTTTGATTTCCCCAACCCGCAGACGTCTGCCGGCTCGCCTGCCGTCAGCAACTGCGGTGAGGATTGGTACTGGTTCGATTACGGCAACGTACGGTTCATCGCCTACCCCGAACCGTACACCGGATCGACGGCCGTGGCCGATTGGAAGACCCAGGCGATCCCTCTCATGAGCGCCGCCCAGGCGGATCCGAACATCCGCTACATCGTGACCTTCGGGCATCGGCCGGCCTACTCTTCGGGTCACCACCCTGGAAGCGCGTCGTTGCAGGGTTACCTCGACAACCTGGCCGCGACGTACACCAAGTACGTACTCAACCTCAACGGTCACAGCCATAACTATGAACGGTCGAAACCACAGGACGGATCTGGAACCAATCTGTACGGCGCGGTTCACATCACGACCGGAACGGGCGGATCGGGACTGGAGACGGAACTCCCGGCCTGCGCCTGGCTGCAGTGCTCTCAGCCGTCGTGGTCGGCCACGCGCTTCTACCACATGGGGTATCTCAAGCTTACCTTCGCGGCCTCGTCGATCACCGGGACGTTCGTTTGCGGCCCGGACTCCCTCGTGGACGACGTCGTGTGTACCGAAGGAGCCGCCCTCGATTCCTTCGTCCTCACCCCAGCCCAATGCCGGGATCGCGACGGCGACGGTTACGGCTCGCCCGGGGACGCCTCCTGCCTCCATGGCGCGGCGTTGGACTGCGACGACACCAGGGCGACCGTTTATCCCGGCGCACCGCAGGTGTGCGACGGCCTGAACAACAGCTGCAGCGCGGCGGGATGGCCCGCTCTTTCGGGAACGAACGAATTCGACAACGACGGGGACGGGTTAACTGCCTGCGCCGGCGACTGCAATGACGCGAACCCCTTCTGCCGGGACACGTGTTCGGATACGGATGCGGACGGCAATTGCGACGATCGGGACAACTGTCCGACCGTAGCCAACGCAGGCCAGGCAAACGCCGATGGCGACCTCCTGGGCGATGCGTGTGACACCTGCACCGACACCGACGGCGACGGCGACGGCAATCCTGGGTTCCCAGTGAACACCTGCGCGCTGGATTGCAGCCCAACAGATCCCCTCATTTACCACGGGGCACCGGAGAGAATCGACGGGAAAGACAACCAGTGCCCCGGCGATTCCGGCTACGGACTCGTTGACGAATCGACCGGCGTCAGCGGGTTCCTCTCTCCGACGAATCAGAAGACCGTGTACTCGTGGCCCATCCAAACCGGGGCCACGGCCTGGCAGGTGGGTCGAGCCGACCTCCCGGACTTCTCCCTCGGCTGCGGAACGGTGCAAACCGCCGTCAATCAGTGGACCGACCCCCAGATCCCAGCGAGCGGACAAGTCTTTTACTACCTCAACCGCGCGGTCGTGTCCTTCGTCGGGAGCTGGGGAGCCAGGTCATCCGGCACGGAAAGGAACGGAATCTGTCCTGGAGTCGACGTAACGATCCGGGATGTCAAGGTCACCGCCTTGGCCGACGACGCCGAGGAAAGTTCGTCCGGGAGCATCATCCTCAACAGCAGCGATCTCGACCTCACCTACGACTTGACGACCCCGCAACGCGGGAGCGGACTGCGATTCAACGGCCTGGTCATTCCTCACGGGGCGAGAATTCTGAACGCCTACGTGCAGTTCCAGGTGAGGAATGCGAGTTCGGCGGCCGCATCGCTCAAGATCGAGGCGCAAAACGCAGACAATCCAGGCACTTTCACCGCGACCACCGCGGACATCACCGGGAGGAGCCGGACGGCGGCGTTCGTGACGTGGACTCCTCCCGCGTGGACGTCGGGAGCGGGTCCGGATCAACGGACGCCGAACATCTCGTCGGTGGTCCGGGAAGTCGTCTCCCGGCCGGGCTGGGTGAGCGGCAACTCCCTCGTGATCATCATCACAGGAACCGGCGACCGATCGGCACAGTCGTGGGACTACGCTTCGGTCAACAACCCGGCAGGCATCCCGACGCTCCACGTCGAATACGACGGAGGGGGTCAGTAGCGACTGGGCTGGTGGCGGTCGATCGCGGTCTTCGACGGCACCGCGAGAACACCGTATATTCGATTTCGCAGTTGGGTTGAGGCCCATGCGGAGAGGACCTTAAGAGCATGCCAAGCGGGATGATCCAGCTCGCCCGGGCGTCGCTTTATTTGGCGGCGTTGGGGTTTTGCGGCGGCGCCTTCGCGGCACCCGATGAGATCCACTGGACGGTAACCGGGCCGACGTCCGTGACGTTCGACTGGAGAGGTGCGCCGGCGGAAAACGCCATCGCGTATGGGCTAAGCGCTGGAAATTATCCCTCGACGGTCACCGCGGCGAGCCCCGCGGCGCCGTGCGTGCCCTGGTCTTCCCCCGGACCCTTCTGGGAGGCGCGGCTGACCGGCCTGCTCCCCAACACGCTCTACCATTACTCCATCGCGAACGGGCCGGACCACACCTTCAGAACTCCTCCGCCCGCCTCGGCCTCATCGTTCGTCGTCTTGGCGGAGGGGGACATCGGCGACAGCTCGTCGTATTCCAATATGCCCCTGATTCAGCAGCTCATGGCGCAAGAACTCGACGCACGAATCGCGTTGCTTGTCGGCGATCTCACGTATGGCGAACACGGCCTGCCGGTTATCGACCAGCACTTCAACGACGTCATGGCGTGGTCCCGCGATGTAGCCTACATGCCCACGTGGGGGAACCACGAGTTCGAGGCCGTGCCGCCGGACTGGTGCTGCGACGACCTGCGGAACTACAAGGGACGATTCGATTTCCCCAACCCTCGGATCACTCCAGGTGGGCCAGACGTCAACTACAACGCGTGCGGTGAGGACTGGTACTGGTTCGATTACGGAAACGTTAGGTTCATCGCCTATCCCGAGCCCTGGACCGGGGCGATTACCGACTGGAACACCCAAGCGACGCCCTTGATGAATGCCGCCCAGGCCGATCCGAACATCCGCTTCATCGTCACGTTCGGCCACCGGCCGGCCTACTCCTCCGGGAACCACCCCGGCGAAGGGCAGCTGAAGGGGTACCTCGACGCGTTGGCCGCAACGCACACGAAGTACGTCCTCAACATCAACGGCCATAGCCACAACTACGAGCGATCGTATCCGCAAAACGGAAGCGGAGATAACCAGAACGGCGCCATTCACGTGACGGTCGGGACCGGTGGCGCGAGCCTCCAACAGGTCGGAGCGTGCCTGTGGCCCATTTGCACCCAGCCGTCATGGTCGGCCGCGCGCTACATGCGTCACGGTTATCTGAAACTCACCTTCACGCCGACCTCGATCCAGGGAGCGTTTGTCTGCGGTCCCGCCTCTAGCGGTTCGAGCGGCACAAACGACATCGCATGCACGCCAGGGTCGACCATCGACTCGTTCAGCATCGGCGGGCCTCCGGGGTGCGTGGACACCGACGGGGATGGCTACGGCAATCCGGGCGACGCCTCCTGCCCCAACGGCGCGGCGCTCGACTGCGCGAACAACAACCCGGCCGTCTACCCCGGCGCTCCGCAGGTGTGCGACGGTGT
>JANMVW010000124.1:0-7851 GCA_031393555.1 Acidobacteriota bacterium
GCCATTTGGCGAGCTGTCCTGCGGCGAGGGGCAGGACGTTCGCGCCGACTTCACGATTCGTGAAAAGGAAGGTGGCGAGGAACCGAACGTCCTCGTGGTCCGGGTCGTTGGCGACGACGATCGACCGGAGCCGGAGGTGCCGGTCGAAGTGTGTCCCTCCAGGGGCAACCTCGAAGTCTCGAGTCCGATCGCAACGGAGACGACGGATCGCTCCCTGGGGATCGCAAAGTTCACCAAGCTGTCCGCCGGAAGCTACCTCCTGAGAGCGCGGTCGCCGGGCTACAGGATCGCGGTTTTTGCCGTTTCGAGTCTCGACCCCGAGGCGTCGGCGCCGCGCCACGTCACGATCCGTCTCGATCGGGGCGCCACGATCGATGCGCTCGCGACGGACGAAAAGGATCGTCCGGTGGCCGGCATCGGTCTCAAGGTGAAGTGAATCGTTTCGTCGCCGGCCAGTGACGATCCGGCAACGCGGCTCGCACGGTCCGACGCCGACCTCTCCGTTCCGCCATCCAAGGATCAGACCGGTCACGTCCTGGTCACGGGGCTCTCCGCCGGAACCTATGACGTGACGCCGGTCCTGTCGGGGGCCGCTGCGAGCACGGCCGCGATCAGCATCGTGGCGGGGGAAGGGAGTGCCGAAAAGAGCGTCGTGCTGCGCTTGGAGGAGCACGAGCGCAAGGAGGTCGGCGTCCGCGTTCGCCCGGCGGCCTCTCTCTCAGGGCACCTCGTGTGCACCGACGGGGGAATGCTCCCGCGGCAGGCCGACGCCTGCCTCCTCGGGCTTCCGGCCGGTGACGAGGACGACGCCGCCCGAGACGCGTGCAGGCATCCGGTGGTCCCGTCCGTATCCGTCACGCTGTCGGGCGATCGCCAGGACGCGTTCCTCGTTGGGCCATTGACCCCGGGGAGCTTTCGCTTGGCCTTACGACCACGCGGGTACACGAACTGGACGTGGGTGCTCGGAACGCCGGACGGAGCGCAGGCTGCCGTCGTCCAGGTCAACGGGAACGATAACGTCGAGCTCGGGACCATCCCGGTGCTCTGCGGTCCCGAGGTCGAGGTCAGGCCGACGGTGTTGTCCCGCGATCCGCTGCCTGACCTCACACTCGCGGTGGTTTCGGCCGAGCTGACGCGAATATCGCCAGAGGGAAAGGTCGAGCGGCGCGTGGTGCCCGCGGAGCGGAGCGGGGAACGCGTGGTGATTCGCGAACTTCCAGAAGGGGAGTGGACCCTCAGCCTGTCGATGTCTCATCCCTTCTTCCTGCCGGCGCTTCCCGTGCGTTTGTCGGTGCCGTTCAAGCTCGAGCGTGGCGTGCAGGTCCGTGCGGGCGTCGAAATCGTGTCCGTCGGCGGGGCCGTCCTGGTCGACGCGCCAGCCGGTGTTGCGCGTCTGACTGACCCGGACGGGGTGAAGCGCCTCGAGCCGGCGAAGGACGGACGGGTCGCGATCGACGGCGTTGCCCCCGGCGCCTATCGCGTCGAGATGTGCGAAGACGATGCGTGCGCGCGTGTCATTCGGCGATGGGACGGGCTGCGGGTGGTCCGCGGTGCGAAAGTCGTGCTCGCGGTGTCGGACGACTCGACGTCGCGTTCGAATTAGTTCGCTGAACGGGTCCGAATCCGGGAGATTATTCGGCCCAGTTCCGATCGTCGTGACGACATATCCGATCGAGGGGAAGTGAGATGAAAGAGCCCTATCTGGAAATCACGTATCGGCGCGGTCGTCCCATCGCGGCGTATCTCTACCTGCCACGTGCGTCACGAGACAAGAGCCAGCGGACCACCAAGGCTCCAGGGGGCTTGGTCATCGATTACACTCGGGGCGGAAAACCTATCGGCATCGAAATTACCGCGCCCAGCAAGGCGACACTGTCCGCGGTGAATCGCGTCTTGAGGGAACTTGAATTCCCGCCGATCACGCAGGCTGACCTCGCGCCGCTTCGAGCCGCCTAGCGACCGCCTACCACCTCACCGCAACCCGATACGTCAGCTTCGTCTCCGCCCCCTTCGCCACAGGCACATTGAACTCCAGCGTCTGCTGGTCGACCTTCCTCCCGGGGAGGCTCGAAGAGAGAAGCGTCCAGTCGCCGCCCATCGGCTCGCGCACGGTGACGACGACGTCCTCGTCCTTGCGGTTGCGGAGCACGATCGTCCAGGCGGACTGGTTCTCGCGCGGGCTCACGGCTTTGAAGTCGGTCTGCGAGCGCTCGGCGACGAGGTCGAAGGCGTCGCCGACGTGGAGGCGGATCGTCTCGTCCTTGGGCGTGTGGTCGATCGCGTCTTCGCCGACGAATTGCTCGGCGCCTGTTTTGTCCTTCTTGTAGACGCGCACGGTGCCCTTGGGGAGGGGCATGCCCAAGCCGCCGGACTGGGCGTTGACCAGCTCGAGGACGACGGCGACTTTCTCGGTCTGCAAGCCGGTGCCCAGGGCGTTGCGATACGAGCCGAAGTTCCCGGTCAGCAAAAGCCGCTTCGTCACCGGGACGGACGGCGCGGTGAACAGCGAGAGCTGCTTGGTCTGGTTGTCCTTGACCGTGGTTTTTCGATCGAGCGTGTAGAGGTGGTACTCGAAAAACGATTCTTCCTGGAACTGCGGCGCACTGGAGGCCATCCGCATCACCTTGCCTTGAGCCTCGTAGTCCATCAGTTGCTGGGGCGCCACGCGCCTTACGTCGCCGGCGACGAGCTTGAGGGTCGCGTCCGTGAAGGTGGCCCCCGAGTGGTTGTCGATGGTCACCCAGCCCGACAGCCCAGCCTTCCTGTCGTCGGCGTCGACGACGGCGACGTAGTCCGCGGACCAGTTCATCCCGTCGGTGAGGTACGACACTTCGGCGGGCGCGGGCCCCGCCTTCGGGACGTCGAGCGTCCACACGAGCGTCGGGCGGGCGACCAGATCGGCCGGAAGATCCGGGAGCGTCACTTTTCCCCCTTGCCCGATCACGATGCGATCGCCGATCCGGTAGACCGGCCCTCCGTTCGTCGCGAGGAGGGTCGCCTTGACGGTGCGGTTGGTCAGGTCGTCCGCCTGCTCGACGATCTCGACGTCGCGGCCGACGTATTTTTCCATCAGCTTTTCGGGAGAGATGAGGTCGTACTCGTAGTTCTGTTCGAGCACGGCCGGCCCGCTCGCGGCAAGAGGCTGGACGTGAACGGTGCGCGGATTGATCTTCGAGGGAACGTCCATGAAACGGAGCGTGCCGACGCCGGTTTGGCCGAGGTTCAGGTTCCGGGTCTCGCGAACCAACGCGAGGTTCTGGTTGTACACGGTGACCGCAACCGAGGTGCGGTCGGCGGCGGTTGAATCCGGAAGCTGGGGCGGATTCGAGGCGAATGCGCCCGCGACCACGGTGAGCGCGGGAACGAGGGCCAAGCGGGCGCTTTGGAATCTCATGGGGTCCTCCGGGACGGTGGAAGCGTTTGCTCGAGGAAGGACACGATACGCTCCTCGTAGCTCGAAGGGCGAGGGGTGTTGTGATCGAGCCCGGTCAACGTGACCAGCGTGAGCGGCCCTCCGGCGGCCGCCTTGAGAGCCAAAGCGTCGTCATAGGGAATCAGCGTGTCCTTCTCGCCGTGGAAGAGGAGGATCGGCGCCTTGACCTTCCTGATCGCCTCGATCGGCCGTACGGAGCCGGGCGCGTAGTGAGCGCGCCAGCCGGCGACCCTGCGGAGGAGCGGGCCGAGCAGAACCGGCGGGATGTGGTAGCCGGCGATCGTGCGGTCCACGAGCTTGGAGAGGTCGGCGTAAGGGCTATCGAGCACGACCGCTTTGACGCGCGCGTCTTCGGCGGCGAGAAACAGCGCAGCGGCGGCACCCATGCTCCGCCCGCCGACCGCCAGCCGCAACGGATCGACCTCGGGTCGCGCCGCCAAAGCGTCGAGGGCGGCCCGCAGGTCCCTCGCCTCATGCGCGCCCAGGCTGATCACCTCGCCGTCGCTTTCGCCTCTCCCGGTGAAATCGAAGAGGAGTTGCGCGAACCCCGCGTCGTGCACGGCACCGGCGATCGGGAGCCACTGGCGGCGGTCGGTCGCGTTCCCGTGACCGTAGGCGATGGCGGGCGCGCGACCGTCGCCCTCCGGGGGAGGGGGGAGATACCATCCCCGCAGGGTGAGGCCATCGGCGTTCCGGAAGGCGACGTCTTCGAAGGGGAGCCCCAGGTCGGCCGGGCTGATGTCGCGAACGACCACCGTGACGTCGCTGAGAATCACCGTCTCGTCGCCGCCTTGCGGGCCGCGCCGCGCTTCGATTTTCAGGATCTGCCCGTCGGACGACGCCGCTACGACGTCGGCGACGTCGGGGAGACTCCGCGCCGCCGTTCCGCCGATCGCGGTAATCCGGTCGCCTTTGCGCAGCCCGGCTTCGGCGGCAGGGCCGGTCGCGGTAGAAACGCGCAACACCCCCTGGTCCACCCGCAAGGAGAGCCCGATCGTCGGCCGCCGGGATTCCGACACGCGGGGCCGAGGCGGGGCGACCATCGTCTCGGACAGGAACAGCAGAGCCGTGGCCGCTCCCGCCGCCGCGACGAACCCACCGATGACCCAGCGATCGATTCTGGTGAAAGCGATCGGAACGTGAACCCGGGACACGGAACCTCCGCTTGTCGTTCTCGAGGCCGTCGGTTACCTTCGGCGCCGGTTCGTCAGCTTAACCCAGACCGCAACCTGCATGGAGCGTGCCGCCGTGACCTCCACTCTCGAGTGGCTCGAATGCTCGCGTTGCCATGTCGCCTCCGACGCAACGGCCGTGGCAGGCCTCTGCCGGTGCGGCGGCATCCTCCTCGCGCGTTACCGGCTCGAACAGGCCGCGCGCACGATGACCCCTGCCGCCATCGCGTCGCGGCCACCGACCCTGTGGCGCTACGCCGAGGTCCTGCCTGGATCGGGCGATCCCGTGACCCTGGGAGAGGGGATGACCCCGCTCCTCCCCTTACGTTTCGTGGGGCCGTCGCTCGGGATTGAAACCGTATTCCTCAAGGACGAAGCGCTGAATCCGACCGGCTCGTTCAAGGCGCGTGGCATGGCCACCGCGGTGACGATGGCCCGGAGCTTAGGCGTGCGACGGATCGCCCTCCCGTCGGCGGGGAACGCCGGGAGCGCGGCCGCGGCCTATGGCGCCCTCGCCGGGCTTGCGGTCGAGCTGTTCCTCCCGGAGGACACGCCCGAACCGTTCCGCCTCGAGGCGGCCGCCCACGGTGCGACCGTCCACCTCGTTCGCGGCGATATCTCGGCCTGCGGCCGCGCGATGCGCGAGCACGACGACGCGAAAGGCGCGTTCGACCTGTCCACGCTGCGCGAACCGTACCGGGTCGAAGGGAAAAAGACGCTCGGCTACGAGATCGCCGAGCAGCTGGGCTTCAAGCTCCCCGACGTCATCATCTATCCCACGGGCGGTGGCACCGGTCTCATCGGCATGTGGAAGGCGTTCGAGGAACTGGAGCAACTCGGGCTCATCGTCCCGGGGCGACGGCCTCGAATGGTCGCGGTGCAGGCCGCGGGGTGCGCGCCGATCGTTCAAGCGATGCTCTCGGACGCACCGAAGGCGACCCCTTGGGTCGAACCGCGCACCTACGCGTCGGGCCTGCGGGTTCCCGCTCCGCTGGGGGACGCCTTGATCCTTCAGGCTCTGCGGGAATCGGGAGGCACCGCGATCGCCGTGTCGGACGACGAGATGGCGAAAGGCCAGCTCGAGCTCGCGCGTGGCGAGGGCGTGTTCGCCTGTCCGGAGGGAGGGGCCACGGTGGCCGCCGCGCGCAAGCTCTTCGCCTCGGGATTCATCGCGCCGTCCGACGTGCTCGTGCTCTTCAACACGGGGACCGGCCTCAAGTACCCGAAGATCCCCGGCCTGCGCGTGCTGTGATCCGGGACGCGCACACCCATCTCGCGGCGGGGGCGGCGGATCTGCTCGGCTGCGACCTGCGCGGCGTGCATGACCCTCGCGCGCTCGCCGCCGCCGTCACGCAAGCCGCTCGCGGTGCGGCGCCCTCGTGCTGGATCCGCGGCTGGGGGTGGGACGGAACCTCGAAACCTCCCGATCTCTCATTCGGGAATCCCGTATTTCTGGCCCGCCGTGACGGCCATGCGGCCTGGGTCAATGCCGCCGGCCGCGCGGCGCTCGGTCTCGAACCCGGCGCGGCGGTTCTCACCGAGGCGACGTTCGACGCGGCCCGGAGGCGACTCCCCGCGCGTTCGACGGGCGAGCGGATGGCGGCGTTGCGGCCGCGCCTCGCGGAGCTTTTGGAGCACGACATCGTCGCCGTCGACGACATGGTCGAAGCCTGGGCCCCGGAGGTTTATGCGCGCCTTCGCGACGGCGGCGAGCTTCCCGTCGCGATCGGCATGTGGCTGCCGGAGGACCTCGCGGAATCCGAAGCGGAGACGATTCGGCGCGAGTTCCCCGGGGACGATCCTCGCGTGGCGACGCGAGGGATCAAGATCTTCCTCGACGGGACGTTGGGCGCGCGCACAGCGGCGTTGTCGACGCCGTATGCCGACGACCCCAAAACCTCCGGGGAGCTGCGCTTTGCGGCCCGCGAAATCCCCGAACGGGTCGCTCGCTGGGCGTCACGCGGATGGGCCGTCGCCCTCCACGCGATCGGAGATCGTGCCGTGACGCTCGCTCTCGACGCGCTGGAGACGGCGCCGCGCCCGAGCGTGGGTGCGCACCGCATCGAGCATGCGCAGGTCGTGCTGCGTTCCGACGTGGCGCGTTTCGCGCGGGCCGGGGTCGTCGCGTCGGTGCAGCCCGGACATTGGCGGGACGACCGACGTTGGCTCGCCGCGCGATTGGGCGCCCGCCCCGAAGTCCTTGCGCATCCGTTGGCGTCCTTCGCGCGTGCGGGGGCGAGTATGGTCTTCGGGAGCGACTGGCCCGTCTCGAGTTGGGATCCCGACGTGATTCTCGCCTCGGCCACGGATCCGGACCGCGCCGGCGAGGCTCTGGACGCGGGCGCCGCAGCGGCCTGGTACACTTCCGGCCCGTGATGAGCGAGCCCATCTGTAGAGTCAAAGTGGCGTTCGACTTCGAGGCGGCCCACCGCCTCCCGCAACATCCCGGCAAGTGCAAGGAGCTCCACGGGCACTCCTACCATCTGGTCGTGACGGTGGCGCGCCGCGTGGCCCAGGAGACGGGCATGGCGATCGATTTTGCCGACCTGAAGCACATCGTCCGGCGCGAGGTGGTGGATCGTCTCGATCACACGTACCTCAACGACACGATCGGCAACCCGACCGCGGAAGTCATGTCGGTTTGGATCTGGGATGCGCTGCGCGAGCCGCTCGCCGGGCTCGTCGAGGTCGCATTGTGGGAAACCCGGAACTGCGCCGTCGTGTACAGGGGCGAATGATGGACGCGACCAAGATGGAGGCCGGGATTCGACTGTTCCTCGAGGGGCTCGGGGAGCGGTTCCCCGGGGACGATCTCGACAAGACCCCCCGCCGGGTGGCCGAGGCTTGGATCGACGATCTGGTGTCCGGCTACCAGACCGACCCCCTCGCGGAGCTGACTTTCGTGCCCGCGCCCGCGGTGTGCGGTCCGGTCCTCGCCAAGGACATCCGGTTCGCATCGGTCTGCGTGCACCACCTGCTTCCGTTCGCTGGGATGGCCCATGTGGCCTACCTTCCCGCGGATCGCCTGGCCGGGTTGTCGAAGCTGGGGCGCGTGGTCGATGCGCTGTCCCGGCGCTTGCAAATCCAAGAGCATCTGACCGGGAGCATCGCGGCGACCCTAGAGAGCGCGCTGGCCCCTCGGGCGGTGCTCGTCGTGCTCGACGCCGAGCACACCTGTATGACTCTGCGGGGCGTGCGCAAAGAAGGAAGCCGCCTCCTGACGTACGCGGCCACCGGAGAGTGGGC
>JANMVW010000197.1:0-13437 GCA_031393555.1 Acidobacteriota bacterium
CCTCATCCCCAAGGCCGGTCCCGCCCATCGTGTTCATGGCGTCGGCGATCGCAACGAAGTGCTCGAAGAACTTCGAGGCGACGTCCTCGGTTGCGGGATTTTCGCGCGACAACTCGAGCGCGATCGACATCATCGTGCTCGCGTAGAAGGCCATCCACGCGGTGCCGTCGGCCTGCTCGAGAATACCGCCGGTGGGAAGCGGCTTCGAGCGATCAAACACTCCGATGTTGTCGAGTCCGAGAAAGCCGCCGGAGAAGAGGTGGTTTCCCTCGGAGTCCTTCCGGTTCACCCACCAGGTGAAGTTGATGATCAGCTTCTGAAACACTCGCGAGAGGAACGCGCGATCCCGCAGCCCCCGCGCGCCGGTCATCTTGTAGATGCGCCATGCCGCCCACGCGTGCACCGGCGGATTGACGTCCGAAAACGCGAATTCGTACGCGGGGATCTGACCGTTCGGGTGCATGTACCACTCCCGCAGCAGCAGCACGAGTTGCTCCTTGGCGAACTGCGGATCGACCTTGGCAAACGGGATCATGTGAAACGCGAGATCCCATGCGGCGTACCAGGGGTACTCCCACGCGTCGGGCATCGAGAGGACATCGCGGTTGTAGAGGTGCCTCCAGTCGGCGTTGCGGCCGCGCTTACGCTCGGCGGGGGGCGGCGGCTGCTCGGGGTCTCCATCGAGCCAGTCCTTCACGATGTAGTGGTAAAACTGCTTCGACCACAACAGGCCCGCATACGCCTGTCGCAGGACACGGCGCTCGTCGATCGTCGAGGTCTTTGGCGACAGGGCGTCGTAGAACTGGTCGGCCTCGTGGAGGCGTTCGGCGAACACGGCGTCGAAGCCGGGCCCGAGGGGATCGGCGAGCGTCGCCGCGGGGGCCTGTTCCGTCAATCGGAGTTGCAACACGATCTCGCCGCGGGCAGGGACGTCGACGACGTACAGCGGAGCCGCCTTCGTCCCGACGAGCCCCGGGTTCACCGCCGCGTTATTCCGGTGAACGACGTACTCGTGAAACGCATCCTTGACGTACGGGGCCTGAGGTTCGATGCCGTAATGACGCCGCGTGTTGGTGTCGTTTTCGGTGAAGAGCACGACGGGCGGCGCGCCGTCTTGAGCCGTGCCGAAGCTCAGCCGGTAGGTCCCGAGCGAGGCGTGTTCCGCGTGGATCGCGCCGTCACCCCCCAACTCGAGACGGGGCTTCCGCACGCGCTCTTCAGCGGCGCTCCCCGCGCTCCAGATGTTGCGCGCCCAGAGCGTCGGGAGCACGTGAATCGTCGAAGCCTCGGGCCCGCGATTGGCCACGGTGATCCGCACGAGCACGTCGTTCTCGCCCGCCTTCGCGTACTCGACGAACACGTCGAAGTAGCGGTCGCCGTCGAACACGCCGGTGTCGACCAGCTCGTACTCGGGCTGACCCTTGTCTCTCCTGCGGTTTTCCTCGACGAGGCGCGCATACGGGTATTCCGCCTGCGGGTACTTGTAGAGCGCTTTCATGTAGGAGTGGGTCGGCGTGGAGTCGAGGTAGAAGTAGCACTCCTTGACGTCTTCTCCGTGGTTTCCCTCGGGTCCCGTCAGGCCGAACAGCCGCTCCTTGAGAATCGGGTCCTTGCCGTTCCACAGGGCGAGACCGAAGCAGAGGCGGCACCCGCGGTCGGTGATACCCAGCAAGCCATCCTCACCCCACCGGTACGCGCGAGAGCGAGCGTGATCGTGCGGGAAGGAGTTCCAGCAGTCGCCCCCTGGCGAGTAGTCCTCCCGCACGGTCCCCCACTGCCGCTCGGCAAGGTAAGGCCCCCAGCGCTTCCAGTTTCTCTCGCGCTTCGCGTCCTCCAAGAGGCGTTTCACTTCCGGGAGCTTGGCCTTGAACGCGGCGAGCTTGCCTTGGATGGGGTCGAGATCGGACACGGTGTCGTCCTTCGTTTGGCGGACGATCCTAGACGTTCCGCCAGCCGCGTCCGTCTCGTTTCAAGAGGTCGTCGGCCGCCGACGGGCCCCACGTGGCTGCGCCGTAGTTCGGGAAATCGCGGGGAGGGATCGAGCCCCACACATCCAGGATCGGCGTCGCGATGCGCCAGGCGGCCTCGACCATGTCGGCGCGGTGGAAGAGCGTCGTGTCGCCGGTCATCGCGTCGTAGAGCAGGCGCTCGTAGCCGGTCGCCTTGTCGGAGGGCCCGAAGTCGGAGTAATTGAAATCGAGGTTGACCCGCGTGAGGTTCATGGTCGCGCCAGGCCGCTTCGCCTTGATCTCGATCGTGATCCCTTCTTCGGGCTGAATCGACAGGATGAGCCGGTTCGGCTCGAGGTCCTGGATCTGGATCTTTCCGAAGGCCAGCAGCGGAGGCTTACGGAACTGGATGACGATCTCGGTGACGTGCTTGGTGAGGCGCTTGCCTGACCGCAGATAGAACGGCACGCCGGCCCAGCGCCAGTTGTCGACGTCGAGCTTCAGCGCGCCGTAGGTCTCGGTCGCCGAGGCCGGGGCCACCGAAGGCTCCGATCGGTAAGCCACCAGCCGTTGCCCATCGACAAACCCTTCGCCGTACTGCCCGCGTACGGTCCGCTGGAGGATCTCTTCGGGCTGCATCGGCCGGATGGCGTTCAAGACCTTGACCTTCTCGTCGCGAACCGGGGCCGCCTCGAACGAAGACGGCGGCTCCATCGCCACGAGGGCCAACAGCTGGAACATGTGGTTCTGGATCATGTCCCTCAGAATGCCCGCGGACTCGTAGTAGCCGCCTCGTCCCTCGACGCCGAGCGTCTCCGCGACCGTGATCTGCACGTGGTCGATGTAACGACGGTTCCAGATCGGCTCGAAGATCCCGTTGGCGAAGCGGAACGCGAGGATGTTCTGGACGGTTTCCTTGCCGAGGTAGTGGTCGATCCGGTAGATCTGGCCTTCGGACAACGAAGCCTGCAGATCGCGGTTCAAGGCCTTCGCCGAATCCAGGTCGCGGCCGAACGGCTTCTCGACGATGAACCGCCGCCAGCGCCCGGTTTCGTCGACGAGCCCCGCCGCCGCGCACTGCTTGACGATCGGCGAGAACATGGTGGGCGGGGTTGCGAGGTAGAACAAGACGTTGCCTTGGGTCTTGTGGCGCGTGTCGACGTCTTTGATCATGTCGCCGAGCCAGCCGTACCCGGCGGGTTGGTCGAAGTCGAACCCGACGTAGTAGAGCCGGTTCGCCAGATCCTGCCAGATCCCGTCCTCGACCGTTGCCGTCGCAAACTCCTTCAGATCGGCGCCCATGCGCGCGACGAAGTCCTCGCGCTTCATCTCTTTGCGGCCGACGCCGATGATGGCGACGTCTCGCGGCAGGAGCCCGTAGCGGCGCAAGTTGTAGAGCGCCGGGAGGAGCTTGCGGCGGGTCAGGTCGCCGCTGGATCCGAAGATGACGATGGTGCACGGATCGCCCGGGCGCTCTCCGGGTTTGGCTTTTTCGTCGTTCACGCCGGGCAGTCTACACCGCGCCCCCGCCCCGAAGCGCAACCCGCGCGATGGCCGGAAGTGCCAACAGCGTCGCCGCCGTCGAGACCACGAGTCCGCCAATAACGACGACCGCCAGGGGGCGCTGGAGCTCGGAGCCGGGACCCAAAGCGAACGCGAGCGGCAGCAGCCCGAACACCGTGCACGCCGTCGTCATGACGATCGGCCGCAGACGCCGTTCCGCGGCTCCGATCAGCGCCTCGCCGAGGGGAGTCCCGTCCTCCATGCGAGACAGGGCCAGGCCGATGAGCAAGATCCCGTTCTTCACGACGAGTCCGACGAGCAGAACGAGCCCCATGAGCGACGACACGTCGAGCGACGTGCGCGTGACCGCCAGCGCGACCAGGCCTCCGGCGATCGCGGGCGGGATCGTCAACAGCACGAGCAGCGCCGCCTTCGCGGACCGGAACTGCGCGACGAGTACGGCAAACACCGCCACGATTCCGAGCAACGCGACGAGGATCATCTGCTTGAAGGCCCGGGCCTGGCTTTCGGCCTGCCCGCCCACCTCGACGCGGTAGCCGGCCGGGACGCTGATCCCCGCCAGGCGGCGGCGCACCTCGCGCGTCGCGCCTCCAAGATCACCGCCTTCGATGTCGGCCGTGGCCATGATCGTCGGGAGGAGATTTTCGCGGCGGAGCATCCCCTCCCCTTTCCGATTGGAGGCTTCGGCAAAACGAGAAAACGACACCGCGGCGGTGCCCACGGCGAGCGGCGCGGCGTCGAGCCGCTCGGGGTCGAAGCGCACCGCGTCGGGGAAGCGCACGCGGACGGGAACGAGCCGATCGAACCGCGGCACCGTTCCAACCAATTCTCCGCGAAGCGCCACGCCGAGGTCGGAGGCCACCTCCGCGGCGTCGCGTCCCGCCCGCACCGCGGCGTCACCGTCGATACGGTAGTCGCGGATCGGCACCTCGGATTCGATGCCGTCATAGAAGTCGACGAGTGAAGGGGTCCCCGTAAGGCGCTGACCGACCTCCCCGGCTATGCGGCGCAGGATCGCCGGGTCCTCTCCGCTCGTCCGGATCTCGAGCGGTCGCGGATTGCCGGAGAGATCGTTCAACACGTCCTCGAGGATCTGCACGAACTCGATGCGCGCCTCGGGGACCGCGACGGCAAGTCGCGAGCGAACGTCGCCGATCATCGTTTCCGCATCGGGCCGTCTCGACTGATCCGCCAGGACGACCGCGATGTCTCCCCGGTGAACCTCGGTCGCGGTGATCGGACCCAATTCAGCCCCGGTTCGTCGGGTCCAGCGCGTGATGCCGGGAATCCCCGCCAGCACCCGCTCGATGCGAAGCGCGGCGGCATCCGTGGCCGCGAGCGACGTCCCGGCCGGCATGAAGTAGTCGAGGACGAAGGCCCCTTCGTCCATCTCCGGGAGGAACCCCGAAGGGATCCGGCTCGGAAGCCAGGCGACGAGCACAACGGCGATCGCGACGACGGCGGCCGCGATCCAGGGCCGCGCGAGGCTGGCGCGCAAAACGCGGAGGTAGAGCGCGGTCCCGTCCGGTCCGCGGCGCCGCGTCTTGATCGCGCTCCGCGAGCGCATGAACCGCGCGGCCGGGAGCGGCAGGATGAAGATCGCGAAAACGAGCGAGAACAAGACAGCCGACGCGAGCGTCACGGCGAGCGCCGAGAAGAACCGTCCTAAAAGCCCCGAGAGAAACGCGAGCGGGGCCAAAACGACAACCGTCGTCACGGTCGTGCCGATGACCGGCCCGGTGATCTCGACGAGCGCGTGCCTCACGGCCTCGGTCGGCACCTCTCCCGCTTCGAGCCGCGCGGCGATCGCCTCGACGACGACGATCGCGTCGTCGATCACCAGACCGATCGCGACCGCCATCCCCCCCAGCGACATCAAGTTCAGCGTTTCTCCCGCGAGGTCCATCGCGAAAAAAGTGGCCACGAGCGCGGTGGGCACCGAGAGCGCAGCCAGGATCCCCGCCCTCGCGTCTCTGAGGAAAAGGACGAGCACTCCGATCGTGAGGAGGATGCCCAGGGCGATCGCGTCGCGGATCCCGAGGATCGAGTCGCGGATCAGCCGGCCCTGGTTGTAGACCTCGATCAGGCGCAGCCCGCGCGGCAGGTTCAACGACGCGGCGATCCCTTTGATCTCGGCGACGACATCGGGCGCCGAGGCTTGTGGCGTGCGCGACACCGCGATCTGAACGGCCTCGCCCACGGAGTCGTGGACGAGCAGCACGCGATCCGGCGCGCCCTGCGTGATGTCGGCGACATCCCCCAAACGCAGCGTGCCGTTTTTGCCCGCCGCGATGGGGAGACGCGAGAGGGTCACGGGATCGGTGCCGTCGGTCGTCACGGTGACGGCGACCGACTGGCGGTTTTGGTCGAAGCGGCCGGCCACCGTGCGGACGATCGCGTCCCCCACGAGCTTGGCCAGCCGGGACGGGGTCAGCCCGGACGCGGCGAGACGCCCGGGATCGGCCACGACCTCAATTTCTCGCGTGTCCCCGCCGATGACCTCGACTCGCCCGACCCCGCGGGCCCGGGAGAACGCGGGGCGCACGATGAACTCCGCCGCCTCGCGGCGCGTCGTCGCATCACCGCCCACGACGTCGAAAGACAGGATGGGGAAGTCGGCCGGCGTGATCTTTTGGGTTTCGATCTCGATCCCCGGCAACAGCCCGTCGCGCGCGTTGGCGACCGCGGCTCCGACCAACTGCAACGCGCGCTGCATCTCGGCGCCATCCTCGAACTGGAGGGCGATCTCCGCGGCGCCGCGGATGATGCGCGTCCTCAACCGCAAGACGCCGGGGACACTCGCGAGCGCGGTTTCGAGCGGACGGGCGACCGCCGCCTGCATCAACACCGGCGTCAGATCGGAAGCGCGCGCGACAACGACGATGCGCGGGAACTCGACCTCGGGGTAGATCCCGGATCCGAGTCGTGTCAACGAGACGGCCCCGGCGAGGAGGAGGGCGACACCGAGCGTGACCACGAAGGTGCGATGCCGCGTGAGGATCGCGAACAGGTCGGGCCTTGCGCTCACGGCCCTTCCACCACGGGGCTTCCGTCCGCGAGGCCGACGGGGTCGTCGACGACGATGGTCTCGCCGGCCTCGAGGCCTGAGACGATCTCGACACGATTGCCGTCGCGAATTCCCGTGACCACGGTGCGCACGTGGGATGTGTGGCCGGCAACCACGACCGCTTCGACCACGCCGTCGGATCCACCGCGCAGCGCCGTCGCGGGGACGAACAGCGCCCCCTCGCGGGTGGCCACCGCGATGCGCGCCTCGACAGTGCGGCCGAGGAGGAGCGAAGCGTCGTCCGTCGAGGGGACAAGGCGAACCGGGCCGGTTCCCGTCGCGGGATCGACGGCGGCGGCGACGCCCTCCACGCGAGCGGGGATCGCGGCGGCGTCCGCCGCACCAACGACGATCTCGGCGGTTTGGCCTTGCCTCAGGCGGACGAGAACCGCCGCGGTCGCGTCGAGCGCGACGCCCAGGGGATGCTCGGCCGCGATCTCCACCACCGGGGTCGCGGCCGTTCCATCGACCGGCTCTCCGGCCTGGCGCAACACGCGCAAGACCACGCCGTCGAAGGGCGCGGCCAGCTCCGCCCAACCGTTGCGCCGCTTCGCTTCGGCGCGCGCCGTCCGCGCCTGCGCCAGGGCTGCTTCCGCCGCGATGGCGACCGCCTCATCGGCCTCCGCCTGCTCTCCGGAGACCACGCCCCGCGCGAGGAGCGTGCGCGTACGCGTCGCCACGCGCCGCTTGGCGTCGGCATCCGCCGCAGCGCTCTTTTCGGCGGCCTCGGCCGCGGACAACGCGTCAACGAGCGCCGCCGTGTCGACGCGCGCGAGGACGCGTCCTCGCCGGACGCGATCGCCCAAACGCGCCGTCACCTCGGCGAGGACTCCCGCGACGCGCGGAGACAGCGTCGCGTCGCGATCGGGGGGAGGCACCACGCGTCCCGAAAGGCGCAGCCACTCGGTCAGCGTTCCTCGCGTCGCTTGAGCGACACGCACGGTGGGGGGCTCGACCGGATGTTCCGCGGGAGCACGGCCGCACGCGGCACCAATCGTCGCGAGCAGGGCGGAGGCGATCATGCGGTCGAGCTTCATGGGTTTCCTGGCGGCGCGAGTCGCTCGAGATCGGCGAACGCCACGCCCCAGTCGAGATAGGCGTCCGCTTGATCGCGTTCGGCTTCGGCCAGAGCGCGTTCCGCGTCCAGGAGCCGGAAGAGATCCAATCGACCCTCGCCATACGCGATCCGCGTCAGCTCGGCGGCTTCGGCGGCCGCCGGGCGCGCGGTCTCGTCGATCACCTCGAAGCGCGTTCGCGCCGCGCCTGCCGCCGACCACGCCGATTCGAGGTCCGCCTCGACACGCCGATGGGCGAGATCGAGGCGGGCTTTTGCAGCGTCGCGATCGGCGCGGGCGGCCTCCAGCACCGCGCGGCCCCGGGTGGGAAACGTGATGCCCAAGCCGAGTAACGCGTCGGTCCCGGGTTGCGTGGGGTCGTTCCAGTCCGCGCCGGCTTCGAGCGAGGTTGCCGGGCGCCTCTCGCGGGCGCGGAGTACGACCCGCGCCTCGGCGGAGCGCAGTTCCGCCTCGGCGACGGCGAGCTCGGGCGACGAGACACGCACGCGCTCTCGCCACGTCTCTTGCAACCCCTCGGGGGGCGGCGTCGGGCGCGCATCCCCCGCGGACAGCCGCCCTTCGTCGAAACCAAACAGCGCGCGCAACTCGGCGGATGCGGCGATCACGGCCTGCTCCGCCCCACCGCGTGCGGCCGAAGCCAGCGCCGCCTCCGCGGTCGCTCGCGCCGCATCGAGTCGGGACGCTCGCTGAAGCTCGAGGAGATCGGCGATCGCGCGGCGGTTCCGCTCCGAACGGGAGGCCAAGGCGGTCGCGGCGCGCAGCCGGTCTTCGCTGGCGGCCAGCGTGAACCACGCGACGCGACAGATCCGGCGAGCCGTGGCCATCACGGCCTCGCGGGATCGCGTCGCCGCATCGCGCTCGGCCTCCGCTTGGGCGACGGCGCCGGCCCTTTGACCGCCCCAGCGAAACGGGATCGAGACCGCGAGGGACTCCTTCGCGGTCACGCTCCGCGTCGCGATCAGGAGCTTGGGCTCACCGGGCGTTTTCGCATTACGGATCCCGGCGGAGGCCACGCGCTCTATCGCACGGGCGACCACCACCTCGGGGGCCGACTCCGCGGTCGCCAGCGCCTCATCGAGCGTGACCACGCGCGTGGCGAGTAACGTCACGGCAGCTGCGAGAATGATGCTCAGTCCTCTTCCTCCTCGTCTTCGAGCAGGGCGCCCTGCGCGCTGAATTTCACCGACACCTTCTTGCCGCCTTTTCGCCCGGTGATCTCATAGGATGTCACACTCTTCGCGGTCTCGATCGACGCGCGCAGACCTCTCAGGCCTCCGAAGTACTTCTCCGCGGCCACGCGGACCGCCTCGGGGAGTTTCGCGAAGGCGACGTCTTCTTCTTCCGCCAACAGGCTTCCGTCGGTGGCGAACGTGAACTCCTTCGTCTTTCCGCCCATCGTCGCTTCAACGCTGTAGGCCGCCTGCCCGTCTTCCTTCTCCGCGACGACGCGCTTGAGCGATCCACCCGCGATGGCCTTTTCGGCCGCCGCCCGAACCGCGCTGGGCAAGTCCTTCATGGCGACTTGCTTTTCCCCATGGTCCGTTGCCGATCCCTCGGCCTGCGCCCGTGTCACCGACACGCCCGAGGCCACCATCACGGCAAGACAACACACGCCGACCCGGGCACCGATGAACCTGTTTTGCATGACACTCCCTCCCTTGGGCGCGGACTCGCGCCTGCATTAGATCGTGAAAGGTCACTTCCAGGAATAGCTCCAGCCCACGCCGACGCCCCGCCCCTCCGGTCCCACGACAGGGACGATCGTTCCGCGCCTGCGCGAGTCCTCCTCGCCGCTGCGCGCGACGACGCCCCGCCCGATGCTCGCGCCCAAGACGGCGCCGACGACGACATCGCCGGGGTAGTGGCGACCGAGCACGAGCCGCGAAGCACTGACCATCGTGGCGAGCCCATAGGAAAGCCACGGAACCCACTTCTTGTCGCGGTACTTCGAGGCGAACACGGAGGCGACGCTGAAGGCACCCATCGCGTGCCCGGAAGGAAACGAGGTGGCCTGAGAGCCGCCGTATTGGAAAAAGCGGTTCGCGTTGGGTTCGTTCGGCCTCACCCGAGCCGTCGCAAGCTTGAGGAGCGTGACCCAGATCCCTGCGTCGATGAAGGACTCCGCCGCCAGGCTCGACGCCTCGGAGAGACGATCGTCGTGCGTTCGGCGCGACGACAGGTAGGTGATCCCCAGAATCGAGGCGACGACCACTCCCTCTCCCAACGCCGTGAAGCCGTGCGCGGCGCTCGTTGCGGCCGAGCCCGAGGCGTTTTGAATGTCGTTCTCCAGAGCGACGTCGAAAGCGCCGTTTTCCCGACTCCCGGATTGGATCGCGATCGCGACTCCGGCTCCGAGCGAGCAGGCGAACATCGGGTCCTTGAATTCATGGGGAAACCAACGCGTCACGAGAAATTTCTGGTCGGTGAGGACGCGCTTGAACAGATTCGTTCGCCAGTAGGGCCGGTCGGGGTCTTTGACCTTTCGGGCAGCCCAAACCGGACTGCCGGAGGCCGCGCTCGTGACGACCAGCGTGACCGCCAGAATCCAGCAACTCACGATCCGCCAAGACAGCATGCTTCCTCCCGACACAGGAGGAAGCTACCGGTCGAATCCGAACGGAGTCCGAACGGCCTATTTCCAGGAATAGCTCCAGCCGACGCCAACGCCGCGGCCTTCCGGTCCGACGACCGGAACGAACGTTCCGCGAATGCGAGGAGCTTCCTCTCCACTTCTCGCGACGACGCCGCGTCCGATGCTCGATCCCAAAACCGCGCCGATGATGACGTCCCCGGGGAAGTGGCGCCCAAGCGCGAGGCGCGAGGCGCCGACCAAAGTCGCGAGCCCGTAAGAAAACCACGGCACCCACTTCTTGTCGCGGTACTTCTCGGCGAACACCGAGGCGACGCTGAAGGCGCCCATGGCGTGCCCGGAGGGGAACGAGCCGTGCGAGGAGTTTCCATATTGGAAGAACGCGCCCGCATCGGCCTGATTGGGACGTACCCGCGCGGTCACCGACTTCAAGACGACGATCCAGATCCCCGCGTCCAGCAAGGACTCCGCCGCCAGGCTCGAGGCCTCCGACAGGCGATCGTCGTGTGCGCGGCGTGAGGCGAGAAACGTGACGCCCAGGATTGCGGCGATCGCCGTTCCGTTACCCATCCTCGTCAGGACGTGGGACGCGTGCTTGGCGCTCGATCCGGCCGATCCCGAGATCCCGCTCTCCCACGCGACGTCCCGGCCTCCTTCGCGACTGCCCGACTGGATCACCATCGCGAGGCCGGCGCCGAGCGTGGAGGCGAACAGAGGATCCTTGATTTCCCGGGGCCACCAACGCGTCAGGAGGAACTTCTGGTCGGTGACGACCCGCTTGAAGAGGTTCGTTCGCCAGTACGGTCGGTCGCCGTCGCCGGATTTATGGGCCGCCCAACTGGGGGACTCGAGTCCGGCGCTCGCGAGGACGATCGAAAAGGACAAAACCCAACAACTCACCCGTCGAAGCGACCGCATCCATCCTCCTGGCCCGGGAGGAGGAATCTAGAGGACGAAACTGAACCGATTTTGAACGGGGGGCCTGAAGGCGCTCCGGCCCGATCACGAAAGCAGAGGAAGCTCGAGCCTCAAGTCGGCGCCGCCGAACTCGCTCCGGCCGGCCGAGACGCTACCGCCGTGCCGCGCGACGATCGCGCGAACGACCGCGAGGCCTAATCCCGCTCCGTCGGACGCGTGACGGTGCGCGGGGTCTCGAAAGAAGCGTTCGAAAACCTGAGAGCGCGCCTCGCTCGCGATCCCCGGACCATCGTCTGCGACCGAGATCACGCCTTGGCTCGCGACCGCTTCGACGCGCAGCCGGATCCGTCCGGAGGGGCCGGCGAATTTTCTAGCGTTCTCGACGACGTTGCCGATCGCCCGGTCCAGGAGTTCTTCGCTGCCGCGCACCAGGATCTCGTCCGGCGACTCCACTTCGATGGGCCGGCCGATCGCGCCATCGATCAAGCCTTGCCGGCGGGCGGCGCTCCGCGCCAGATCGCAGAGGTTCACCGGAACGCGCGGCAACGGCGCATCTTCCGAACGCGCCAGAAGCAAGAGCGCTTCGACCAGCGATTCGAGCGCGTGAAGCTCCCGGGCGATCGCCGCAACGTGCTCGCCCCGCTCTTCGTCCGAGCGGGCCAGCGCGAGGCGCTCCATCCGGGCACGCAGCACCGTGAGGGGGGTACGAAGCTCGTGCGACGCTTCCTGAGTGAAGCGCCTCTCCGTGGCTAAAGCCGCTCCCAATCGTTCGAGCAGGCCGTCGAAGGAACGCTCGAGTCGCGAGAGCTCGAGCGGACGCGCGCCCACCCCGAGCGCCAACGTCGAAGTGGCGGTGAGGCTCGCCGCGGCCTGCTCGAGGTCGTCAAGCGGCCGCAACGCCCTCGCGATGGCGACGCCGCCCAGCGCCATGCCGATGGCCAAAGCGATCGGCAGCGCGGCGACGAGGATGATTCCCGCGCGCAAGACGCTGGGTTCGAATAACACGTCACGCGCGATCGCGCGCATCACGAACGCGGCTCCGCACGCCACGGTACGCACGCGGAATCGGCCCTCGTGCGCACCCCAGCCGGGGAGGTCGCCGGCGAACGCCAGCACCGTCCCACGCCGATCCGTAAGCTCCAGACGTAGGCCGGCGAGCTGGGCTTCCTCGAAGTAGTCGCTCGCGCCGGAAGGAAGCTCGACGCCCTTTTCCCGCGCCTCGCTCGTGACCCCGTCGCACTGTTCCTGCGCCTCTGCCAGCAGCGTGCGGTCCTGCTCGCGGCGCAACAGCACCGCGCTCCCCACCACCGCGAAGGCGACCAGTGACACGCAGGCCGCCGCGACGACCGCGCCGAGCACGAGCACGAGCCGCCCCCGGAGCGTGCGCGTCACGCGGACATCCCGACGGAATAGCCGACACCGCGGTGCGTTCGGACCACATCCGGAGCGCCGGCCTCAGCGAGCTTGCGCCGCAGGCGCGTCAGGAGCACATCGAGGCTCTCCCCCGAGTTGACGTCTTCACCCCAGACGGAGATCAAGAGGTTCGATCGCGTGACGATGCGTCCACGGTGTCGCGCCAAAACCTCGAGGATGTCGAACTCGCGCGCGGTGAGCGGAAGCTCTCGCCCGCCGGCGAACGCCAGCCGCGACGCGGCGTGAATCTCGATCGGGCCCAACGTCACCTTCGGCTCGACGAGCCTCGGCCCGCGCCGCAAAAGAGCGCGTACGCGGGCGGCCAGCTCCGCCGCGGCGAACGGCTTTTTCAGATAGTCGTCGGCACCGGCATCGAGCCCTACGACCCGATCCTCGACGCCCGCGCGCGCGGTCAACATGAGAATCGGCGTGGCGTCGCCGGAGGCCCTCAGCTCCGCGCACAGGTCCGGCCCCGAGCCGTCGGGGAGCATCCAGTCGAGGACGATGGCGGCGAGCCCCCCGTCCTGGAGGATTCCCCGGGCTTTGGCGAGCGTCTCCGCGGGCACCGCGGCGTAGCCCGCTTCGCGCAGGACGGCCTCGATCATGCCTCGCGTTGCCCCGTGATCCTCGACGACCAGGACGCGCATCGCCATCAGAGTAGGGCGACGCGCCGAGCCGGTCCAGTCCGATCGGCGCCTTAGGCGCGTTCGGGGAGGAGTTCGTCGTGCATCGACGAGACGATGAACAGAAGGCACCCGGCACGCGTCGCCTGCACGCCGTGGGTCGACCCGCCGGAGAGGCGCTGGTAATCCCCAGCCTTCATTTCGAAGTCCGGGCCGTGGAGATCGCCCTCGAGGACGAAGCACTCTTCGACGCCGCCATGGCGGTGGGCCGGGTAGG
>JANMVW010000249.1:0-4751 GCA_031393555.1 Acidobacteriota bacterium
GACGCTCTCGAGCTCTATGCGATCGACCCCGCCTTCATCGGCGCGCTCGCGTCACGACTCGACCGGCGGATGGCGTTCGCGCTCTCCATCTCCGATCGCGAGCTGTTCGTCTCGATCGGTGCCGACACGCTCACGGGCCAGGTCGTCCGCCGCGCGATCGCGTAGCGATTCAGTTCAACGGCATTTCTTCAAATCGAGGTGGTAGACCAGGGCTCCACCTGGGGCGCCATCGGCGGTGTCCAGCGACGCCATGGCGCCGCCGGTTCGCAGCATGCCGTCGAGACTCAGTGTGATGCCGACGTTGAGCATCGCAGACGTGCCACACCCCGCCCGTTTCATCTGACCCGGACCGATGGTCTCGGTAAAAACGTAATCCCCTTCGTGCGGACCTTTGACGGCGCGTTTGAAAGCGCGACCGCGCTGGTTGTCGTGAGGTCCCAAGAAATACTGAACATCGAGTCCGGCTTCTTGTCTCGCTGCGAGTTTCGCAAAGCCCCGATAATCGACCTTGTAAACCCCGATGGAATAATTCGCCGGCAAATTCAGCGGGTACGAGATGTGGCAAACTTTCCTTCGCGTCCCGCCGGCTGAAGAGGCGCCGCTTTCGAGGGTGAACTGGTCGAACAAAAGACTGACCGTTGTGCCGTCGGGGGACACGACGATCGAATAGCTTCCCTCGGGACAACCATTGGATTCTTGGGCCCAGGCGGGCAGGCCGACCAGCAGCGCGCACGCAAGAACACCTGGCATCATCCATTTCATGGAATTCTCTCTCGTGATAGGGCGGCTTGGAGTCCAAGCCGCCCTATGTTGGCTCAGTTACACTCGCGCCATTGGAGCTGGTAAACGATCGCCGCATTGATGTCTTCGGAGTCGATCGAAGCCATGGCTTCTTTGTTCCACGCCGTCTTCACTCTCATGCTCGAGTTCGTTCGCAGGTTGACGTCCGCACCACAAGCCGACCAAACGACCGCTTGAGCGGTGAGCTGGTTGTTGATCAAGTAATCGTCGTCGAGGGGTCCGCGAAACTGTCTCTGGAACGACGGGCCTCTCGTGCCGGCGAAGAAGTACTCGACATTGAACTGCGAGGTTGCCGCTTGCGGCAGATGGTTGAAGCCTCGAAAGTCGATCTTCAGAATCGAGACGCTCAATCCTTGCGGCACGTGCACGGGGATGGCGATGTTACAGCTCTTGCGGTCGAAGCTCTTGCCGGTGTCTCCGCCGACGGACAATTGGTACTGGTCGAACAACAAGCTCAAGGACTTCTGATCCGGACTCAATGTGACGGAAACCGTGCCGTCGGGACAGCCCGTGCCCCCGTATCCGGGTTCACCCAGGGAAATGTCCCCATGGGCGAAAGCCGGTGCGCTTAGTATCAATGCGGACGCTAAGAACATGCTGATCTTCATGCTGAATCTCCTTTGTGAAGCGTGAACCGCATCCGGCCGGTTCAAACGAGTGTTCGGCAGGAGCGTAGACAGCGCGCGGGCTTAGTTCCATGGGGAGAAACCCTACCCGGGTCGCCGGCCGCGAGAAGCGGTGCCGAGCCTCGCTGCCGACCGTTCCGGACGCCTTCGCGGCGAATCCCGCGATCGTGATGCGATGGGCCTGCGACACAACGCGCCCCTTGGGAGAGAAATCGATAAGAGGGGCGGTCCCGCGGGCTGGGCTCGTCAACGGCCTGAAAGTCGTCGCCTCACCCGTCGTTTTCGTAATCCTCGTGACGGAACCGGCCACCGTGGGGCGTTTCGGGACTCTCCCAGGCGCCGAACTCGGGACTATGGTCGGCGAGCTCCAAGGGCACGGCTTCGTGGTCCAGTGGGAGGCGTGCTACCCCTGGTACCCAGGCACTCTCCGGATACCCGGGGGGTTTATCTTTGAATTCTCTGGCGAGCCTGTTCCGTTGGTCGTACCTTCCGCCGAGTCACTATGAAGAGAGCCGCTGCAATCCTCGCGCTTATCGGCATCGTCTTGGCGGTGCCCGTCAAGCAGCATCACTCTCGCCGTTACCACATTCGCGCGAATGAAGATCGCGCCAGCTACCAGAGCCGGCTGATCTATTCCGTTTCGACCAAGCGAGCCTTGAATCCTCGGTTCATGGATGTGCGCGGAACGGACCGTTCGACCGTGGTGGGCTCGGCCAGCGATACCGCTGACGGCAGTTTCCTGAAGCGCGGAAAGCGAACGAGACACCGCAGGCCGAAAGCCGGTGAAGTGACGAAAATCGTCCTGTTCTGCTTTGAGTTCACGACGCATGCGGTCACACCCGTCTCCCCAACGATCGTTCGCCGGTCCATCGAGCCACTGACTCCCTTCGGATCCGGACTCTGTTACTCCCTGCCTCGCGCGCGCGAAAGCCTGATCGGTCCTTCCTCCCTGAGCGGATTTCCGGCGGTCTAGTTTTCTCGACGGCCGGTTTCGTCCGCTTCTGCCATCTCATCTAAGCAACCGGAAATCGGTATCCGCCGTGGACGCGGTTCGTCGCATCCGCTAGCGGAGCATGGAAGAGGAAGAAGAGGAGGAACGGTTCATGCAATACCTGCTCGACGACGCCAATGGATTGGTAAAGCGTTCATATTCGATACGGCGCGTTCCCGGGGACGATTTGGTCCGCGTGCTTCCACTTCCCGAATTTCCGCAAGTCGGGGATGTGCTCTTGACCAAGCTCGAGAAAATAGGAAAAAACGCGCGAATTGAGTTGACGAACGGCCGCGTGGCGATGCTCCACGAGGGCGACATGATTGCCTGTGTCCTCGGCAACCGATATGCCACCGAGCAGTTCGAAGGGTACGCGGAGGTCCGCGGGGACGCGTGCGACCTTCTTTCGATGGGTGGACTTTGTGGAACGATGTCCAGCCGCCACGCGGGGGTCGCCGAGCCCAGCAAGCTCCGGATCCTCGGCGCCTTGGGCGACCGCAACGGCAAGCCCCTGCGCTTGTCGGATTACGCCGTCACGCCGAGGCCGTTTGCACAACGTCCGAAAGTCATCGCCGTGTGCGGAAGCTCGATGGACAGCGGGAAGACACACACGGCGCGCAGCGTGATCCTCGGTCTGCGCAAGCTGGGTCTCCAGGTCGCCGGCATCAAGTTGACCGGGACCGCGGCGGGGCGCGATACGTGGAGCATGCAGGACGTCGGTGCGCGACCGGCCTTGGACTTCCTCGATGGTGGATTCCCCTCGACGTATCTTTGTTCTCTCGATCAGCTGATGACCCTTCACGGCCTTCTTCTCGGCCACGCGGCCATGGCAGGCGCCGCGTGGGCGGTGATCGAAATCGCCGACGGCGTCCTGCAGCGCGAGACCACGTCTCTCCTGCGCTGCAAGGCCTTCGTATCGTCGGTGGACACGTGGCTCTACGCGACGGGAGACGCGCCCGGTGCGGCCGGAGGCGTCAGCGTCCTGCGAACGCTTGGGATCGAGCCCGCCGCGATCTCCGGACTCATCGCCATGAGCCCTCTGGCGATGCGGGAGGCCACGGAGGCCACTGGAGTTCGCTGCGTCACGGCGCTCGAGCTGCAAACCGGCGACTTGAACGATCGCCTCCTTGCGCGTGCGCCGGTCCAGGTCGATACGCCGCCGTCCCGCGGTCCAAGTGTCATGGCGGGGGGCTCCGAGCTGTGAATCGAGGGCGCGTTTACTCGTGGATTCCCGATCGGGATCCTTCCGGGAACGGACGGGTCGTCCAGGAGATCGTCCAACTCGAGCGGATCGAGGCGCCGAAAGAAGGCACCGCGCGGCTCCACGGCCGATTCGTCCGTGTCGTCAACGCAGGAATGATCTACGAGCCCAACCCGTCGGGCGGAGCTCCCCTCGAGACGCGGCTTGGGGACGCACGCCCCGATGACAACGGCGATTTCTTGTTCGAGCCGGGTCGCGGAGGCGGGCGGATTGACAAGCTCGCCGTGGCGGACCCCGAGCTCAGACGGCGATACGTTCAGGCTTCCCATTTCGGAGAGGTGAACTCCTACTACCACGTGGATCGCGTGGGAGCTTATGTCGACTCACTGCTCGGCGAGCTGGGAGCGCCGGCGCTCCCGCCCGTGAGGGTCCTCGTCGCCGCCCATCACGCGGCCACCGTGAGGGCAGGGGTCCGGGACGGTGTTCGACGGACGGGCAGATGGGTACCGTTCCAAGGGGGTCACTATCGGCTCCCGTCCTCCCGCGACACGTCGAGAATCCCGCCACCAGTGTTGCCTGGACACGCCGAACCGCCGGGTGCTTTCCGAACCTATGTGATCGTTGAGTGGGATCCGGTTCACCCCGACGGGGAGATTCACCTGGGTCCGGGCTGGAAACTCCTCCGTCACGGCGCGTTGGTGGAGTGCGCTGGAGGCGCCTACCGCGCCAACGCGTCTCACAACGCCGGGATCCTTTATCACGAGTACGGCCACCACCTGACGCGGCACACCGCGGATTTCTGCGCCAACGCCGGGCGCCCACCGGATCGGCAGATCAACGTGAAGACCGCTCTCGACGAAGGGACTTGTGATTATCTGGCCGCGGCGATGATGCGAACGCCGCACATATGGGCGCTCCATCGGCGGCACGACGATGAGTACAGGCACGCTCGCAGCCTGTCCTCCGCCGTCACCATGTCGAGCTTCGACGCCGGCCCGGGTGCGGATCAGCACGCGAACGGGACCATCTGGGCCGCAAGCCTCTGGGACCTGCGCGGTCACCTGGCGGGGGACGACCCCGATGCGGCTCGGGAGGTCGACCGCATGGTGGTCCTGGGATTGATCCTTCTCGG
>JANMVW010000273.1:0-7952 GCA_031393555.1 Acidobacteriota bacterium
GATGGGCATGGCTAGTGTTTCCTCACCGAGGGGCTGGTCAGGCGGTACTCCCGGCGTCCACGAGGAACGCCTGCCCCGTGATCGCGGCCGCGCGGTCCGAAAGGAGAAAGGCGATCATCGCGGCGACGTCTTCCGGGTTCGTCCCCGACGGGAGCGCCTCGATCGCGCGCAGTGCTTTCAGCCGCTCGGGCGGCGTGTCCGCGATCATTTCGGTCATGACGAGACCCGGGACCACCGCGTTCACTCGGATGTTGCGCTTACCTAACTCACGCGCGAGCGATTTCGTCATGCCGATGAGGCCCGCCTTGGTGGCGCCGTAGGCCGCCTGCCCCGCGACCCCGCGTACCGCCGTGAGCGACGAGACGTTGACGATGCTCCCCGCGCGGCGCGTGATCATCTTCGGGAGCACCGCGCGACAGCATCGGAAAGCGCCCCCGAGATTGGCGTCGATCACGGCGTCCCAGTCGGCGTCGTTGGTCGAGGCGAGGAGTTGATCGCGCCGGATCGCCGCGTTGTTGACGAGCCCGTCGATCGCGCCCAGCGCATCTTCGATCTCGGGCACGATGACGCCCGGGCGGGCGCGGTCGGCAAGATCGAGTTGCCATGCCTTGGCGAGGCCGCCGCACTCGGCCTCGACCGAGCGCGCTGCGGCCTCCCCGGAGCAATACGTGAACGCGACGCGCCGGCCCTCCGCCACGAGGACGCGCACCAGGGCACGGCCGATCCCGCGGCTCCCGCCGGTGACCCATACGACGCCGTCGTTCACGCCGGCTCCTCGAAGCGCGCGCGCGCCACCGCACAGGCGATCCGCAACGAGTCGACGATCGGTCGGTAGTGACTCGTCGCGCGGCCGTCCGCCTTGTCGAGGCGCACCGGCACACCGACGACCCGGAAACCGGCGCGCACGGCCCGGACGAGAACCGCGCTTTCGGCCTCGAATCGCGGCTCCGGAAAACCGACGGTCTCGATCAGACGCCGGGTGTAGACGCGGTAGCCGGTCTGGCAATCGGGAAGCTCGGCCCCCGCGACGTGCGAGATCAGCCAGGACGACGTGCCGTTCGACGCGCGCCGCACCCGGCCCATGTCGACGTACAAGTGATCGCGCGTGCCGAGCACGAGGTCGGCCCCCTCGCGCCAGGGCGACAGGAGTTTAGGCATTTCCTCCGGAGGGTGTTGGCCGTCGGCGTCGATCGTGACGACGGCCTCGCACCCATTCGCGAACAAGTAGTCGAACGCCGTCTTCAGCGCGCGTCCCTTCCCGAAATTGACGGCGTGGGTCAGGACGGTCACGCCGCACGCACGAGCCACGTCCCCGGTTTTGTCCCGCGAACCGTCGTCGATGACGACGACCTCGGCGCCCGAAGCCAGGGAGCGCCGCACGACAGCCGCAATGGACTCCGCCGCGTCGAACGCGGGGATCGCCACCGCGAAGCGCCCACTCACGGTCGCTCCAAAACGGCCCACGCCGCCGCGCCCCCGGCGGCGAGCGAGGTGATCAGCACGCGGCGCGGAACCGGAAGCGGACGTCCATCGTGCGGAGCGACCGCGAGGTCGGGGTCCGGCGTCTCGAACTCAACGAGGCGGCCAAACGGCGCGCCGTCGGCCGCGAGAACCCCCGCCGCGAGCAAGCCTCCGCCGAATTCCCCCACGACCGCCTTGGGCGTGACGACCGGCGGAAGTCGGGTTTCGCCCCACGCGGCGGCGAGCGTCGCCGCCTCGAGGCGGTCGCCGCGGCGGGCACCGGAGGCGCCAGAGACAATGAGATCGATCGTCTCGACGCCGTGCCCGGCGCGCGAGAGCGCCCCGCGGAGCGCGCGGGCGAGAGCCGCTTCTCCGGTCCCCCAGTCGCTCACGGGAGCCGTGGCATCGAATGCCGCTCCGGAAGCCGACACCCGCGCAAGGAAACGCGCGCCGCGCGCCGCCGCATCGTCTTCGCGCTCGATCACGACGACCGAAGCACCCTCCCCCGCGAGCACCCCGTCCCGCCCCGCGTCGAACGGGCGCGGGGCCTCTTGGCGACCACCCTGCGCGCGAGCGGTCCCGCGGAAACGATCGAGCAGGGCGTGGAGCAGCTCGGTCATCTCGTCCGCGGAACCGGCGATCGCGACGTCGGCCCGCCCTTCGCTGACTTCTTGCGCGCCGCGCGCCAACGCCAGAAGCGGTCCCGCTTCACGCTCGGTGATGGTGACGTTCGCGCCTCGCGCGCCGAGCGCGATCGCGACGCGCCCCGCGGCGGCGTTGGCGACGCATTCCGAGAAGTAGAACGGCTGCGCGGATTCCGGTCCTTCTTCGAGAATCTGGCGCACGAGTTTCTCGGTGAACAACAACGCGCCGAACGCGGTCGCCAGCACGACCGCGACGCGACGCCCGTCGAGGGAGGCGATCCCCGCGTCCTCGAGCGCCATCCGCGCCGCGGCCACGGCATAACGCGACGGTACGCTCAGCCGCCGCGCTTCCGCCGGAGGCAACCAGCGCGCGAGGTCGAGCTTGGGAACGAGTGCGGCGCGACGCGAGGCCCCCGCCCCGTGGTACCCGGCGGAGCGATCGACCTCGGAGGCGAGCGGACGGCCCGCGAGGAGAGCCTCTTGGAGCGAGGCGCGCCCGATCCCGTGGGCGCCGACGACCCCGAGCCCGGTCAGGACGGCAGCCGGGCGCCTCATGCGGTCTCCTGGGCGGTGAACACCAAAACCGCGTTCGCCCCGCCAAAGGCGAGGCTCGTCGAGATGGCGCAGCCCGCGCGGGAGAGAACTCGCGGCGTGCCGAGCACCAGGTCCAAGCCGAGCTCCAGATCGAGCGCGCCAGTATCCGGCATCGGGTGGACCTCGCGAAGCTGCAGACCGAGAACGGTCAAGACCGCCTCAACCGCTCCGGCGGAGCCGAGCAGATGACCGATCAGCGCCTTGGTCGAGGTGACGGGGATCGAACGAACCCGGTCGCCGAACACCGCCTTCAAAGCCGCGGCCTCCGCGGCGTCGTTCAGCGGCGTTCCCGTGCCGTGCGCGTTGACGAAGTCCACGTCGCCGGGGGCGACTCCGGCGTCCAACAGCGCGAGTCGAATGGCGGAGGCCGCGCCGGACCCGTCGGGCTGGGGCGCCGTCATGTGATGGGCATCGCAGGTCGACGCCTCGCCGGCGAGCACGGCGATCGGTCGCGCGCCCCGTCGCGCGGCGTGCGGAGCGCTTTCGAGCACGAGCACGCCGGCCCCTTCGCCGAGCGAGAGCCCCGTGCGGTCCTTGCGAAAGGGGCGCGATGGCGCCTCGTCGACCGAGCGAAGCGCATTGAACCCGCCGTAGGTCAGTTGGCAGAGCGCGTCGGATCCGCCGGCGAGAGCGACATCGACGTCGCCGCGACGCAGAGCGCGCAGGGCGCTGCCGATCGCCATCGCCGCCGACGCGCACGCCGACGAGATGGTCTCGACGTGGCCGCCGACACCGATCGCGCGCGCGACCGCGTCGCCGGGCCCGTTGAACTGCTGGGAGGCGACGAGCCCGCGCCTCGCGTGGCGGGTGCCACGGTGGATGTGCGCCTCGAAGAACCACTCGCCCTCGAGCATCCCACCGGCCGAGCTGCCAAAAAATACGCCGGTGCGCTCTCGGCAAGCGTCGAGCTCGAGGCCGGCGGAGCCGACGGCCTCGCGGGCCGAGGCCACGGCGAAACGATCGGCAACGGAGAGGTGGCGAGCCGGTTCTATCCCGTCGTCCCCGGCGGGGACTTGGGCGGCGAGGTGCGTACGATGTCGCGACGCGTCGAATCGGGTGAACGGCGAAACCGCGGTGATGCCGCGACGAGCCCCTTCCCACAGCGCGTCGACGCCCCAGCCGAAGGGGGTGACGGCGCCCAGACCCGTGACGACGATGTCTAAGGGCCGGGGAGACCCCCGATCAACCCCCGGCATGGGGGTCGGCCGCGGGAGAAAGGCGCCCTTCCACGTAGGCCGCGAGGGCGGCGACCGATGCGAAGGCCTCGCGTCCCACCTCGTGGCTCTGGATGCGCAGCGCGAACTCTTTTTCCAGAGCGACCACCAGCTCGAGCGCATCGACCGAATCCAGCCCCAGCCCTTCTCCGAAGAGCGGCATGTCATCGGCGATGCTCTCGGGGGTCAGACCCTCGAGGTGCAGCTTGTCGACCAGCAGGTGTTTGATCCTCTGAGCGATCGTGGAGTCGTTCGTCATAATGTCGGCTCGACAGAGGTCTTGAAAGGACGGGGAGTTTAGCACACGGCCTATGCGCAACGATCCGATTCTCGACGCCTTCGAACTCCTGCGGCTTCGCGACGGGAGCGCCCCGGTCGTGGCCACGGAACGGGCGGCCGCCTCGCGCGGAGACGTCGACGCCTTGGCGCGGGGCGTGGCGGGATCCCTCGCGACCCACGGCCTACCGCAGGGGGCCTACGCGCTCCTGGCGTGCGTGAACGGCGCCGGATTTCTCGCGGCGCTGCTCGGGGCGCGGCGCGCCGGCATGGTTCCGGTGCTCGCGGACTGGGCGTCGCCCGAGGCCGAGCGCGCTCGCGTCGCGTCGGCCCTCGGCGTCGCCGCGCGGATCACGTGCAGCCAAGCGTTCCCGGACGGCGCCGCGTCGTTTCGGGTCGAACGCTGCGAGGGCACCCCGGAGTTCGCGCCCGAGGGCGCCGGCTACGTCAAGCTCACTTCGGGATCGAGCGGCGTCCCGTGCGGAGTCGCCATCGCGGCGGAGGCGTTGGCGGCCGACGACGATCAACTCGCAGCCACGATGGGATTGCTGGCCTCCGATCGGTTCGTCGCGGCGATCCCGTGGTCCCATTCTTACGCCCTCTCGAGCCTCGTGATGCCGGCGCTGCGCCGAGGCTGCCTGCTCGTCATTCCCGAAGGCAGCGGCCCTTGGGCTCCGATGGACGCCGCCCGGTCGCTTTCGGCCACGGTCTTCCCGACCGTGCCGGTGGTTTTGCAAACCATGGCTTCCCTCGCGGTGCCACCGGCCTGGCCGGAGTCGCTCCGCACGGTGATCTCGGCAGGCGCGTTGCTCCGTCCTGAAACCGCCGCCCGTTTCCGCGAGGTTTTCGGACGAGACGCCCACGTCTTTTACGGCGCGTCCGAGTGCGGGGGCATCACCTACGACCGGGACGGAGGCGCAGCCTTGCGCGGAACCGTCGGGACGCCGATCGACGGCGTGAGCATCGTCCTCGACGATGACGGCGCCGTCTCCGTCCGCTCGGCGGCCGCGGGCCTGCGACACATCCCCCAAGACGATGGCCGGCTGCAGGACGGGGCCTTCAAGAGCACGGACCTCGCGACCTGGACGCCAAACGGCGAGCTCGCCTTGATCGGTCGCGCCGACACGCTCATCAACGTCGGCGGCAAGAAGGTCCACCCCGCCGAAATCGAAAACGTACTGCGCGCGATGCCGGGCGTGCGCGAGGCCTTCGTCCTGGGTGTTCCCGCCCCAGGCGACGGCCGCACGATCGTCCGGGCGTTCGTCGCGTGCGACCCCGCGTCGATCACCTACGCCGCCGTCGCCTCGTGGTGCCGGGAGCGGCTCTCCGGGCACAAGGTCCCCCGGAGCATCGTGCGGGTCGCATCGATCCCGAGGAATGCGCGCGGCAAGGTCGACCGCTCGGCGCTTACGGCCTGGAACCGGACGGAAGGGCGATGAGGCTCTCGCCGTTTCTCAAGGCTTCGGTCGCACTGCACGTGGCGGCGGTTCCCGCCCTCGCGATCGCCCCTCATCGTTGGCCGTTCGTCGTGGGCGCGCTCCTCGCGGATCACTACGTCACCATCGCGGCAGGCCTCGTCCCGCGATGCGCTCTTTTGGGCCCGAACCTCCGTCGCTCCGCGGCGGCCGAAGCGGCGGGCGGCGTCGTGCTCACCTTCGACGACGGTCCCGACCCGGTCGTGACGCCGGCCGTCCTTCACGCACTCGACGCCCGTGGTGCCAAGGCCACGTTTTTTTGCATCGGCGAGCACGCCGCGCGCCATCGCGAGCTCACGGCCGAGATCGCGCGACGGGGTCACCGGCTGGAAAATCACTCGTACACGCACCGCAACGCGTTCTTCTTCCACCGTCCGGCGACGCTCGATCGGGAGATCGGTCTCTGCCAAGACGAGCTGCAGCGGGCGTCGGGGCGTGCTCCGTCTTTCTTCCGCGCGCCCGCCGGCATCCGCTCCCCGTTGCTCGAAGGCGCCCTCGCGCGCAACGGCCTGCGCTTGGCTTCGTGGACGCGGCGCGGCTTCGACACGGTGTCGCGGGACACGGCCGCGGTCGCGTCACGCCTCACCCGCAACCTTCGGGCGGGGGACGTGATCTTGCTTCACGACGGCGCGTTTCGCGCGCGCTCAGGGCGCGAGCCGGTCGTCCTCGCGGCGCTCCCCCTCGTACTCGACGCGATCGAGGCGGCGGGTTTGCGCACGACCCCACTCCTCGACGAACTCGCCGAGCCGCCGCGTGGTTGATCCGGTGTTCGACCGCGCGGTCGACGACGCGATGTCGCGCTACGCCGGCGCTGCTCGCCTCGCACTCGGCATGATGCGCGGCAAGCTTCGCGTCGACCCGGTCTACCGCGAGCTTCTCGACCGGGGCATCCTCGCCGCGCCGCGGGTCGTCGATCTCGGCTGCGGCCGCGGACTTCTCCTCTCGTTGATCCTCGCGGCCGGCGAAAGCGGCGCTCGGCCCGCGCTTTTCGGCATCGAACTCGATCCGTCCGCCGCGCGCGCGGCGAGCCGAGCGCTCGGCGGCGCGGCCACGATTGTCGAAGGAGATCTCGCGGATGAGCCCCTTCCGCCTTGCGACGTGGTGACCCTTCTCGATGTCGCGCACTACCTTCCGGTTGCCGTCCAGGACGCCCTGCTCGATCGTGTCCGCGCGGCGCTTTCCCCGGGAGGACGCTTGTTCTTGCGAGAAGCGGACGCCGCGGCCGGCATGGGATTCCTCGCTGTCCGTGCCGCGGAACGGCTGGCCGCCCTGGCGCGCGGCGACGGCTCGCGCCATTTCGCCTACCGGTCGTCCGCGGCATGGAGCCGTCGTCTCGAGACCGGGGGGTTTTCGGTCGCGGCGACGCCGATGGGCCGCGGGACGCCGTTCGCCAACGTTTTGCTGGAAGCTCGCGTCCCCGCTTGACAGCCCGTTCCAGGCTCTCTACCGTCGAGGGTCACCACTCGCAACGGGAGGTCCACTGATGACACGACAGGCGCTCGCGGCCGTGATTTCGGCGGTGCTTGCCGTCGGGGTCGTAGGGGCCCGCGACATCGCTCCCGTTTCGGATCTATCGATCACGAAAACCGATGGGGTGTCCACGTACACCGCCGGAAGCTCGGTGACCTACACGATCGTGGTCGCCAACGCCGGTCCGGACGCCGCCGTGGCTGCCACGGTCAGCGACGCGGTCACCGCGCTCCCCCAAGTAGCGAGCGCCTCGTGGACCTGCGTCGGCACCGGCGGGGCGACGTGCCCGACCGGCACGGTCACCGGGAACATCACGGGCGCGGTCAACCTCCCGGTCGGCGGCGCAGCGACCTACACGCTGGTGGTGAAGTTGCGCTCGACGTCCACCGGAAATTTGGTCAACACCGCGACGGTGACGCCCCCCTCGGGGACGACCGATCCCGCAACGGATAACAACACGGCCTCCGACACGGATGCCCCGGCCAAAATCTTCTACGTCTCGACCACCGGAACCGACTCGGCGACGTGCGACTCCTCCTCGGCCCCGTGCAAGACGGTTCAGGCGGGGATCAACCGGACGAATCCGGGTGACACCGTCATCGTGAACGACGGAACCTACAACGAGTGCATCGTGTTCCCGTTGGCCTCAGGATCGGGCGGCGTCCTCGTCGAATCGAATCAGTTCCTCACCTTGGGGAAGGTCGGGGCCGCCATCTTGGACGGCGTGGGCAAGTGCGATGGAAAAACTCCCGAGGCGCCGGCTGGACCCGTCGCGAAGGTTTTCAACAAGAGCGCGCTCCGCGGGTTCGCCATCAAAA
>JANMVW010000289.1:0-1720 GCA_031393555.1 Acidobacteriota bacterium
CGATGGCGATGCGCAGGTCCATGGACGGGAGACTCTACGCGGTCACCGCTGCCGGGCGCAATCGAGGATAATCAAGCCGATGGATACCTCCGCCCATTCGGCAAATGACCGCCACGGCCGTCTCCTCGCCGAGATCGAGGCGGCCCGGTCGCGGCCGTCGTCCGACGCGGTGGCCACGTTGGGCGCCGCGCTCGACACCGCGGCCCGGGAGCAGGACCGGGAGAAAGCCGGAAGCGTCGACCGCGCGGTGCTCGCCGTGCTTCGCGATGCACCGCATCGCGACCGGATCCTCGAAAGACTCGACCTCGAAAGCTTGACGGAGCTCGCCGTACGGATCGCCAAGCGTCCGGCGCGGGAGGAGGCCTGGGATCTTCTCGACTTGCTCCGCCGGCCGGCGGTCTTGCGCCGTATCGACGCCGCGGGAGAGGTCGATGCGTGGGCCGACCGCATCGTCACACTGATCGACGCGTCCCACCTGACGATGGCGACTCTCCTGCACCGCCGCGCCGCGGAATACGGAGCCAAGGTCCTCTTCGAGATTCCCACGCCGGGACGCGCCCGGAGCGTGACCTGGCGCCAGACCGCGGCCCGGGTCGACGCGCTTGCGCGCGGACTCCTCGCGGTCTCATCCACCGGGACGCCACGGGTCGCCATCATGTCGGAAAACCGGTTCGAAATGGCGCTGTGCGACTTCGCGTGCCACGCGGCGGGCCTCGTTTCCGTGATGATTCCCGCGCAGGCGACCGACAACGACGTGGCGTTCATGCTGCGCCAATCGGGGGCCGGCCTCGCGATCGCGGGCTCACGGGAGACCCTCGCGACGCTGCGGCGCGTGACCGAGGGTCATGCGCTACCGACGACGCTCGTGGCGATGGACCTGGGGCTCTCGGGCGGCGGCGTGCTGGCCCTGGACGAGATCGGCGCGCGCGCGGCCGAGACGCCGGTAGCAGAACTCGAGTCCCGGCAGCTCGCGGTGAAAAGCCGAGACCTCGCGACCATCATGTACACCTCGGGGACGACGGGGACGCCGAAGGGCATCTGTTTTTCCCACCGCAACGTCGTGTTCAAACGCTTCGCCCGCGCCTTGGCCCTCCCTGAAATCGGCGAGGACGACGTCCTCCTCTGCTACTTGCCCCTCTTCCACACGTTCGGCCGGTACCTCGAGATGTACGGCTGCATCTTCTGGGGGGCGACGTACGTCTTTCTCGAGAGCCCCTCGGTCGAGGCCCTCGTTTCGGGAATGCGGCGCTTCCGGCCGACGGTGTTCATCAGCGTGCCCAAGAAATGGATTCAACTCCACGAAGAGATCACGCGCGCCGCCGACCCCGACCGGGCGAGCGACGAAGAGGTACGCGAAGCCGTGAACCGTGTGACCGGGGGCCGACTCCGTTTCGGCCTTTCGGCCGCGGGCCGCCTCGACGCCGAGATCTTCCGCTTCTTCCAGGCGCACGGCGTCGAACTGATGAGCGGCTTCGGAATGACCGAGGCCACCGGCGGCATCACGATGACCCGGCCGGGCGGCTACAAGGACGACTCGCTCGGGCCGGCGCTCCCCGGGATCGAACTGCGGGTCGACGCGGACGGCGAGTTGGCCGTGCGCGGGCCGTACGTGATGATCGGCCACGTCGAGACACCCGAGGGAGAGCGCACGCTCGACGCGGACGGCTGGTTCGGAACGGGTGATCTCGTGGAGCTCGACGCCGACGGCCACCTCCGCCTC
>JANMVW010000307.1:0-1626 GCA_031393555.1 Acidobacteriota bacterium
CGTGATCGATCACTACTGGCAGACCGAGACGGGTTGGTCCGTTCTGAGCGCGATGCCCGGCGTGGAAAAAACGCCGATCAAATTCGGTAGCCCGTCGTTCCCGGTCTATGGCTATGACCTGAAGCTCCTGCGCGAATCGGATTCAAGCGTTGCCGGTCCCGACGAGAAAGCCGTGGTGGTGATCGAGCCGCCGCTGCCGCCCGGCTGCATGTCCACGCTGTGGGGCGACGACGAGCGTTTCGTGAAGACGTATTTCTCGACGATCCCGGGACGCCTCCTTTACACCACTTTCGACTGGGGCATCCGCGACAAGGACGGCTATTACTTCATCCTCGGGCGCACCGATGACGTGATCAATGTCGCCGGCCATCGCCTCGGCACACGCGAAATCGAAGAAGCCGTGAACATGCACCCGGGCGTTGCGGAATGCGCGGTGGTGGGTGTGGCCGACCAGCTCAAGGGCCAGATGCCGATGGCTTTTGCGGTGGTGAAGGATGCCACCCAGGTCGCCAGCGCCGAAGGGCGCATGAAGCTCGAAGGCGAGATCATGCGGACGGTCGACAAACAGCTGGGCGCCATCGGCCGTCCGAGCCGCGTGCTGTTCGTTACGCTGCTGCCCAAGACGCGCTCGGGTAAAGTGCTGCGGCGGTCGATCTGCGCGCTGGCCGAAGGCCGCGATCCGGGCGACCTCACGACGATCGAGGATCCGGCCTCGCTCGAACAAATCAAAACCGCCCTGAAGGCAAATGCATGAAGACCCGTCCTGTCCCGACGGCGGGATCGGCGTCTCGGGCGTGACCTCGCAACAGGACGGCGTTGTCGCCAAGGCGGGGGCGGACGCGCTAAAGTAGGCGCATTCGCTTCGAGGCACAAAGGCGCGGATCTCCGCGCCTTTTTAATTTCCGGAGGCTGTCATGGCAGAAGGCGTACCGACCAGGCTGATCGACAACGAACGGGTGCGGGTCACCGAATGGCGCTTCGCGCCCGGCGCGTCGACCGGCTGGCATCGCCACGAGCATGACTACGTAGTGGTGCCGCTGTATGACGGCAATTTGAAGATCGTGGAAGGCGGGGAAGAAAAAATAGCGGCGCTCAAAAAGGGCGTCCCGTATTTCCGCAACGTGGGCGTCGAGCACGACGTGATCAACGCGAACGCGTTCGAGTACGCGTTCATCGAGGTCGAGCTGAAGTAGGTGAGGCTCATCTTCCAGAGATGAGATCATCGTTCGGGAGTCTTTGCGGTAGACCTTTCCATGCCTGAAAACACGCCCTCTGTTCTGGAGCTTGTGCTCGAACGCGAGCGTGTGCGCAACGCTCTCGACCTCGTGACAACCGAGCGACTCCTGGCCTCGCTCGTGCAGGCCCGTGAGGATCCCGCCGTCCGCGCGGTGTTGCTGCGTGGCGATGGCGCGGGCTTCTGCGCCGGCAGCGACGTGAAGGAGATGGCCCAGGCTTCGATGGAACAGCGTCTGCATATCGCCGAAAGAAAGGCCGTGCTGATGCGCGGTTTCGCCGAACTCGACAAGCCGGTGGTGTGCGCGGTGCACGGATTCGCGCTCGGCGGCGGCTTCATGCTGGCGATCGGCTGCGACGTAGTGGTGACCGCCACCGATGCGGTATGGCGTT
>JANMVW010000342.1:0-5177 GCA_031393555.1 Acidobacteriota bacterium
AGACGGAGCAAACGACCGAGTTGTTCCGCCCCGTCCGCAACCACCCGCAAGTCCCCGGAACCTCCGCCTTCGGATCGCTTGAGCGTTATGTGGTAGACGCTCTCGCCAAAGCGGTAGTGGATCGCGTAGGACTCCCAGTCCTCCGGCACGTGGGGATCAAAACGCAACGTGTCGGCCTCGAGATGGACCCCCAAGAGGGTTTCCAAGATCAACCGGTACATCCAGCCCGAGGCGCCCGTATACCAGGTCCACCCTCCCCGTCCGAGATCGACGGGCGCGGCGTGGATGTCCCCCGCCATGACGTAAGGCTCGACCTTGTAGACCGCCGTCGCGTCGGGATCGCTGGAGTGGTGGATCGGATTGAGCATCGCGAACAGCTCCCACGCACGGGCCGTGTCCCCCATGACCGCGCGCGCCATCGCGGCCCAGATCGCGCCGTGCGTGTACTGCCCACCGTTTTCCCGAACCCCCGGGCCATAGCCCTTGATGTAGCCGGGCTCGAGCGGAGATTTGTCAAACGGCGGCGCGAGGAGCTTGATCAAGCGCGCTTCGGGGAGGACCAGCAAATCGTCGACCGCCGCCATCGCTAAATGCGCGCGCGCGGGATCACCGGCGCCCGAGAGCACCGCCCAGCTCTGGCTGATGGCGTCGATGCGGCACTCGTCGTTCGCCGCCGAGCCTAACAGCGTGCCGTCATCGAAGAACGCTCGGCGATACCACCCACCATCCCAGGCATTCGCCTCGACGTTGCGACGCAGGCGCTCCGCATTCTCGTCGCAAGCAAGCGCGAACGGGAGATCGTCGCGTTGGCGCGCGAGGTCGGCGAAGAGCCGGAGGTTGCGGTAAAGGAACCAGGCGAGCCAGACGCTCTCGCCCTTGCCGCCGCTGCCGACGAGGTCCATCCCGTCGTTCCAGTCGCCGCAACCCATCAGGGGAAGTCCGTGCTCTCCGAACCGCAGCCCGTGCTCGATCGCGCGGACGCAATGCTCGTAAATCGTCGCTTCCTTGGACGAGAGTTGCGGCTGGTCGTAATAAGACGCCTCGTCGGGATCGACCGCGCGCCCTTCGAGATAAGGCACGCGCACATCGAGAACTCCGACATCTCCCGTCGCCACGACGTAATGACACGCGGCGTACGGAAGCCAGAGGAAGTCGTCGGAAAAGTGGGTCCGCACCCCGTACCCGCCCGGTGGATGCCACCAGTGCTGGACATCCCCCGGCGTGAACTGGCGGCCGGCGCACCGGACGAGTTGTTCTCGCGCGAGGGAGGGGACGGCATGGATCAGCGCCATCGTGTCTTGCAATTGGTCTCTGAAACCGTACGCCCCTCCCGACTGGTAATAGCCGCTCCGCCCCCATACGCGGCACGACAGCGTTTGGTAGACGAGCCAGCCGTTGGCCAGGAGGTCGAGCGCCGGGTCGGGCGTTTCGACGTGAACGATGCCCAACGTGCGATTCCAGTACGACCAGACCGCTTCCAGCGCTTGCCTGGCGCCCGACGGCGTGCAGAACCGCTCGCTCAACGCTCGCGCATCCGGGGCGTCGCTCGCGGCAGAGAGGGTAAACACGATCTCGCGTTCTTCGCCGACGTCGAGATCGACGTAGGCCTGCATCGCGGCACACGGATCCAGCCCCGCCCCGGTCCGGCCCGAAAGCGCAACCCGGCGCATGGCCTCGGGATCGGCCAGCGTGCCGTTCCGCCCGATGAATTCCGCCCGGTTCCCGGTTGCGGTCCGCGACGGCTCGCTGACGTCTACGGCGACGAGGCGATCCCCGGCGGCGCGGCCGTAGGCATTGCGCGCGAGAATCATCCCGCCGACCGGATCCGTCTCCGTCACCAAGTGCATGAGGTTGGCGTGGCGCCACTCCCCCATCACCAGCTCGAAATACCCGGTGACCGAGATCCGTCGCGCCCGAAGCGACAGATTCCGCAACTTGAAAACCGCCAGCTTCACGGGCGCGTCCATCGCGACGTAGATCGTGAGCTCCGAACCGATGCCGTCCTCGACGTGCTCGAAGACGCTGTAACCGAATCCGTGGCGGCAGTCGTATCCGGAGCGCCCGCGGGCAGGCAACGGCGTGGGCGACCAGAACGCCCCGGTGTGCTCGTCCCTGATGTAAAACGCCTCTCCGGAGGGGTCGCTGACCGGGTCGTTGTGCCACGGCGTCAATCGGAATTCGTGCGCGTTGCCGACCCACGTGTAGGCTCCCCCGCTCTCGCTGACCACCGTGCCGATGTGCGGGCTGGCGATGACGTTCGACCAAGGCGCAGGGGTCGTGTCGCCCGGCTCGAGGCTGATGGCGTATTCGTGCCCGTCGGCGGTGAATCCCCCGAGGCCGTTGAAATAGACGCGCTCGCGGTTCGGCAGCGGAACGACCGGCTCGGCGGCGACGGGAAGATTCCGAGGGAAGCGGGCCGGCAACCGTTCCATGGGCGCGCGCTTTTCCACTTGCTCGGCGAGGCTTCCGGCGGTGTCCACGAGAATCACGCGCGCGACCGTTTGGAACAAGACGCGATCTTCTTCCGAGATCTGCTCGGCGCGCCGGACGAAGATCCCGCCCGGCTTGTCCACGAACTCCGCGGCGGAGCCCGTTTGGATCATGCCCATGATCCGGTCGTGGAGGACCGCCCGGTAACCCGAGAAGTCCTCGTTCAGGATCACCAGATCGGCGACCAGGCCCTTCATGCGCCAATAGGCGTGGCAACGGAGCGCCTGCTCGACGAGCTCGATGTGATCGATGTGGCAGATGCGCACGAGCACGATCGGCAGGTCCCCGGAGACGCCGAATCTCCAGAGACGGGACTGCCCCAGCCGGTTGCGCGCGATGATGCCGGGCCCGACGCGGCGCAAGGCGGTCGCGTAAACGACGGAGGCGGCCAGGCGCTCGTAGGCCTGGGCATCCGTGTCCGTTGCCAAAAGCTGCCGCAAGACCGATTGGCTCCTCGCAAACGCCATGTCGAAGGCCCGCTCCACGAAGTGGTGATCGCGGTACTTCCCGATCAGCGCGAGGGCCTCCTCGCGCGTCGCGCAGACGCCGGTGACGATCTGCACCGCCAACGACTCGTCGGGAGCGACCCCGACCGTGCGGCGGATGGCCACGATCGGATCGAGGGCCGTTCCGGACGTGCCCGAAAGATTCGTACAGGTTGGATCCATCGCCGCGGGATCGTCCGGCCCTCGGCCGCGGCCGAGAAACCGCGCGCGGTCGGTTTCAAACGACGTGTCCGAATCGGACACCCCCGGCACGATCAGCAGGTGGAACATCCACGGCGTCGACTCGTCGGGTTTTTTTCGCCGACGTGTGCAGACGATGGCCTGCCGGTCGGCGAGCACCTCGGTGCTCACGAAGAGATTGGAAAACGCGCGATGGGCCAGATCGGCGTTCAGGGGCGCCAGGACGACCTCGGCGTAGCTCGTGATCTCGATGACGCGAGGACGGCGGGAGAGATTCGTCAGCGTGACGCGACGGATCTCGACGTCGTCCTCCGGTGACACGGACACCTCGGTGTACGCCTCGATCTCGTGATCACGCCGGCGGTACTCCGCGCGCGCGGCCCCGAAGATCGCCTCGTAACGCTCGGCCTTGCGCCGCGTGGGTTGATGGGCGGCCGACCAGTAGCGCCCCGAGTCGCGATCCCGCAGATACACGAAGGTGCCCCACGCGTCGCACGTGGCATCTTCCCGCCAGCGCGTCACGGCCAGGTCGCGCCAACGGCTGTACCCGCCCCCGGCCTGGGTCGCCATGACGTGATATCTGCCGTTCGACAACAGATGCACCTCGGGCATCGGCATGTCCGGGTCATTGAACACGCGCAGCTTGGAGGCCACCTCCAAAGAGTCGCCGCGCGGACCGTAACCGCCCTGAAGCGTCGGGGCGGTCACCTCCACCCCCGAATTGGGAACCCGCTCCTGCAGGAGCGGCTCCGTCGCGCGCCTCTGCGGATCGGCCATGAACCGGCGGGGCATCGGGCGGCCGTTCAAAAGGTTGTCGAGCGCCGCGAGCCCCATGCCCTGGTGGTGGGCCATGAACGCACGCACGACGGTAGGCTCGTTCCCACGCGGTGCGCGCGACGGGGTGAAGTCCATCGCCTCGTAGAACCCGTAGCGACCCAACGCCCCTCGCTCGGCCAACGCTTCGAGGTTGCGGCACGACTCACGAGGCGCCACCCCGGACGCCAGCATCGTCGCGTACGGAGCGATGACCAGGTCATCGGCCAACCCGCGCTTCAACCCGAGCCCGGGCACGCCGAAAGCCCTGTATTGATACACCTGCCTCGCGTCCACCGCGCTGTAGCAGGATTCCGAAATTCCCCACGGCACGCCGCGTTCACCGCCGTATTCGATCTGACGCGACACCACCGCCTGCGCGGTCCCGTGGAGCAGCGTGTCCGGAAACGTCGGCAAGAACAGCTCGGGCATCAGGTACTCGAACATCGAGCCGCTCCAGGAGATCAGCGCGAACTTGCCGTCATGACTCGTCAAGGAGCGCCCGAGCGAAAACCAGTGCTCCTGGGGGACTTGCCCGCGCGCGATCAGCAGGAAGCTGACCAGTCGCGCCTCCGAGGCGAGGAGGTCGTAGCATCCCGGATCGCGACGATGCGCGGTCACGTCGTAACCGATGGTCAGCAGCTCGCGCGACTTGTCGTACAGGAACTCGAACTCCATTTCGCCAAGCGCGTCGCAGCGCCGGGCCAGGGCTTCGATCCTCGCCCGCCATGCCGGCCTGTCTCCTCGACCGGTGAGGTCGTTGAGGACGTCTTCGCATTGGCCGATCAATTCCACGGACCAGGCACGCGCCTCGGCTTCGGCTTCAGGCCCGAGGTTGGCCTGCAGCTCGGTCGCGAGCCGGTGGACCTCATGAAAGAGCTCACCCTTGTCACCGGCCTCGGCGGACCCCCGAGCGAGGACCGCATCGATGCGAGCGATCGTCGAGCGCGGCGCGCCGGCCGAGGAGGGCACCGACGCGGCGAGCAGCCTCAACGTGTCCCCGAGCCCGGACAGCGCGGAAGGCGACGGGGCGGAGACGTCGGCCAACTCGGCAAGACCCGCGGAGAGCGTGATGAGGCTTCCGGCCAAATTCCCGCTGTCCACCGACGAGACGTAGAGCGGGGCGAGCGGCTGGAGCGACCGCGTGTCGTACCAGTTGTAGAAATGACCGCGATGACGCGGGAGAGC
>JANMVW010000365.1:0-3206 GCA_031393555.1 Acidobacteriota bacterium
ACCCACGACGCCCTCGACGTGGCTTACCGGCTCGAAGGGAGCGCCGACGGGCCGAGCCGGACGCACGCGTTTTTCGACGGCGCCCCACGCGCGTTCCGGACCGGAGCGCCCCGTCGGGATCGGCCCGACCTCGCGACCGAATTGCGCGTTCCGCCCCGTTCGGTGCGCGCGCTCGCGGCGCCTGACGGGAAGCGTCTGCTCGACCTCGCGCGGTGTGCGATGGTCACGCGTTCTCGCGATCTCGACGCATTCGCCCACGGTGACCCGCGCGACGTGCGCCTGGTCGACGACGGCGACGGCCTCGCCTTCGCGCTGATCGGCGTCGTTCCGGAGCGCCGGCTGTTCCTCCCCGCGGTCTACGGGGCGCTCACCCTGAGAAACGGCGTGCCTATCGGGTACGTGCAGCTGGACGTCTTGTTCGGTAACGCCGAAGTCTCCTACAACACGTTCGAGACGTTTCGCGGCGGCGAGGCGGGATTCGTGTTCTGCCGGTTGCTCGCCGCGGTCCGCCACGTGTTCGGTGTGACGAACTTCTCGATCGAGCCTTATCAACTGGGGCGAGGCAACGAAGAAGGGATCGCCTCGGGGGCCTGGTGGTTCTACGCCCGCTTCGGATTCCGCCCGCGCGACCCGAAGGTTTCGCGCCTCGCGCGCTTGGAGCTCGGCAAGCGCGCCCGCGATCCGGCGTACCGCTCGAATCGGCGCGCGCTGTTGCGCTTAGCCTCCGCCCACGTCTTCTGGTCGCCGGACGGCAAAAGGTCGGGAGTCATCACCCCCAGCGTCGCGATCGGTTTCGCCCTTGCGCGCCACAAGAAACCCGCCCCCGCCGCGGGGCGCCTCGACGGGCCCTCGGTGACGAGTTGGACGGCCGGTGAGCGCCTCTGGTGGAAACGGTGGGCTCCGCTCGTCGCGCGCCTCCCGGGGCTGTGGCGGTGGTCGCCCAAGGAGCGCCGCGCCCTGGTGCGGGTTGTGCGGGCGAAGGGCGGACGGCGCGAAAGCGAGTACGCACGGCTGTTCAACGCCCATCCGCGCTTGGCCGCCGCCGTGCTGGCCCTTGGCGGCAGACCGACTCTCGTGAGCTAGAATTCGCGATCCGTTTGATCCGGGAGAGACACTTTGCATCCGCCGACCCCGCTTCGCCCCGTCGTGGACACCTATCACAGCGTCGACGTGGCGGATCACTACCGCTGGCTCGAGGACTCGGCCGACCCCGAAGTGGCCGCTTGGATCGCCGCGCAAAACGCCTTCACGCGCGAGATTCTCGACGCGTGGCCGGGACGTGAGGCGCTCAGACGCAGGGTATCCGAGCTGACGGTCACCGGATCCGTCGCCTACGGGGTGCTCCACGCTGCGGGGGAACTCCTGTTCGCGATCAAGCGGCAGCCGCCGCTCGAACAGATGCTGCTCGTCGTTCTCGCGGACGCCGATAACTTGGACAGCGAGCGTGTGGTCGTCGACCCCAACGTGCTCGACCCGACGGGGAGAACCTCGATCGATTGGTACGTTCCGTCGTTCGACGGTTCCAAGGTGGCCGTGTCGCTCTCTTTCGCCGGAACCGAGGCCGGCGATGTGCACGTTTTCGACACGGCAACCGGACGTGATCTCGGCGATTGCGTCCCGCGAGTCAACGGTGGCACCGCCGGAGGATCGCTCGCGTGGAGCGCCGATGGCCGGGGGTTTTTCTACACACGCTACCCGCGGCCCGGCGAACGCCCGCCGGACGAGCTCGCCTTCAACGTCCACGTGCACTGGCACGCGCTCGGGTCCGACCCGGCGATCGACCCGTACGAGATCGGGGAAGAGTTCCCTCGCATCGCCGAAATCCGGCTCGAAGCGAGCCGAGACGGGCGTTTCACGCTCGCCTCAGTGCAGAAGGGGGACGGCGGGGAGTTCACGCACTGGCTGCGGGAAGAGCAAGGTCTTTGGCACGCGCTGACGCGGTACGAGGATCGATGCGTCGCGGCGCGATTGGGAACCGACGGCGCGATCTACTTCGTGTCGCTTCTCGGCGCGCCGCGGGGACGAATTCTCCGGCTCGCTCCCGAGGCCATGGACCGGGGCGTCGCGGGGGCGGTCGTGATCATCCCGGAAGCGGCCGATGCGATCGAAGCGTCGTTTGCGCACGACACCGGCCTCTGGACCGGCGACGATCGCGTCTACGTCCTCTATCAGAAGGGCGGACCCAACGTCGTGCGGGCGTTTCACCTCGACGGCCGCGCGGAAGGCGAGCTTCCGCAGCCGCCGCTGTCCGCCGTGGACGACCTCGTCGTGCTCCCCTGCGGCAAAGTCCTCTTTCAGGTGCAGAGCTTCACCGTGCCGCCGGCCTGGTACCGCAGGCCCCACGGCGGAGGTCCCGCCCTACGCACCGCGCTGGCCGAGACTTCGCCCGCCGATTATTCCGACTGCGAGGTCGTGCGCGACGAGGCCGTCTCGAAGGACGGCACGCGTGTGCCGATCACGGTGTTGCGGCTCCGAGGGATCGTCCTGAACGGAACCCATCCAACGATCATCTACGGCTACGGTGGCTACGGCGTCTGCCAGACGCCGGGGTTCCGGGGGCGGCTACGCGCATGGATCGAGCGGGGGGGGGTCTTCGCGGTCGCCCACATCCGCGGAGGCGGCGAGTTCGGCGAGACCTGGCATCGCGAGGGCAGCCTCGGGCGCAAGCAGAATGTCTTCGACGACTTCGCCGCCTGCGCGCGGCGCCTGATCGCCGCCGGCTACGCGACCGAGAAGAAATTGGCGTTCATGGGCGGGAGCAACGGCGGGCTCCTGATGGGCGCCATGATCACCCAGCACCCGAACTTGGCTCGCGCCGTGGTTTCGTTGGTCGGGCTTTACGACATGCTGCGCGTCGAGCGCACGCCCAACGGAGCGTACAACGTGCCGGAGTTCGGCAGTGTCGTCGACCCCGAGCTGTTCCGCGCGTTGCACGCGTATTCGCCGTACCATCGGGTCAGAGACGGCGACGCCTACCCTTCGATCCTGATGGTGACGGGCGAAAACGATCCGCGCGTGGACTCGTGGCACAGCCGGAAGATGGTCGCGCGTTTGCAAGCCGCGACCTCTTCGCCCTTCCCCATTCTGTTGCGCACCAACCCCTCGGCCGGCCACGGCCGCGGCACGCCCCTATCCGATCAGATCGACGAATACACCGACGTGCTCGCCTTCCTCATGCGCGAACTCGGCGTTGAGAAATAGGGGAC
>JANMVW010000371.1:0-4406 GCA_031393555.1 Acidobacteriota bacterium
CCCTTCGAGCACGGCCTGTTCCGGGGTCGGCGGATTCTCAGAGCCCGTGACGAGCACGACGCGGGTCGACGGGTCGGACCGCTTCACCGCGTGAAGCACTTCGAGCCCGCTTTCGTCGGGGAGTCCGAGATCCGCCAGGATCAGGTCGTAGTGCCCGTGATCGAGCAACTCGTAGGCCTCCGCCGCGCAGACCGCCATGTCGAGTGCGTACCCCTCGCGTCCCAAAACCAGCGCGAGGTTCATACGCACCAGCCGGTCGTCTTCAACGAGCAGAATTCTGGGGCGGGTCATCAAGACACCAACAGGCAATCCGCGCGCCAACCGCGGGGCGGGTCCACGCGGACTTGCGGGCTCCCGATGCGCACCTGGGCACTTCCACACTGCGGGGATTCACTCAGGGCTGGGGGATATCGCGCACTCCGGCTGGCCGATGGACACCGACAAGCCCGACTTCTGGACGTGGAGTCCGTGGCACATCGGTTGCCCACAGACGATGATGAAGCCGATGCGAAAAAAAGCTGCGATCGGATTGGTCTTGTGGATCGCCTCCTCAGGGTCCGCCCTGGCGGCGCTCGATGTCGGTTTTCTGTACCGGCTCTCGAACTTCTCGGGCGTGCTCCCTTACAGCGACGTCCAGATTCACGCAGATCGTTACAACGACGAGGTTTACGTCGGCGAGGGGGACGCGATCCGGGTCTTCAACGCCGCGGGGATGGAGATTTTCGAGTTCATCCACGACGCCACGACCTTGGGATCGATCCTCGAGTTCGCCGCGACCGAAAATGGCGAGATTTTGGTCCTTTCCTACTGTTCGGAGACCTTGCCCTGCCGGCGGGGGGCGATCGTCACGGTCTACAACTACCGGGGGGAGGTCCAGCGCACCTTTGGCCTCTCGGGCTTGCCCGAAGCGCTCTCGACCTTCACGCCGAACCGCATGCTCTATCGCGACAAAAAGCTAATCTTTGCAAGCACTTCTGCGCTGCTGATGGTCGTGACGGATGCCGCTGGGGTTTACGAGAGCCACACCGATCTGTTGGATGGACTGGAGCTCGGCGACAACGCAAAAGACGGCGCGGAGTTGGGCGGGTTCTACGTCGACGTGAAGGGGACGATCCTCTTCACGATTCCAACGGCTTTCAAGGGATTTCGCCGCAGGCCCGGTGAAAAGGCCGATAGCTGGGGCAAATCAGGCTCATCCCGAGGGAACTTCGGCATCGCCGGCGCCATCACCGAAGACGACGCCGGAAACATCGTGGTCGCCGACCGGGCGCGCGGGGTCGTGCTCGTCTTCGACTCCAACCTCCAGTTCATCAAAGAGTTCGGGCAGGCGGGGGCGAGAGAAGCGCGGCTCGTCGGCCCGGGTCGTGTCGCGATGGGAAGTGGCCACAAGCTCTATGTGACCCAACTCGCCGCGCGAGGCGTTGCGGTCTTCTCGCTGACGTCGCCTTGATTCCCGACTAACTCCATCCGAAGCCAGGCGGTCCGACGGCACGAGTCCTGCGATAGGACCGGGCGTTCACTTTTTCGGGAGGAAGGCCAATGAGAGCGATGCGCACGATGTTGATGGTTGGGATCGCCGCCCTGGCGGTGATCGGATTTTCTCCGGTTTTCGCGTTCCATACGGGCGGCGTCGCTGAATGCGCCGGCTGCCACAGCATGCACGGAGCGACGGGTACCCCGCTTCTCCAGAAGGCAGACGCCAGTTCCACTTGCCTCAACTGCCATGAGGTGGCCGGGCTCGTGACACCGTCGTCCTACCACATCTCGACGAACGCGGCCGACATGCCGAACGGAATCCCGCCGGCGCAGTTGACCCCGGGCGGCGACTTCGGTTGGGTGAAAAAGACGTACACGTACGTCCTCCGCGGCGCCTCGACCACGGACAACGGCTACACGCACGGACACAACATCGTGGCAAGCGACTTCGGCTATCTCGCCGATCCGACCAACACGACCGCCCCGGGCGGCACGATGAGCTCGGCTGATCTCAGCTGCGTCAGCTGCCACGACCCGCACAGCCGGAACCGCCGCCTCAACGACGGATCGGTCGTCGAGCCCTCGCGAAATCCGGGTCAGACCTATGCGCCGATCTTCTCGTCCGGGTCCTACAGCACCAGCCCGATTCCGCCGGTCGGCCTTTCCGTCGGCGTGTACCGCCTCCTCGGCGGCGCCAGCTACGTTCCCTTCGACAACACCGCGTTCCCCGGCGTTCCCGCCGCGGTGACTCCGGCGACGTACAACCGCTCCGAGGCCTCGACCCAGACGCGCACGGCCTACGGTTGGGGCGTCAATCCATACACGTCGTGGGGCAACTGGTGCGGCACGTGCCACACCGACATGCACATCGGCGGCAACATCCACCCCGTGGACCAGACTCTTCCCAGCACGATCACGGCGAATTACAACGCGTACCTGATGACGGGCAACCTCATGGGTACGAACACCACGTCGTTCAGCTCGCTCGTTCCCTTCGCCGAGGGCACGTCCACGTTCGCCACCCTCGCGAGCCACGCGTTGAACAACGACACGTACCTCAACGGCCCGACGGCCAGCACCGACAGGATCCTGTGCCTCAGCTGCCACCGCGCGCACGCTTCCGCATGGGAATATGCTCTCCGTTGGAACCCCGAAAACGAGTTCCTCACCATGGCCGACGCAACCGGCGTGGCCGTCTACCCCGGCAACAACCAGGTTGGCAGCACGCCGGACAACAAGACGCTGAACACCCAGACGCAGGTTTCACGCGGCTACTCGGTCGCCGAGATGACCGCCGCCTACTACCAGCGCCCCGCGACCAAGTTCGCTCCCTATCAGCGCCAGCTCTGCAACAAGTGCCACATCCAGGACTAAGCGCGAAGAGGTCGATTCACAAGCGCACCACGGGGGGCCGGGTCAAACCGGCCCCCTTTTTTTAGCGAGGGGTTCGGTCTAGCCTTCGTGCTCTTCTGGAGGCCGGAATGACGAGAGCGTGGATCGCATTAAGCGTGGCCGCACTGTTGGCCGGAAGCCGTTCGACGCCGGTCGCGGTAGCGCCGGCGGTCGATCCGGGCTCGTGCATCGTCGCGATCTACGCCAAGCCGCTGCCCCCGGAGGCGCGCCGCCTCGACCTTCGACTCCAGAGCGTCGTCGCCCAGAGGGATGACGGATCCACGTTTCCCCTCGAGCTGAAGGCCTCCGAGTTCTCCGGGGACGCCCGAGCCGGCTGGCGCCTCCTCGCGTGGGGCGCGGTGCCGCCGGGGACCTACACGGGGCTCGCGATCAAGGCGGCCTCGGCGACGATCAAAGACGGGGACGGCCCGCGGACCCTGGTGATCAAAGCCGAGGCGGCTCCGTCGTTGTTTCCGTTCACCGCGGGGGCGCGACGCGGGATCCTCGCCGTCGCGGAGCTCGACTACCGGGCTTCCCGCGGCGCCGACGACACGTTCGCTCCGGTCTTCGCGCTCACGTCTCCTTCCAGCCTCGCCACCGGGCTCGTGGGGGCCGTGGCCAGTCGGACCATGAACTCCATCGTCTTGTTCGACAAGGTCTCGGGTCAGCCGGTGTCGCTCACTCCCGTCGGCCGCGGACCGGGCGGTCTGGTAGCGGACACCCTCAGGAGACGGCTCTACGTGGCGCTTTCGGGAGACGACGCGATCGCCACGGTCGACCTGGTCGACGGGTCGGTCCTGGCGACGTCGCGGCTGCGCGCGGGAGACGAGCCGGTTTCTCTCGCCCTGAGCCAGGATGGCCTCACGCTCCTGACGGCGAACTCCGGTTCCTCCACGGTCAGCGTCCTCGACGCTGCCGCCGCGGCTTTGACCGAGCGGACCCGGGTCGAGGTCAAGAGCGGACCGCGCTACATCACGATCGATCCGACGGGGAGCAAGGCCTGGGTGTTCAGCGCGCTGGACGACTCGATCAGCACGCTCCGCGTGCCCGGAGGCGGGCTCATCGGCACCCTCCGCTCGGGGGGTGGGCCGATTCGGGGAGATTTCGATCGCCTCGCATCCCGGCTCTACGTGATCCACCAGAACTCGGCCTACCTCGACGTGGTGGATACGGCCACGCTTTCGGTGGCGCAACGCGTGTTCGTCGGATCCGGTGCGAGCGCGATCAAGGCCGATCCGAAAACCGGGCGGATCTACGTGGGGTTCAAAGGCTCGAGCCGGCTCGACGTCTTCGATCCGACGGGTCTGCTCCCGATCGACCACGTCGAAACCGGAGGAGGCGCCGGACACCTCACCATCGACAGCGAAGGGAACAACCTTTGCATTTCGATCCCCTCTAGAGGTGAGGTGCGCCTTGTCAGGCTCGTGGGTAAGGCGCTTGCGGCACGTCTCGAGGTGCCGGATCCCGTGGAAGCGGCTCTGCCGGGCGAAAGGTAGCGTTGGGTGTGACGCATCGAGGTCACCAAGGCCGATGGTCGA
>JANMVW010000044.1:0-3683 GCA_031393555.1 Acidobacteriota bacterium
TGAAGGTTTACGCCGACCAGCTCTATCGCGGGACTTACACCGACCTCAAGTACGGCTGGGATAAGGGGGTCGGAACTCTCGTTTCGTCCATGGTGCCGAACCCCGGCATCAGCAACATGTGCCAGTTGATCGCGCTCGATACCTGGGATTTCTCTGGGGTGACCTCCGGCCTGCAGACCGCGACGACCGAAACACCTATCACGGCGTCGGGGACCTGCAACTCATCGAGTTGTGGATACGCGGGGTACCCGCCGGCGGGCGGGCTGCAGCCGGCCATCCTGGAGAGATTCGACCGCAACCTGACGGGAACCGTCCGGAAGGACAACCAGGTCATCCAGCGCGAGAACCGCGCGGGCGACGTCACGTTCTGGCTGCGTGCCGGCTCACAGAACGAAAGCGTCTCGGGCGGATTCGGCTCCGGCGAGACCCGCTTCTGCTTCACGGACGAAGCGGGCAAGCCGCGGAACGAGGTGCCGGTCTGGCAGATGACCCATAACGACGCGGGCGGTTGGTACACGCAGGCCGGCGACACCTGGACGAGCGTTCCGGCCACCGCGTGCGAGCAGAGCTTCTACAACTGCCAGTGCGGAAGTTGCGGCGGCCTGTTCCAGACGATCTATGCCAAGAACTGCACGAGCAGCGGCCAACCGTTCGCCGGCGTGATCGCGAACAAGGCCGTCAAGGGGGGCGTGGTCAAACTCCCGTCGGGCCACACGTTCAACGCGCTCGTGCTCCGCAACACCACGGAGTTTTGCACCTACCTGGACTCGGCCTGCACCTTCACCGGGTCGACTGTCCGCACCGTCGTTTATATTTTCGAGGCGCCGTACATCGGCGCCGTTGCCCTGCTCCGTAGCCCCCAGCAAGTCAACTTCTCCGCGGCCGAGATCAGCGCGGGCGCGGAGACACCCTGCACGAACTTCACGACCCTCGACTACACGGACATCAGCTACGGGCTGTTGCCTCCCGTATCGATCACGGCGGGCGCGACGACGAACACGACGGTGTCCCTCTCGTGGAATCCGGGGAACGACACGCATCGCATCAACGGCTACAAGATCTACTGGGACACCGATCCGGGCGCATCGACTCCCTACGCATTCAATTCGGTGACGAACGCCGGCCAGGTCTCCCTTGTCGGAACGACCGCGACGATCTCGGGGCTCACGCCGGGAACCCCCTACTACTTCACGGTGACATCGTTGTCGAACTTCCAGGACCCGTCGACCCTGGTGACGACGCCGTACGAGAGCATTCGCTACCCGACGACGGTCTCGGGCGATCCCAACTTCTCGTACCCCATCGAGGTCACCGCCTCGACGACGGCCCCCAGCTGCATTCCGACGCAGGAGATCACCGGCGTCACCGTCGACAAATCGACTCCGAACGTTCACGTCTGCTGGAGCTCCACGGCCGACGCCTGCGCGGTCGGTTACGACGTGCTGGCCGCCGACGACGCGACGCTCGATACCAACTGGTCGGTCGTCGGCCAGGTGGGGTTGACGACGTGCTGGGATGGGAACCCATCGCAGAAGTTCCTCTTGATCCGGTCACGCGGGACGGGTGGAAACGGTCCGTGGGGACACTACCTGCACTGAGACGGAGCCCGTGGATTTGACCCCACATGACCTTCGCCGCGCGGCGTTCGCGTGTGCTCTCGCCGTTTTTACGGCCGCGTCCGCTCGCGCGCAGTCGACCTCGGCCAGCCTGACCGGCCATGTGACGACGACCGACAAGCAGGCTGTGCGGGCAGCGATGGTCCAGGCGCGCTCCGAGGGGAGCGGGGCGATCCGCACCGCGACGTCGGCCGACGACGGCAGCTTTCGCATCGATGGCATCCCCCCGGGATCGTGGTCCGTCGTGGCCCGATCGCCCGAGGGCATCCTCTCGGACACCCGGACGATCGCGTTGCGGCTCCAGCAAACGGGGGTGGTCGACCTGGTCGTCGGTACCGGGCTCGAGGAAGAGCTGACGGTTCGGGCGGATGCCGCGCTCGTGGACCCGACGCGCACCGGAGGAGAACTGCGCATCCTGGGATCCCAGGCCGAGGATCTCCCAATCGGCGGGCGTAACGCCGTCGATCTCGCGTTGCTCGACTCGTCGGTGCGCCAAGCCGCGCCGTCTTCCTACTATGGCGAACGGGCCGCGCCGTTCGTCGTCAACGGGCAGACCGGCCGCGCGAACTCGTATCTGGTCGACGGCCTGGACAACAACGACCTCGCGAGCGGGACGTCGTTGAACGCGACCTTTTCCGATCTGGTCATCAGCGAGTTCGTGCTGATGACGCATCAGTTCGCGCCGGAGTTCGGACGGGCGTCCGGCGGCGTTTTGAACATCGTCACGGAGCGAGGCACGAACGAGCTCGACGGGCTCGGGTTCGTTCAGGCCGCACCGCGGGCTTTCGCGGCGTCGGGGTCGCTCGTCAACAGCCACCCCGACACCGCGGGCGTTCCCGCCGCATCGAGCAACTGGTCGGCCGGGGTGCGTTTGGGTGGACCGTTCCGTAAGGACAGGTCGTTCTGGTTTGCCGCCTACGAACACCAGGACGCTTCGGCGATCATCCCCTACACCGGATACACCGCGGACCGCGTGGTCGGAGGCCGGTACGAAGCGTCGAGCAAAGACGACAATGTCTTTCTCCGGTCCGACTTCAACATCGACCCGTTCAACACGTTGATGATGCGCCTGTCCTACGACAAACGCTCCACCGGGGGGATCAACGTGGGGGGGATCAGCACGCCGCAATGGGGGTTTGGTCTCGACGAAAGCGACGTCCAGTTCGGGGCAGGGCTCACGACCCTCGTCCGCCCGTCGGTGATCGTCGAAACCCGTCTGCTTTTGGGAGGCTCCTCGCTGGCGCAGCGATCCAACTCCCGGCTCTCGGGCGTCGAACATCCCTCCGCGCAATTCGGGGGAAACAACCTGAGCTCCCAAAAGCGCGACACCTCGGTCTTCCAACTCGTCCAGAACCTGACCTGGGCCGCCGGGAAGCACACGATGAAGTTCGGCTACGACGTGACCCCGTCGCGCACGAAAGTCAGCGCCCGGTTCAATGCCAACGGCAACTTCATCTACCGGACCGACACGCCCTTCGAGCCCGGCGACGATGGCGGCATCACCTTCGGCGACCTCCCCTTGCGCTGCACGGGGGACGTGACACAGACCTGCAATTTCACCGACGATCAGTGCCCGGCTCTCGGCAAGGGCACCTGCGCGCCGAACTACGACCTGCCGGTTCCGTCCTTTCAGAACGGCGTCGACGACGACGGCGACGGCGTGATCGACGAGCCGGCGCTCCCCTACACCTACCCCATCGTCTTCCAGCTCATCGAGGGTGCGCCCGACGCGACACTCAAAGACACCGCGATCGCCGCCTTCGTCCAAGACGGCTGGCAGGCCACGTCCCAATGGCTCTTCGATTTCGGCCTTCGCTACGATCTGGACACCTACACGTTGCCGTCGGACGCAAGGGTGCGCTCGACGATTCAAAACGGAGGCGCCGGGCGCGATGAGAACAACATTGCGCCGCGCTTCGGCTTCACCTACGCCACCGGGAAGAATCGGGAGTGGGTCGTCCGGGGCGGTGCCGGCGTTTTCTACAACAAGACGGTCCTCGCCTTCCCGGCCGTCGCGGCGATCACGTCCGGAACGCAGATCGGATTGATCTTTCCCCAGGGCCTGAC
>JANMVW010000450.1:0-2430 GCA_031393555.1 Acidobacteriota bacterium
GATTTTGGCGTCGGTCGCCTGGGGAAAGCTCGACGTCCTCTTGTTCGACTTGCCGCCCGGGGCCGAACGGACCTTGCAATTCGCCGAATTTCTCGGCGCCGGGACGTCGTTCGTCCTCGTTACGATCCCCTCGGAGGTCTCGCGGGGTGTCGTCGCGCGCTCGGTCGCCGCCCTTTCGAACGCCGACAATTCCCTACTGGGCTACGTCGAGAACATGAGCGGCTACTTTTGCGCCGACTGCGGTGAAATCAAGCCCCTGTTCCCCGAAACGAAGGACGGCATCGTTCTCGACCTCGCCTGTTTAGGGCGCGTCCCTTTCGATCCGGCGCTCGCGTTTGCGTGCGATCGGGGGGTCGCGTTTCTTGATCTCCCCGACACGGCCGCAACCCGGGCTCTGTCCGCCATCGCCGGCCGCCTCGTGGAGTCCCTGGAGATGGAGCGATGAAATTCCTGTGCGTGCCGTGCGATCAGCCAATGAAAGTGCTGACCGTAACTCCGCCGGACCGCGGCTCGATCTCGGTCACGTACGGTTGCCCCGCTTGCGGCTACGAAATGGCGATGCTGACCAATCCGTTCGAGACCCAGCTCGTTTCCTCCATGGGGATCAAGGTCGGGCCGGCGGCTTCCGCTGACGGCGACAAACCGAAATGCCCCTTTTCCGGAATGGTCGCCCAGGCAGAGCCGGCCGCGGCTCCCGCCGAGGACGGCGTGCGTTGGACGGCGGAAGCTTCTGCGCGCATGCAGGCCATCCCTGAGTTCGTTCGGCCGATGGCAAAAACCGGGATCGAGCGTTTCGCCAAAGACGGCGGGCACGCGGAAATCACCCTCGCGGTCCTCGACGAGGCCAAGTCGCGCTTCGGGATGTGAATGCTCGATGGACGCCCAATCGGCCTTCGCCCGCCCCTACGTCGTCTCCTGGAATCTGACCTACCGATGTAACCTCGCCTGCGAGCACTGCTACCTGGACGCGGGCGGCAAGCCTCTTGTCGAGGACGAGGCCTTCGCCGACCGGAGCGAGTTGACGACAGCCCAGTGCTTCAAGGTCGTCGACGACATCGCGGCGTTCGCCCCCGAGGCCGTCACGATCTTGACCGGCGGCGAACCCCTGTTGCGCCGCGACATCTTGGAGATCATCCGCTACGCGAGCGCCAGGGGGCTTTTTGTGGTGGTCGGGACCAACGGGGTCAAGATCACGCCGACGCTCGCGGCCCTTCTCTCAAAAGAAGGCGTCCGGGGCCTGTCGCTTTCGCTGGACGCGCTCGATCCCGAACGGCACGACCGGTTCCGGCGCGTCGCCGGGGCGTGGAAGAACACCGTCGCGGGCGCCGGAATCCTCCGCGAGGCCGGCCTCCCCTTCATCGTGCAGACGACCGTCGGCGCGCACAACGTGAACGAACTGGCGTCCATCGCCGCGTTCGCGCACACCCAACTGTCCGCTTCGGTCTGGAACCTCTACTTCCTCGTTCCTACGGGCCGCGGCGCGTTCGTGTCGGATATCTCCCCGGACGAGTACGACCGGGTCCTTTCCGACCTCGCAACGATCCAGAAAGCCTACGCCGGAAAGATGCTCGTCAACGCCAAGTGCGCTCCGCACTTCGTCAAGACTCTCTTCGCCGACGATGCCGCCTCGCCGTTTCTCAAGACTTACTCCGGAGGGGCCGGCGGCTGCCCCGCGGGCACTCACTACCTGGGCATCCGCCCCAACGGCGACGTCACCCCCTGCCCCTACCTTCCCGTGTTCGGCGGGAACCTGCGCGAGGAGACGCTTGCGGACGTGTGGGCGTCCTCCGAGCCGTTCGTCGCGATCCGCAAGCGCGCGGCGTTGGGCGGCCGCTGCGGGGCGTGCGAACTGAACGCTCTGTGCGGCGGGTGCCGCGCGCGCGCTTACGGCACCACGGGAGACCTGCTGGCCGAGGACCCGTTGTGTACCCACACACCGGGCCGATTCACCGGCTCGCCGTTGCTGACGATCCCGAAGATCGAGTACGGGCGTCCGTCCGGAACGGAACTCGGCTGGGACGACGACGCAAGGGAGCGGATGGAGAAGATCCCCGCTTTCGTGCGCGGCATGGTCGTCAAGGCGGTCGAATCCTACTGCCAGAGGAACGGGATCGAGCGCGTCACCACACCTCACCTCGACGCGATCCGCGCGAAGATGCCCACCTCCAAGCTGTTCGGTAAGTAGGAACCGCCGAAAAGGGGACACTCCCCTTTTTCGCGCAACGCGGTATCCGGGGAGCGTTGAAGAAAAAGGGGAGTGTCCCCTTTTCGGCGCTCCTTAATTCCAGGCAGCGTCTTCGGAGGAGAGCTTCTTGCCCTCTTCACCGAGCCAGGCCTGAAAGCCTTCCGGGCTGTCGATCGTCACGTAACCACGCATCGAGTAATGCCCGAGACCACACAGCTGCGCGCAAGCGATCTCGTACACGAAGT
>JANMVW010000456.1:0-7054 GCA_031393555.1 Acidobacteriota bacterium
CGCGCGGCGCCGCGGATCGAGCTTCATTCTGAGGCCCTCCGCGAGCTCGTTGCACCCGAGCAGCAACAAGAACAGCGCCGCCCCCGGAAAGAGGGCGAGCCACCACGCCCGGCCGACGTGGTGAAGCGCTTGGAAGAGGAGCTCCCCCCACGATGCGGTGGGCGGAGAGATCCCCACGCCGACGAAAGACAGCGTGGCCTCCGCGAGCGCGGCTCCGCCGACGCCGAACGCCAAGGTCACGAGGATCGGCCCGAGGCTTTGGGGCAAGAGATGGCGCCAAACGATGCGCACGTGTCCCGCCCCGGCCGCCTGAGCGGACGCGATCGATTCGGAGCTCCGCAGCCGGCGGAACTCTCCTTGCAGGTAGCGGGCCGCGGGCGTCCACCCGATCAGGCCGAGCGCCAGGGCGATGCGTACCGTCTCAGGGAGCGCCAGCAGCCACGGCGGCCCGATGCTGAGCAGGGCGATCGTGATGACGAGACCGGGAAAACACAGGGTGCCCTCAATCAGCCGCGAGAGTGCGCCGTCGACGGCCCCCCCCGCGTACCCGGCGACCGCTCCGATCGGAAGCCCGATCAGCACCGACAAGATCCCCGTCATCACGCCGATGAGCAGCGAGATCCGGGCGCCGTGAACGAGCCGAGAGGCGACGTCCCGGCCGAGGCCATCGGTCCCCAGCCAATGCGCCGTCGAAGGCGGCGACAGCACCGATCCGAGGTCGATGCGGTTGGGATCCGGCGAAATCCACGGTGCGAGGAGCGCCAAGACCGCAATGCTGGAAACCAGAGCGAATCCCCAAAGGAGGGACGAACGGCTACCTCGCATGCCGCACCCGAGGATCCAGCCAGAGGATCAACACGTCCGAAATCGTCGTGCCGAAAAGAGTCGCGAGGCCCGAGACCAGCGTCAACGCGAGAACGACCGGAAGGTCGCGGGAGAGAATCGAGTCGAACAGGAGGCTCCCGAGCCCGGGAACGTCGAAGATCGCTTCGATCAGGAGCGATCCACCCACCAGCCGGGGGATGAGGAATCCGGCAAGTGTCAGGAGTGGGACGACAGCCTGGCGGACGCCGTGCCGCGCCGCGTATTGAAGCGTCGACAATCCGCGGGCCCGCGCCGCCCGGCCTCCTTCACCCGCGGTGCTCTCGACGATGTTCGTGCGAACGAACCGCGAGACGTACGCGAGACCTCCCGAGGCCAAGCATGCCGCCGGGAGGACGAGGTGCCTCAACGCGTCCGCGAAGGCCAGGGCGGTGGACGTGTGGCGCGTCCCACCGGCCGAAATGCCGGACAGCGGCAGCCAACCCAGGCGAATCGCAAACAACCATTGCAGCAAAAGCGCGGTCCAGAACACAGGCACCGCGTAGAGCGCCGTCGTGGCGATCCACCCCGCGCGATCCCACGGGCCGTCCGGCTGGGAGGCGCCGAGGATTCCGAGCGGAACGGCAACCACGAGCATCGCGAAAAGAGCCAGCGCGTTGAGGCCCAGGGACACCGGGAACCGATCTTTCAACAGCCTGGCGACAGGCTGCTGCGCGATGAAAGACGTTCCGAGCTCGCCGCGGACGAGGTCTTTCACCCAGCGGCCGTAACGGGCCGGCCACGGCTCATCGAGGTGGTACTGGGCGCGCAACGCGGCACGATATTCCGGGGGCAACGAGCGCGGAGCCTCGTCGACACCTTGCGGCTCGCCGGGGAGCGCGCACAAGAGCGCGAAAACGACGAGCGTGACGACGAAGAGCGTGACCGTGGCGGTCGCGATCCGGCTCGCGATCGCGGGGAACATCTGCTCAGTTCCTTCCGCGTGCGCTCGACCAGTGCCACGCGCGCGGGCCGGGCGCGAAGTCGTACAAGCCGACGGGGGATGAAACGAGGCCTAGCAACTCGGGGTCGTGAAGCACCGGCTGCGCCAACTGGAGGAGGAAGCCGATCGGCTGCAAGTCGTCGAGCCGTTTCTGGAGCCGGTCGTAAATCACCCGCCGCGCGGCGGGATCGACCGTCGCCCGGCCTTCCTCGAGAAGGCGGTCGACCTCGGCGTCCGAGAAACTGCCGTAATTGAACCCGCCGTTTTTGGCCGTCGAGTGATACAGATCGAAACGATCCGGGGTCATGTCGAAATAGGTCGCCACCATCGCAGCCTCGAATACGTGCGTCTTCCTTCGCTGTTGGAAGGCCTCCCACCTCAGCTTTTCGATCTTCATGTCGACGCCGACGACCGCGAGCGATTGCTGCATCCAGGCGGCGATGCGGTCGGCGATCTCCTGCGCGCCGGCGGGCAGGATCAGCGTGAAGGTCAAGGGCCGGCCGTCTTTCTCCCGAATGCCCCCCGTCGACGGCGCGCGCCACCCGGCTTCGTCGAGTAGCCTGGCGCTCTGGGCGGGGTCAAACGGCAGCGCGACGATCGAAGGGTCGGCCCAGGGCGACTCCGGGGGGTAACTCGAAATGCCGGGACGGGCGAGCCCTGAGACGACGGTCTCCGCGAAACGTTTGCGGTCCAAGGCCAAAACGAGCGCGCGCCGCACCCGCTTGTCATGGAAGAACGGCGTGGCGTGCTCCTGGTTCCATTCCACTTTCCACGCGTTCAAGCGGTAGTAGACGAAGCGGGCCAACCGCGCGGCGGCAGGGGCGGTCAACGCCTCCCGCCACAGATCCGGCGTGACGACGAGCAGGTCCAACTCTCTCAAGAGGAGCGACTCGTATCCGGTTCGCTCGGCGGACACGATCTTGACGATGATGCGATCGAGGGAGGGGCGCCCTCCCCAGTAACGATCGAACGCGGCGAGGACCACGCTTCGTCCCGGGTCGTAGCTCACGAAACGGAAGGGGCCGCAGCCGATCGGGTGATGGGCGAAGGCCCCGCCCAGGAAATTGGCGTCCTTCGAAGCCACGTGCTCGGGGACGAGCGGCACACGCCACGGCTCCAAGGCATCGCCATAGGCTTTCGCGTAGTGCACGATGGCCGTGAGGTCGTCGGGGGTCGCAACGTCGACGACGTTCGTGAATTGCGACACCCATGAGCGCGCCTGCGTGGCCGGTTCCTTCACCTTCGCGACGGTGTACGCAATGTCTTTCGATGTGACGCGCACGCCGTCGTGCCAGAGCACGTCGTCGCGTAGATGAAACGTCAGGGTCGTGCCGTCTTGCGAGAGCTCCCACGAGCGCGCCACCATCGGAACGTAGCGTCCTTGGGCGTCGTAGGCGACGAGACCGTCCGAGATCATCGAGGCGAGCTGCGAAGAGCTCACGTCGGTGTTGCCGATGAGTGACAGCGACATCGGGTTGGAGTAGATCGCGACGCGGACGTCGTTGCCCTTCTTCGGAGGGGAGCCACCGCAAGCGCCCAGGGCCAGAGCGGCCATAACGGCGAGAAGCGCGCCGACGATACGGCGTGTCATTGCGTGGGTACCGGGAGGTCGGCCGCGTTCCCGGCGACGTCGGTTGCGCGCAGGGTGAGGGCGTCGCTCGGAGCGGGCAGCGGGACGAGAAACTGGAACGTTTCTTTCGGGTTGTCGCACACGCCGTCCCCGCACCGTGGCGAGAACAACACGCGTCCTGAAGCGACGACCTCGAGTCGAGCCACGGTGGAGATCTCGTCTTTGACCACGACCTCGACGTTGTCGCCCTTGCGTTTGGCCTCGATCGTGGGAGGCGTGCGATCGACCACGACCCGGGTCGGCAGCGCCGCGTTCGCCTCGAGCCCTTGAGTGGGAGGGTTCGACGGCTGATCGGTGGCGACCGCGCGAAGCTCGTAGGTGCCCTCGTCCCAGGTCGCCGTGTCCCACGCGGCTTTCCCGTCCTTGGCCGACCCGTCGTTTCCCTGGCTCGGATCGGACGGTTTGCCCGGAGGCGGCTCGGTGACGACCGCGCTCTTCCAAGGAAGGGTCCCCGCCGGCCGGGCCTGAATCGTAACCGCCACGTCGTCGCCGTCGGGATCGGCGAAGGAATACCGCAGGGTTGCTTTCGCCGAGACCGCGGCGGTCGCGGGCTCGATGCGAAGGTCGCGGATCGACGGCGCCCGATTGCGCGTGGCGTAGGTCGCGACGACCGAAGCGATGCGCGGACCGTCCCCGGACGTGCTGGCGAGGCGGGCCCGCCATTGGCAAAAACGCCCCTCAGGGTTGGCCACCGGGCTTCCCCGCGGATCGACTTGCGCTGGGCTCCACGCCGACCAGGTGCCGTCCGGGTCTTCACAATTGCCGGTCCGTGTGAACAGCTCGACCCGTCCGCCCGACGACACCGTCTGCCAGCTGAGAGATCCCCAGCGCGCCGGGCTTCCTGCGTCGGCGGGCGGGGCGAGAAACGTCCCCGACTCCGATGCGCTAGGCTCCACGCGGTACGTCGCAGCCGGATTGCTCGTGGCCAGAACGAGCGCCCGGGCCATGGGCGCGAACGCCGTCGCCTGCGCTTCGTCGAGGGTCGCCAAGAGGGCGATTTCATCCAGACCCTCGACGCGCCAAAGTTTTGCCGGCTCCCCGGTCGCGAAGACGGCGCGGCCGCGGTCGTCGAGAGCGACGGCGAACGCCGCCTCGCTGCGCGACCTCCAGAGCTCGGTCGCGCCGCCGTCTGGCGTGAGGCGAACGATTTTTCCGCGCAACGGCAACGCGTCGTCGTCCGCAAACGACGGGAGGCCTTCGATGACCCCTTGCAACGCGGGGGTCTGGCGCGTGTCGAGATCGCTCATCGCCTCGCTCGTTCCGGCGGAGCCGCCCGCGACGCGCAGGCGCAGCGCCGGGGGGCGCCGCTCGGAAATCGGCGGGGCATCGAAGGCGACGGTGAGCGCTCCTTTCGGATCGGCGACGATGGATCTCGCCTCGGGGAGCTCGTCGTCGTAGACGACCAGCGCGTGTCCTTCCGCGTCGATCCGGTAGACGAGGCCGCGCCCGGAGCCGCCCGCCCACACGCCGCCATCCGGTGAAACGGCGAGACTGACCAAGTGCGTTTCGTCGCCGTCGAACAGCACCCGCGGATTCCCGTTGCGGTCGATCTTGAGCAGTCGCCCGCGGTCGCCGGTCGCCGCGAGGACCGAGCCGTCTTGTCCCGCAGCGAGCGCCCACACGTAGCGCTCGTTGGTTTCGGACCAGGCGCTCCCCGATCCGTCCGGACGCACCTTGTAGATCTTCCCGCCGGGCGCCGTGGCGGCGAGGAGCTCGCCCCCTTGGAGGGGCAGCAGGGCCGTGACCAGCGGCTCGTTCATGCGGAAGAACACGCTCTCGTCACCATCGCGGTTGATCTTCACGATCTGGCCGTCCGGACCGGTTCCCAGATAGACGTTGCCAGCTTCGTCCGCCGCTGCGGCGAACACCTGGGACGGCGGCGCTCCCGGAAAGTCCTTGCCGATCGGGGTGATTCGCGGAGCGAGGAACAGACGCCCGCGCGAGCTCACAGCGATGCCTCGAGCCTCCCCGCGCTCGAGCTCGGAAGGCGCCGGCGTCGCGATTCTCATTTGCTCGCTCCACCCCGGGGTGATCGATAGGCCGAAGAGCAAGCCCAGGCCGGCCCCCAGGCGCCCGACACGCGCGGGAGTCACTTCGCCACCACGTCGAGGGTGATCCGCACGAATCCGTCGACCGCTCCCTCGACCGGCACGTCCGCTTCCAAAACGCGGCGCTCCGGTACAAAGGTGTAATTGCCGGAGCTGCGAGGGCGCGTCAGGATCGACGTGATCGATGGGGGCAGGTTGGAAAGGCGCGCTCCGCCGAGGAACACGCCGTTGTCGGGGCGCGAGGCGACGAAGTACAGGCGGTCGTTCCGCCTGAGGCGGTTGACGAGGGTCACGAGTTGCTCGAGATTGCGCGGGACGATCGGGCCGTCGGCGTCCTCGACCCGATTGATCGCCGCGGCGTCTCCGATCTGCAGGGTGAGGGGGCCGGGAGCGGTCTCTTCCGGGATTTCGATTTGTCTCGTGATCGTGCGTTCGGCGCCGCGGTAGGGCGCCAAAAGCACCTGGGCCGTGACGGTCGTCCCGGCCTTCACGCGATAGCGATCGAGGCTGACGCGTCGCACGGTCGCCGTCCGCGGCTCGCGGTCGTAGTCGAGGATCAGGTTGATTCCCGAAACGCGCGGCGTGGACCAATCGTTGTTCATCACCAGGTAGAGGAAGAATGCGGACAGCCCCGCGGCGTCGGTCGTCGCTCCTTCTCCGGCGAAGAGGTTGTCGAGACGGACATCGTTCGCGCCGTCGACCTTGATGACCGAGCCTTCGCGCAGGCGAACCGTGGCGCTTCCGAAGGCCCGCTCGATCGAGCCGACGACGCCGTTCATCGCCGAGTACAAAAGCAGAGGGGACAGCAACGGGTCGTCGACGAGATCAAAAGCGAAGTTGCGGCGCGAGCCCGACCCATCGGTCAGCGACAGTCGGACCGGAAGCATCGTGGGCGTCGCACCGAGGCGGCCGAAGATCGCCGACGCGCGATCTTGCCTGAAGGCGCCTGCCTGGTTGAGCGGCACCGCGATCTTGGCGGATTGTTCGAGGCTCGGGAGCAGCGTTTCGACGCGAGCCGCGGTCAACGGCATGTCGATGTCGCCGAGGCCGTAAAGGGGATGGCCGAAGGCGTAGAGCGCGTCGTCGTCGACCCACGTCACCGTCCCCGTCGCGGTCATGTCGACGTCGCCCCGCACGAGTTGAACACCCACCGCGGAACCCGGCTGGATCGGTGCGGTCGCCGCCTCAGGCTTTGCGCCGGCGCCCCCCGATAGGAGCGCCATGAATCCCGCACGCGCCAGGTCGGGCGTGATGCGCGCGAGCCCGGCGGGGCCGATCCCGGACACCGACAGGGGGATCGACGCCGACGCTCCGACCGGCGTCGCCGCGAGCGACGCGAGGCGCGAGACGAAAAACGCACCGAGGGCGGCGGGCGCGCGGAGGTGCTCTCGCGCTTCGTTCCAGGGGATCGCGGCCGCGGGGCGTCCTTTGCGGAGGGTCGCGCCGTCCCGCGTGCCGACAAGAAGCATCTCGTCGATCGGCGTGATCCCGGCGATCGCGTCTTTCGCGAATCCCCAGCTGTAGGCGATGGCCCCGACGAGCTTGCCGTCGATGGTGACCGGGCTGCCGCTC
>JANMVW010000052.1:0-2675 GCA_031393555.1 Acidobacteriota bacterium
GTACGCGACCGAAACGGCGTGGCGCGAGATGCCCGTGGTGGTGCGCACCCGTTTCGCGGTCGAAAGGGCGTGCTGGAGCAGCCGGTCGAGCACGGGACCGGTCGATCCGCTCTCTCGAGCCATGGCGTACGCTTTTTTCAACTGCCCGAGGATTTGCGGCTCGCCCAAGACCATGGAATCGAGCCCGCAGGCGACCGAAAACACGTGCCGCACCGCGTGCAGCTCTTGGTGCACATAGACATGCCGTTCGATGGTCTCGTCGTCGAGCCCGCGCTCTCGAGCGAGGAATCCGCGGATCTCGGCCGCCATGCCCGGGCCGTCTTTCGCGCGGGTGAGGATCTCGACGCGATTGCACGTCGCGAGGATCAAACCCTCGCTGGCGCTGGTGGTTTCGCGAAGGCGCGACAGCGCCGCGGGGACGTCCCCCTCGGCGAAGCAGGCGCGCTCTCGCAGCTCGAGCGACGCGCTGCGGTGATTCATCCCCACGAGCGTCAGCATCAGCGGACCATGCCGACGAAAGCCAGAAGGGCGAGCGCGAACCCGGCGATGGCCAGGATCGCGGAGCGCCGCCCCCGGACGCCGCGCGCGAACCTCGCCCAGAGGATTCCGGCGAACACGGCCCAGGCGATCACCGGGAAGATTTCCTTGGGGCCCCAGATCCACAGCCGATTGTGGACGGCGGAGCTGTACACCATGCCGGTGGCGATCCCCAAGGTCAGGAGCGGAAAGCCGTAGAGCAACGCCTGGAACCCGAGGCGATCGAGGGCCTCGAGCGTGGGGAGCATCGCCAGCACGCGGAGGGAGCGCTTGTTCTTCAGCGCCCTTTCTTTCACCAGGAAGAGCAGACTCATCGCGAACGAAACCGCCAGCGCGGCGACCCCGGCGGTGGCGATCGAGGTGTGGAAGACGAACCACCCTTCCGTCTGCAGCGGGTGCTCTTGCGTGTCCCCCACCGAAAACAGATACGCGGACAGGACCATCAAGAGGGCGACCGGCGGAAGGACGAGCGCGGCGGCGCGCACTTGCGATCGGAACCAGAGCAAGAGATGGAGGGTCAGCACGAACCCGCCCAGGGCGAGCAGGTACTCCGGCCCGGTCCGCAACGGGAACGCGGACGCCGTCACGCCGAGAATGATCAACGTGAGAAGCTCTCCGGCATTCGCGGCGAGCAGAATGAAGCCGCCGGCGCGCGCGACCGACGCGCGGTGGCGCAACTCGCCGAGAGCGGCGAACGCGACGCCCGCGAGGTGCAAAACCAGGGCGACCGTGAGGACGATGCGCGCCATAATCCGCGTAGGTTAGCACCTGGGAGAACTGGGGTCAGATCTCTAACCCAGCAGCGACACCAGTTCGCGCAGCGCGGATTCTTGGAGGGCGGCGAGATCCTTGTACGTTTTCAGGTCGAGGCACCCTAGCCGCCGGGCGAGGTAGAGGAAGTACCTGATTTCGAGCAGGCCCTGATGCGCGCGTTGCAGCGCCTGGCGCGCGGCCTCGTCCCCCTCTCGGGCCGACGCCGCCGCGACGATCGAGCCACCGCTGCGGGCCACCGCCCGGCGGATCTCCTCCGCGAGGGCCTCCCCTTCGGGCCTCTTGAACGCGCGCACGGCCTGCCAAGTCGCGAGGGCGAACTGATCGGTGGCGCGAAAGGCACGCACCCGGCGCTCGCCGCCGCCCGGAGTACGGGCCGCTCCTGGGGTGTCGATCACAGCGTCCATCGCCGCTCCCGGGGAAGGAACCGCCACACGCGCAGGCGCGCGGTCGGGCCAAACAAGACGACCGCGAACAGCCCGCTCCGCCCGTCGGTCACGTACAACGTCCCGCTGGACGCGGAGCCGACCGGAGAAAACGAGACCAGATCGGATCGTCCGAAGCGTACCGGATCGTCTCCCACATTGAGCGACGACGTCCCGGGGGGCGCCTCGGGGTAAGGCCCGCCGGGAGGGATGCCGAGCCACACGTCTTGGACTTGGCGCTCCAGCGCATCGTCCGGCGTGAGCACGGGATCGACGCCGCGCGTGATCTCCGCGGTGCGCAGACCGTTCCCGTTCCCGTCGGCGACCTCTCGCCACGACCATCCGTTCGTGAGCTTGCGAAACTGCAATCCGCGGACACGATGTCCGGCGACACTCTTCCAGCGCTGAGCCGACAGGAGCGTCGCCATCGTCCGAGCGCCGGCCGCGGCGCGTCCGCCATCGCGGAGCATCGCCGCGGCCGGAAGCGTCACCGCGACGGCCATCGCCACGATCGCGAGCACGGCCAAAAGCTCGGCGAGCGTGTATCCCTTGGACGCCGCCACGGCGAACTCACTTCGCCTTGCTGACCGTGAGGTAGGGACGCAGCTTCTGGATCGATTTTTCGCCCACCCCCTGGACCTTCATGAGATCGTCGACGCTCTGGAAGGGGCCGTTCTTCTCGCGAAACGTGAGAATGCGCTGCGAGAGCGACTTGCCGATGCCCGGCACCGATTCGAGCGCCGCGCTGTCGGCGGTGTTGATGTCGACCGGACGGGCCTCAGTTGCACCGGCCTTCGGCGCGGCGGACGGCGCCGCCGCGGCAGGTGCGGCGCTGGCACAGGCCAACACGATGACGAGCATGAGGGCGGTTACGAGCTGCGAGCGAGAGAACATGGATGCCTCCGAGTGTTGGGCCGCGCTTCACTGCGCGGCGCATCCCGG
>JANMVW010000112.1:0-2825 GCA_031393555.1 Acidobacteriota bacterium
ATCACGACGAGGGTTGCGAGCAAACGGGATTCGCGGCTCATCGGGTCATTCTAGAGATGCTCAGTCGGACCGTTCGCCGCCGCAGGCGTCCATCGGGCGGACGGAGTAGTAGCCGGTCGACTTAGCGGGATCGGTCCACGAAGTGGAGGTCGTTTCGGCCACCGCGCTTTCCGCTGCGGCCGGGCTGGGCTTGCGGTAGACGCGGTACTTCGTCGCTCCGCCGCTGGCGCCCCAGCTCATCGCGAGGCCGCCCGCGCCGTCGCGATCAGCCCGGACCGAATCCCCGAGTCCCGCCAACGGGCCGACGGCGGAGATGTCGATACTCCCCGGCGCCGCGTCTCGATTCCCGAAGTCATCGACAGCCCGGGCCTCGAGACGATGCGCGCCGGGGTCGAGCGCGGGGAGCACGGCACGGAACCGCTGTTGCGCGCCGCCCCAGACTCCGCCCTCGGCCTCGGTCTGGATCCACGGCGATCCGTCGATGCGGATCTCGACGCCGCTGATGCGGTTCACGCTGATGCTCGGGTGGGTCGTCCCGGGGTACGTGTTGCGATTCGTGGCGGCCACGACGGAGGCCTGACCCGTCACCCCGGTGGACGCGCACACCTGGGGCGGCATCGTGTCGAAAAACGTGTCGGGATCCTGGCCGATCACGTCGATCACGCCGTCTCCGTCGAGATCGGTCCATCCCAGATGCCTTCGCGTCGCGCCGCACATCGCGTCGTCGTTCGCGATCATCACGCACGCCGCGGCCACGGGGTTGCACGCCGCGCAGTTGGTGTTGGCGCCGTCCAAGTAGCCGCGATGCTCGCTGCACGTGCAAGCGCTGGATGCGTACTCGTCGAACGCGTAAAACGCATGCAACATCTCGTGGCGAAGCACCCTGTCCATCCGGCCGATGCCCCAGCCCTGGTTGTCGTAGGTCATCACGAGGTGAGGTCCCCCGATCCAGCAGTACGCAAACCGGCCGTCCGCGAACTTCCCGTCGGTGTCGGCGAGAGAATCGACGACGAAGACGTTGACCGCCCAGTCGGTGCCGTCGACGCTGCGCGTGTCGGAGGCGAAGGCCCGCGAACGCGCGAATCGGTCGCCGCTCGCGTATCCCATTTTCGCCAAGATGTCTTTGGCCCAGAGGTCTTCCCCCAGGGACCCGGAAGGATCCGCCGCGCGACGGATCGGTTCGTACCCTGTGCGCGCTCGGGCGTCGGTGCGACCCGGGTAGACGTGATAGACGAAGCGGAGCGAGGCCTGCGGCTCTTGAACCCGGATCCACTCGAGCCCCGAGGCGATGGCCGTGACCACCTCGCTCTCGCGAGTCGACGACCAGTTCTCCGTCGAGGATTCGATCGATCCGTCGCTCTCGACGAGCACGATGTTGACGCTCACCGAGCCTGCGAGGAACTCGCTCGTGTTGAGTTCCGTGGCTCCGAAAGGCCCCCGGAAGGCCACCGCCGACCCCCCCGGCGACCCGCCGCGCGCGCCGCCTTGCACAACCGCCACCCCCCGGCCCGCCGCGCGGACGGCCTCGAGCGACACCGCGGGGGCCGTCAACGCGTCGTCTTCGATCGGACCCGGGATCTCGTCCGCTCGATCGGCCGTAGGCGCGCCGCGAGCGATCGCGTTCCATGCGGCGCCACCGAAGGAGGGGCCCTGTCCCCGACGCCGCGCCGAGCCCGCCACGCCGTTCAACGCCATTTCGCGGACCCCGGGGAGGTGGTAGGCGCGCAGCTCGCTGTCCGCGGGGAGCAGCACGACGAGCACGTCGTCGAACGCGTGGACGACGCGGCCGCCTAAGGCCACAACCCCGGCCGTTGCCGCGAGCCGGGTTGCGGGAGAGACATCGTCGAGAAACAGCGCGATCGGCTGACGCTCCCGCGGTGGCTGTGGCGAGGCGCCCCGTGCGGCTCCCGCGCAGAAAACGACCCAGGACAAGGCGGCAAGCATGCGGCTCATCCCGGCACAACCTACGTACGGGGGACGGGCCGATCCAGCACCGGTTTCGTCAGTCAGAAAACGAAACGGAAAGCGATGGGGGTCGGGGCGCGGCTAGAGAAGCGACTGGATCCTCTTTTCGAGGATCGCCCGCGGAACCTCACCCACCCAGCTGTCGACGATCCGACCCTCGCGATCGATCAAGAACTTGGTGGGAAAACCGACGACCCCGCCAAACGCATCGACGACCCCTTCGTCGCCGATCAGGGTCAGGTAGGAGATCTTCATCTCGTCGACGAAAGGCCTCACCTTGTCGACCCCCTCGTCGTCCATCGCGATGCCCACGAGCGTGAATCCCTTCGGGCCGTAGGCCGCCTGAAGCTCTTTGAACATCGGGATTTCCTGTCGGCACGGAGCGCACCACGTGGCCCAAAAATCGACGAGGCGCACGGTCCCCTTGGCGGTCGAGGAACGGTAGAGGTTGCCCTGCACATCCTTCAACTCGAACTCGGGCGCGATCCTCGCCGCTTCTTGAGGCGGCGCCGGAGCACGGCTTCCCCCGCCGCACGCGGGCAGGAAGACGGCCATGGCGGCACCGATGACGATCGCTAGCCCACGGGACGTCTCGCTACGCCTCATGATCACGGCACCTCACGCGCGCCGCTCCAGAAGCCGGCGCGCCGCGGAATTCTAGCAGCAGCGTGGAGATCGGACGGTCCTCAGGCATAATCACGCTCTTCCTCGAGATCGGAGCACGCGTGATGCGCTTCCTCGCTCGATCGATCCTGGCGTACGGCGTCGTCGGGGCGCTCGGCTTCAACTTCGCGGTCGCCCCTCCGGTATCCGCCGCCTCCCGCCGACCGGTGGTGGGGGCCCGCGGCATGGTGGTCGCC
>JANMVW010000184.1:0-2846 GCA_031393555.1 Acidobacteriota bacterium
ACGACTGCCCGGTCTTCCATCGCTGCCAGAGCGCAGCGCGTTCGTCAGCCGTCAACCCTCGTCTCATTACCGGCATACCCCACCGTGCCCTTCTGCCAGCTGGCTGGCGGCATGGTGTTGCATTGACCGGTTGAACGCACCAGTCCTAAGCTTTAGAAGAAAATGGGGACTGTCCCCTATTAATTTGCAGAGAAGAATTGAGGGGCCCCGAACTACTGGTGCTCGGGCCGTAGGAGGTCAGCCACCGTCTTCACCGGCGTGAAGGTCGAAATCGGCACCTCGACGAAGATCGTGAGCCACTCGGCCATCGCGCCGTTCCATAAACCGGGACGCTCGAGCGCCAACAGCTCGCGCCCTTGATAGCTCTTTTCCGTGACGATGACGGCGCGCGAGTCCACGAACGCGGGAAGATCAAAAGGAACGCCGTCGACGTCGAGAAGGCCGCACACCAGATCGACGGGATTGAAGTGCGTCGCCTCGCGGATCGCGGCGCACTGGGGCTCCGAGACCGGATCGACCTGGGCTGTCTCGACGATCTGGCGCGTGATCCGTCCGTCGCGACCCCGGACCCAAAACGGGCCGCCTCCGGGCTCCCCCGTGTTCCGCACGACGCCGCATACGCGCAAGGGGCGCTCGAGCTGGTGCCGCAGCGCCTCCCCCTGGGCGTCGATCCCGAGCGTTTTCCGGGCGAAGGCCTCCGCCTCCGCGGCGAACTCCGGGTTGACCGGCCGGCCGCGCAGCCGGGCCACGTGGAGGAACACCGCGCGCTGCAACTCGATCAAGCGCCCGGAGAGGATCTTCTTCCACCGGAGCGTATCGCCACGATGCGCATCGGTTTGCACGTTGTCGATGTTCTTGATGAAGACAATATCTCCCGAAAACTCGGCGAGGCTCTCGAGGAGCGCGCCGTGGCCGGACGGACGCAGCACGAGCCCGCCGTCATCGGCGATGAACGGCCCTCCCGAAGGCGCTCCGGCGATCGTGTCGGTCGACGCTTTCTGCACCGAAAACGCCAAGTCGAAGCGCGCGGACAAGGAGCGCTCGTAGGCCGGCACGACGCGTTCCGCGAGCAGGCGGAAGCCGTGAAGGTGCTCGGGCGAGACGGTCATCCGCACGCGGCAAACGCCCTCGGCGTCCCGCACGGTGCCTGCCGCCTCGACGAGGTGCTCCTCGAACGCGGTGCGGGCGCCGTTGTCATAACGGTGGAACGGGATGAGCCCCTTCGGGATCGTCGCGTATCCGAGGCCGTCGGCTCCAACCAAGGCATCGACGACCTCGGCGCCGCTCCCCGCGCCGCGCAACACATCGAGGTCGTAGCCGCGAAAGGCCAGCTCCGCACGCACGGCATCGACGAAGGCGAATCGCAGGATGCCCTCGAGCAAGGCATCGACGCCGCGCCCGGTCAGCACGTCTTGGAACATGCGCGTCGCCGCGCCCGACGCCGGAACGAACTTCGAGCACCGCCCCTGCCGGGCCGCCTCGTCATGGAGGAGGATCAACGCCTCCTGCCGGTCCCGCGGAACCGTCTCGATCCCATCCTCGAGCCGGCACGGCCGGGTGAGCTCGACATGCGCCGACGGCGCGGCCATCAACGCGAGCTGGCGGTTGGCTTCATCCTCGGAGATGCCGCGGTCGCGGAGCTGGGCTTTCTGGGGTTCGGTGAAATGGGCCATCCGCAGATCGTAGCGCATGACGCCACCGCCGCCGCAACCTCAAAACCGCTTGGATCAAACGACCATGAAGCCCAACCGAGGCACCAGCTTCGTTCCAACCTGGTACACGAGCGAGTTTCGGCCGTTCACGGCGCCAACACCCGGTCCTTGGTGGTTCTCTTCGCGGTCACGTTGCGCACGATCTTGCGTTCGGGAAGCAGCATGGCCGTTCCCGTCAGCCCGTCCCCGGACACGACGAAAGACCAGACGGCACGGGACGCGTCGCGATCGAACTCGCACGTCCATTCACCCGTGACGGGACGGTAGGTGAAGTAGAGGTCGTAGGCCCGGCGCACGGTGCCGTCGACGATCCGCGCCGCCTTCAGCCCGACGGTGACCGGCTGGCCCGGCACGTCGACGAAGTTGTAGACGACCGTCTCGTCGTGACAGAACTCGTTACCATCGACCTTGGCGCACGTCGACGATCCCTTCCAGAGGCCGAGGATCTCGGCCTTCGGTGCCGGGGCGATCGCGGGCTCGGTCACGGCTTCAGGCGCGGGAACGCCCCCGCCCAAGGCGACCAGCAGAGCCACGTCGGCGATCAGACGGACGACGATCACGAGATCCTCCGAAAACTGCGGCCCCAGAGAATCTACATTACCGTCGTCCCGCCGGCAGCGAAAACGTCAGCGAGGCCCAGAGGCTTTCCCAGTCGGCGGAGGCGTCGCGCGGAGCCGGGATCATGTGCACGACCTTGATCAGCCAAGCGCCGGCTCGCGGAAGCGTGAAAGTTGCGCGGCCAAGCGTGTCGGAGCGGACCTGTTGGGGGCTTTTCGCGTCAACCTGGTCGAGCGCCATGACGAGCGCGCCGGCCAACGGCTTGTCATTGTAGAGCAGCCGTACCGTCAATCGTTCACCCGGCGACAGCGCGTAAGGATCGGCCTCGGGGATCAGCTCGAGCGTCAGGCCGACCGGTTTCATGAAGACGGGGTCGCCACGGCCGCCGACGGCCAGGAGGCTCTTCGCGCAGCGGGAGAACACCTCGCGGCCGGGCTTGACCGGAGGAAGTCCTTCGAGGTCGAGGTAGGCCTGGAATTTCGAGGGGTCCATCGCAACCGGGGATCGCAGGCTTCGGTACGCGACGACGACGCCTCCCGGAGCTTGTGGACGGAATATTCCAGCGGGCTCCGAGCC
>JANMVW010000072.1:0-2337 GCA_031393555.1 Acidobacteriota bacterium
GCCGTCTGGACCGGCAACGAGATGATCATCTGGGGTGGCCACGACGAACGCTACGCCCTCTCGTCGGGGGGGCGTTACAACCCCGTCGCCGACTCGTGGGGGTACACGACGTGGACATCGGCTCCGGCGGCTCGCTCAGCCCACACCGCCGTGTGGACGGGATCCGAGATGATCGTCTGGGGCGGCGACGACGGAGACCACGGCTACCATGCGAGCGGCGGCCGATACTCGCCCTCCAGCGATACCTGGTGGCCCACGCCGGTGGGAGAAAATGCTCCTTCAGCCCGCGTCGAACACACCGCCGTCTGGACCGGCAACGAGATGATCATCTGGGGTGGCTACGCGGGCGGTGAGTACTCGAACAGCGGTGGTCGGTACAACCCCTCCACCAACTTCTGGATCCCGACCTCCTCGGCGGGGAATGTTCCCCTCGCCCGTACGCAGCACACCGCCGTGTGGACCGGGACCGAGATGATCGTCTGGGGCGGGTACGGCGAGATTACCCTTGATTCCGGCGCGCGTTACTGCGCCACCACTTGCGACTGGCCCACGCAGTACTGGCGGGACGCGGATGCGGACACGTACGGCAATTCCACGATCACGGGATACGCTTGCTATCAACCGCCGGGATTCGCTTCCAACAATCTCGACTGCAACGACGTGAATCCCAGCATGCACCCCGGTGCGACGGAGATTTGCAACCACCGCGACGACGATTGCGACGGCGACGTCGACGAGAGCGGCGCCGGCGTGGATGTCGACGGCGACGGCGCGCACGACGTCTGCGACAATTGCGCCGTCACGTGGAACCCCAGCCAGTCCGACTTCGACCATGATGGCGAGGGCGACCTGTGCGATTTCGATGACGGGCTGATCTACGTGCTCGGTACGTCCGACAAGAGCGTGATCGAGTGGCAGCCGGAGCAAGGGCCGGCTGCGTGGAATGTCCACGAAGGCGACCTCGCCGTTCTCCGGACGACGGGATCGTACACGCAGGCAACCGGCTCGAACCCCCTGGCCGAAAAGCACTGCGACCTCGCCGAGCCTCGGATCGTGGATCGCGATGTACCCGCCTCCGGCGCGGTGAAGTTCTCGCTCGTGACGGGAACGGTCGGGGGGGCGGAAGGAAGTCTTGGAACGAACAGCGCGGGGGTCGTGAGGCCGAATACGGATCCATGCCCGTGACGCATTCCGCACGATCCTCGAGTGCCTCGGCCTGAAGAGTGCCAGCGATTCCATGGGTCATGGGCCGCTGGTGAAGGGCCGCACTGGTGGAGGCGGCGGGAATCGAACCCGCGTCCAGGGTCAAACGAAAAGAGCCCTGCGCGCGCTGAAGGTGCCCCTGGAGAACACCTTCGCCTGGATCGTATCGTTGCCGGATCTCATCGAGCTCGAGAGCCAGGCCTCAGGTGTCGGTCGATGCGCGTCCGGCGATCGCGATCGTGACGAAGACGGAAACGCGGTGGCGCGACGTTCAGCGCGCCAACGCCTCGTCGGTCGCGACGAAACGGACCTCCACCGGATCGAGGCCGGGGATCGCCACCTTCAAGGTGAGCACGCCCCCGAGGCCCGCGAGAGGGCGCGGGAAGTACAACGTGTCGCGGAACCAGGTGAACGACGCCAACTCGACGCGCGGGATCCGCGTCCCTGAATCCCCGGGTGGATAGAACGAGGCGGCGATCGGCTGGAGCTCGGCGATGTACGAGCCGACGACGATCGGGCGCATGCGGATCAACGAGCGATCAAAGCCGAGCTTGTCGTAACCGCGCGTTAGCTCCTGGTAACCCGCCGCCGGGACCGCGTTCCCCCGGGCGTCCACGAGCGTGAACGATTCAGGAAGGAACTCGATGGCCTTGCCGTTTTTCACGACGGCGATCGCGATCGGGATCGGGACGTACGCCTCGGTGGTGCGCAGGCTGGCGGGGTAGCCGTCCACGAAGACGCTGACGCGGCCGGCTTCCTCCCTGAAAGTAGAGAAGGCGTAACGCTGGCTGGTTTTCGGCGGGGTGGCCGTCGCCACCGCGACCGCCGTCACGAGAGTGGACACGAGGACGAACGCTCTTCGGGTATGACGCATGGGAACCTCCACGGCACGGGCCCCTCGGGACCGATGCTAGTCCCCACACGTGGAACCGGCCACAGCGGGTTAGACTCCCCGCCCGTGGCCACACTCCGCTCCCGTCCGCTCGTCTCCCTGGCGATCTTCGTCGGCATCCTCGGCCTGACCCTCGCCGCCTACGCGCCGGCCATCCACGCGGGGTACGTCTGGGACGACGATTCGTGGCTGACCGGGAACCCGGCCATCCAGGATCCTCACGGACTGCACACGATTTGGAC
>JANMVW010000188.1:0-1937 GCA_031393555.1 Acidobacteriota bacterium
CCCCTAAGGCGTCACGTCAGCCAGGATCTTCCACTTGCCGTTGGCCTGCATCCGCCAGACGCGAAGGAATCCGTTCTTCGAGGCGGCGTCGCCTCCCTCGGCTTTGCAGGTGCCGTAGGCATAGGCGAGGTCGCCCGAGACCGACGCCACGACGCGGTCCGCAGCACAGGTCACTTTGCGCGTGTCCGCGGCGAGAAGGGCGCGTGAGGCGGCCGGACCGATCCCTGCCGCCTTCCCTTCGCGATAGACCCGCAACAGGGAGTCGGCCTGGGCTTCGATCGCCTGACCGAGTCCCGCCTTCGCTGCGTAGGCCAAAGCCTTCTCGGCGGCCGCGACCCCGAGACCTGCCTTTTCCGCGCCGCCGGGTTTCGGCGCCGCGGCGGCAGCGCCGGCGAAGCCGTTCTCGACGGTGTCCGGGAGGACGAACTTCACGGGGGACGAGATCCCCGCGTCCACCGCGACCTTCCACGCGCCGTCGTGCTGCCGGCGCCAGACGGAAAAGAACAAGCCGGTCGACACCTTGATCACCGATTCGCCTTGGCCCTTGATCTCCCAAGGGCCCGTGGACACCGCGAGGTCTCCGGCGGACGACACCGCCACCCAAGTGGGCCCCCAGTTGAGCTTTCCGGACGCCGGGGGCTTCCCTTCGTGGACCGGGCGCGCGGGCACGGGAAGCGGCATGAAGCTGATCGCGTCCGGCGCGAGGTTCGCAAGAAACGACTCGTGGAGTCCCGTCTGGAGCGACGCGGCGGCGAACGCCCGCTCGCTGGCGACCACCTGATCGAACGGCGAAAGCTGGGCGGCGAGAAGAAGCGCTGCGATCATCATGCTAGAACCCCATTTTGAAGCCCAGCTCGAACGAGCGAGGCGGGCCGGCGTTTCCGATCACGGCGCCGAAGTTCGTGGCGAGCGCGCGCCCTTCCACGAGGCCGCCGTTTTTGCGATTGAGCACGTTGAAGATCTGCACGAACCCCTGACCGTAGCCCTTGTGTTGTTTCAGTTTGAACGGCCGGTAAAGGCGCAGGTCGAGTTGCATGAGGGAAGGAGACTTCAAGGAGTTCACGGGAGCCAGTCCGTGGGCGGCCCGGTAGGCGTTCACCGGTTCGAGCGGCGTGTGGGCCCCGGTGTTTCGCCGGACGCCCGCGGGCCGGTCGCTCGTGATGCCGTCCAGGTTGTCGTCCGACCCGGTCGTGACGTTGAAGGGGAGATAGGTCGCGTACTGAAAGACGCCCGAAAGCCGCAGTCCCAGGAAGTAGAGCCCGAGATCGCCCGAGGCCACGAACCGGTGGCGGCGATCGTTGTCCGACAGGCCTCGCTCCGAGCTCAAGTTGTCGGAGTTCGGCGGGAGGTAGATCCCGCCCTTCAACGGATCCGGTCCCATGTCTTCGGATTTCGACAGCGTGTACGAGAGGTTGTACCAACCGATGCCGGACTGCCATCGCCAGTTGAGGTCGAAACCGGTGTACCAGGCTTGCCCTTCGGTGACCACCGCCGCGATCGATCCGACGTTGACCTGGTCGTACTCGTGGATCGGCATCCCTTGGATGTCCTTCCCGATCACCGGATTCAAGTCCTTCATCAGGGGCACGTGGTAGGTGCGAGACCGCGTGAGATTGGCCGAAAACGCGCCGTGGGTTCCGACCGCCCGCTCGAAGCCGAGGTTGAACAGGTTGGCCTGGGTCGAGTCGAGCCTCGTCCCCGTCGAGAACCTCAACGTGAGGTTATCGGGGAAAACGAGAACGTTGCGTACGGCGTCGATGCCGTATTGGGCGATAAAGGCCTCGGTCAGCTCGAAAGTCAGGCCCTGGGGAAAGATCAATCCGATCTGCGTTCCGGACGTGATCGCCGCGACGGCCGGGAAGGCGAGGACCGTCTTGTTGTAGAAAACGCCGGCACCGCCCCGGACGACCCACTCCCGATTCTTCCCGGTGGCGTAG
>JANMVW010000206.1:0-1648 GCA_031393555.1 Acidobacteriota bacterium
GATGGAAGGGATTCAAATGAGCTGTCGAAGAACTTCGTTTGCGCGGTCGGTCCGGATGATGCTGGTCCCCACTCTCGCGCTCGTTCTCGTCGCGGCGACTGCGACCTTTGTCGGGGCGCAATCCTCGCCCCCGCCGGACGCCTCCTACAACATCGTGTGGGAGGCTTCGCCCAGTTTCAACGGGCAGTCGGGCGCCTACGTCGGAGTCAACAGCGCCCAGGGACTCAAAGGCTACTTCCCGAACACCGGGTTGCGGCTCGTCTCCGAGTCAGCCCCGAACACGTGGGAGGTTAACCTGGCGCTCACCCGCTACGGTTATCCCAGTGAGCTTCAGTCCGTGACACCGGCAACGCCGGGCGCATCCGACAACCGTGTGGATTTCGGTCGCCAAGCCCCGTTGTCCGAGTGGTATGTCAACGATCCAGCCGGCTTTCAGCACTGGCTCTCGCTGAGCGCGGCCCCGCCCGACCCGTCGGCGCAGGGAGGCCCGCTCACGATCGAGCTCGCGCTGACCACCGGCCTGACCGCGCGCCTCTCCGGAGGATCGACGATCCTCGACTTGGCCGACGCCGATGGGAAAGTCGCCGCGCAATACAACATTTGGCAGGTGGCGAGCGCCGCCGGAAAATCGCTTTCCGCCGAATTGCAGCTTGTCGCCGACGGGCAAGGCAACGTGACCGGAGTGACCCTCTCCGTGTCCGCCGCCCCTTCGGACTACCCGGTGACCATCGCCCTGGCGGCGGGCTCCCCGAAGACCTTGAACCTTCCCCTGCTGAGCGATTCGACCACCACCAGCGCCATGGAAGCACCCCTGACTCCCAGCGTGGCCCCGACCAACGATTTGTGCACGGGCGCCGAGGTCATTACGGCCGCCGGGCCCTTCCCGTTCCTGACGGCCGTCACGGCCGACATCACGGATGCGACGACGACCCTCGATCCGCCGCTTCCGAGCTGCCAGACGAACGTTTCGCGAAGCATTTGGTACAAGTTCACGCCTTCGACGACGGCGTCCTACACCGTCTCGACCTGCGCCGACGCGCCGACCGGCTCGACAGTGGACGACACCGTCCTTGCGATCTACACCTCTTCGACCTCCGCGTGCGGCGGTACGTATACCCAGCTCGCGGGTGCCCTGGGATGTGACGATGACGGTTGCACCACAGAAAATTTGCAATCGGTCATCGCGAACACCACCCTGACGGCGGGGACGACCTACTTCATCGTGGTCTACCAATTCGGGACCACCGCGCCTACTGCGGGTAACACGGCGATCCAGCTGCGGATCACGCAGGCCGTCGTCCCGTCCAACGACAAGTGCACGGGCGCCCTGCCTTTGACCCTGAACCAGATCGCGACGGGGACGAACGCCCTAGCGGTCGCCGACTACTCGATCACCTCGCCGACGACGACGTGCTTCCCGGGGACCAGCCAGACGACCAGCACGGCCGTCGGCCGCGATACGGTGTGGTCCTACACCCCCTCGCTCTCCGGGAAGTACTCGTTCAAGGCCCAGAGCCTCGATGCGGCCACGAGCGGCAACATGGTCATCTACGACACGACGACCTGCCCGGCTCCCAGCGCGTTCGCCTGCACCGCCGCTCTCGTCGCGGCAAATCGCAACACCAACACCGCGCAGTTCACCGCGTCT
>JANMVW010000240.1:0-1674 GCA_031393555.1 Acidobacteriota bacterium
GGTCAAATGCACCGCGAGCGACCTGTGCCACGTGGCCGGCACCTGTAACCCGGCCAGCGGCACTTGCTCGAACCCGAATGCCGTGGACAACACGTCCTGCAACGACGGCAACGCGTGCACGCGAAGCGACACCTGCCAGGCGGGCGCCTGCGTCGGCGCCAACCCGGTCACATGCGCCGCGAGCGACCAGTGCCACGTCGCCGGAACTTGCAACCCGGCCAACGGCACTTGCTCGAACCCGAATGCCGCAGACAACACAGCGTGTAACGACGGCAACCGCTGCACGCAAAGCGACACCTGTCATGGCGGCGCCTGCGTCGGCGCCAACCCGGTCACATGCTCGGCGAGCGACCAGTGCCACGTCGCCGGCATCTGCAACCCGGGCACGGGCGCGTGCTCCAACCCCGCGAAGCCGGACGGCACGACGTGCAATGACGGCAACGCAGCGACTTTCAACGACAACTGCCAGAGCGGCATCTGCGCGGGGACGAACTGCCATGCGACGCCGGATCCGAAATCGTCCGGCTACTACCAAAACCTCTGCGAGAAGTGGGAGCACAACCAGCTTCCGTATCACGGCGACACGCTGACCGATGCGGACGCCGCGTGCGTCGGCAACCTGACCGAAACGTTCCAGGGTATCTCCCACATCGCCGACATCTGCACCATCCTCGACGGCGACGGGCATCACAGCCCGCACGGCGACGGCGGCTCGGAAGGCAAAGAGTGCGACAAGGGGGAGAACGAGCTGATGGCCTTGGCACTCAACATCTGCCGGCAGCGGGTCTGCCTGGATCAGCCAATCGACTCGACCTGCGACCACGACAGCCACGTCCACACGCTCACGACCGTCGGAGCGTCGCTTGCCACCTCGGACGCGATCCTCGCCAGCTCGACGCGTGACAAAGACACCTGCAAGGACGCGAAGTGCCTGGCCCGAGAGATCAACGACAAGAAGGCGCTCCGCCAGCACCATCACCGCGTCGACAAGGACTTCGACGCACGCGGTGTCGTGCACCCCGACCGAGTGCGACTGAGCTGGCTGCCTCCGATGATGGACGATGGATCAGGAAATCCCACGTCGTACAGGATCTGGCGACGTCCGTTGAATTCCGGCGGTGCGTTCGTCTCGATCGGAACCGTCAATGGAGATACGCTGACCTTCCTCGACACCACCGTGGGCACGGGGCAGTGGGAATACGAAGTGACGGTGCTACTCCCGTAAGACTCGACCGAACGATCCGATCGATTTTCGGCCCGGACCGTTGCGAAGGCACCGGCCCGGGCCGTTTGTTTTGGTGGGGACGGGCCTTCAGTAGAATGAGCGCTTGTAATGCGCCACCGATTGTTTTCCGGTCCGAGCCCTCAATTCATGGAGTCCCACGCGAATCGCGGAGGCGGCGGGAATCGAACCCGCGTCCAGGTTTACCAGAAAAGAGCGATGGCGCGCGACTTCCGTTGCCAGGGCTCGATTCTCCGCCGAATCCGTTGCCCCTCCGAGTCCCCTGGAGTCCCCCCCAGTCTTGTCGCGGTAGGGACGCCGGTCGCCCGGCGCCCCCCGCACAGATCCGGACGAGCGGCACTACCGCATCCGGCTCCCACCTTGGGTAGCAACGCCGAGGCGCACGAGCGGATAGGGATGGCAGATGCGCGCGGGAGGTAGCCACCGTGAGA
>JANMVW010000267.1:0-7248 GCA_031393555.1 Acidobacteriota bacterium
TACTTCGCGAGCGTGAGCACGTAGGCGGCGATCGCCTTCGCCTGATCGGCGTTCACCTTGTCGCCGAGTCCCTTCATCTTACCCTTGCCCTCGTGAATGATCTTCACGATGCCGTCGCCGGTTTGGGCCTTGCTCCAAGCGGCGTCGTTGAAGTTTTTCGATCCAGTCGCCATCTTTTTCGCGACGCCGTCCAGACCGTGGCACATCGCGCACTTCGAACCGAAGAGAACTTTGCCGTCTTCCGCAGCGAAGGCCGGAACGACCGCAACGCAGAACGCGAACGCGACGAGCAGGACCACCAACTTCTTCATCGTCATCTGTTTTCTCCTTTAGGGATTCCCGACTGCCCTTGGATCATACACAAAGGAAAGGCCGCCCGGTGAACCTGGGCGGCCTTTCGGCGGGATGCCCCCAGGGGGGACCGGGGGGAGCTCCCACCCTATTTCGCCATCGTCAATACGTAATTCGCGATTGCCGTCATCTCATCGGGGCTGAGCTTGTCGCCCATTCCCTTCATTTTGCCTTTCCCGTCTTTCGTGTCCTTGATGATTCCTTCGACCGTCGCGGTTTTCTTCCAGGCCGGGTCGTTGAAATTCTTCGAACCGGCGGCCATTTTCTTCGCGACGCCATCCGTGCCGTGACACATGGCGCACTTCGAATCGTAGAGTTTCTTGCCGTCTTCTCCTGCGGCCATCGCCGGAATCACCAATCCAAACGAGGCCACAAGCGCGATCGGGGCGAACTTTCTCATGTTCACGTTAGGTCTCCTCTTGCTCCTTTGCGGAGAGGAGATGTTACCGCCATCTCCCGGAGCGGCCCAAGCAATAGCGGGCAAAGCCGATCCGTAATTCGAGGCCGTTCAGGGGGCCACGAGCCGGACGGCGTTGCCCGATGGATCGCGCACCATCGCGCCCGGTTCCACCGGCGTCCCTGCCGCCCTCGCTCGCGCGAGCACGCGTTCGACCTCCACTTCGCTCGAGACGCGCACGACGAATTCCCGCAATCCCGCCGCTCCCATCGGCGCCGGCGGGGCGCCGGTTCCACCCCAGGTGTTGAACGCGATGTGATGGTGATAGCCGCCTGCCGAGACGAACGAGGCCATCGTTCCATAGCGCGTCGTCAGGTCGAAGCCTAGGACGCCGCAGTAGAACCGCTCCGCGGAAGCAATGTCGGCGACCCGAAGGTGGACATGGCCGAGCGTGGTGGTTTCCGGGAGCCCTCGCCAAGCGGACCCCAGGGCGAGGCCCTCCTCGAGGAGTGCGTCCACGTCGAGCGGATCGGTCGTCATCTTGACCGCGCCATCTTCCCAGACCCAGGTTTCGCGCGGTCGGTCGCGGTAGAGTTCGATGCCGTTACCCTCCGGGTCGGCGAGGTAGAGCGCCTCGCTGACGAGATGATCGGCCGCCCCTTGGAGCGGCGTGTGCGTTTCGATCAGGCGCGCCAGCGAACGTGCGAGCGCCTCACGTGACGGAAGCAGCACGGCGAAGTGGAACAATCCGGTCGACCCAGGAAGGCGGTGCGCACCTGGGCTCTCCACGAGAACGAGCAGGTCGGCCGCGCCCGCCCCGAGTCGCGCCGAGCCTTGGCTCTCCGCGTGGACACGGAATCCCAGCCGTTCGGTGTAAAACGCGATGGAGCGTGAAAGGTCGGCGACGGTCAGACTCACGGGACCGATCGTGATCATGGAAGCCGGCGCTCGAACCATTGCATATCCCAGTAACGGCCGAACTTCCGTCCAGCCTCACGGAAGAGCCCCACCGGCTCGAATCCGAATCGGGCATGCAGGGCGATCGAAGCTGGGTTCGGGAGCACGATGACCGCGTAGGCGCGGTGCACGTCTTCCGCGGCCAGCGCCGAAAAGAGCGCCGCATAAAGACTCGTGCCAACCCCTTGTGCATGACGGCCGGGATGCACGTACACGGAGGTCTCGACGGAGGGGAGGTAGCCCGGTTTCTCACGGAGCTTTCCGCTCGTGGCGTAGCCCACGAGCGCGCCCCCGTCGATCGCAACGAACAGTCGATGGGGGCCGGCATCGGCATATCCGCTCATCCATTGCCTTCGCGACTCGAGCGACGCCGGCTCGAGATCGAACGTTGCGGGGCTGGTCTTGACGTAGTGGTTATAGACGTCCGTCAGCGCCGCCAGGTCACCGATTTCCGCCCCCCGAACGAGAACAGATTTCATTCCTTCACCCTACCATTCCGGGCACGCGATCGCAGGGCCGGATACGATGGAGCCCATGAGCGCTCTGACGGCCCTCCCCGAGCGACGCCAGTCGATGGGCGAAGAGATCGCCAACAGCATCAGCCACGGGGTGGGACTGGTCGCCGGCGCCGTCGCCGCGCCGGTTCTGATTGTCGCCGCCGTAAGGCGAGGTGATCCTGCGTTTCTCGTCGGCGCCAGCCTCTTCGCCGCGGCGATCATCCTGATGTACCTCTCGTCCACCCTCTACCACGCGCTGCCGAACAACCGGGCGAAACGCGTGTTCCGCGTCCTCGACCACGGATCGATCTACCTGCTGATCGCCGGGACCTATTCGCCGTTCACGCTCGGCATGCTGCGGGGCGCGTGGGGGTGGACGCTGTTCGGCCTCGTTTGGGGGCTCGCGATTTTGGGCATCGTCATGAAGTCGATGGGACGAGCGTGGCATCCGATTTTTTCAACCGGACTTTATCTCCTCATGGGGTGGCTCGCCGTGATCGCAGTGCGGCCGATCTGGACCCATCTTCCGAGAGCGTCGATCGCCTGGCTTGCCGCGGGTGGCCTGGCCTACACCGCGGGCGTCGGGTTCTACGCCGCCCGACGTCTTCGCTACGGCCACTTCGTCTGGCATCTGTTCGTCGTCACCGGCACCGCCTGCCACGTCCTGGCGGTCATCGCGTGCACGCGATGACGATCAAACTCAAGCCGGACGCCCAGGCGCGATTCATCGCGTCGATCAAGCGATACTGCGCGGAGAACCTCGACGACACGATCGGCGACCTGAAGGCTTCACTCTTCTTGGAGTTCGTGCTAAAGGAGATGGGGCCGTGCATCTACAACCAAGCTGTCGCCGACGCTCAAGCGCGCATCCAGGACGCGGTCGTTGAGCTCGACAGCTCCTGCTACGAGGTCGATCTTGGATACTGGAACAAAAAGTAGAATCGCGCTGCGTCTCGTCGTTTGCGGCGTCCTGGCGCTCGCCGCTTTGCTTTTGCCCTCGTCGACCCCCGCCGCGTCGTCGCCTGACCGCGTTGCTCCGGTCATCGAAGCGGTCCTCGGGTGGGCCGTCGAAGGGCGGGAGATCCCGGCCGACCCGCCGACGACCCCGCCGGCTCTCCCTCATCGCGGTTGTGGAGGACTCCTCGATTCGGGGCACCTCCCGAAGACCGTGTACGTGTCGTGGGATCTCTCCGCCGAGGCGCAACACGCGGCCTGCAATTGGAAATACGACGTCGCGTCTCGCCACGCGACGCCGCTGACGCCGGCCGAGGCCGCCGACGTGGCGCAACGTATCGTCGCGGGGAGTTTGTCCCCCCACGAGCGCGCGTTTTTCCACTCGGCGTCGCAACGCAACGGCCGGCTCAACGTCACCGCGGGATACTGCTGGGGCTCGGCCAAGGGGACCTTTGCCCTTCGAACCGACGGGCCGGTGTTGATCGGCGAACTCGCCATTTTCGGCTACTGAGGACGGGAGCACCACGATGCCCCCGATCCTTGAAACGCCGCGCCTCAGACTGCGCGCTCTCATCGACGGAGATATCCCCGCTCTGTTCGAGATCTACAAGGATCCCGAGGCCATGCGGTACTGGAGCCACCCCGCGATGACCGACATCGGCGAGGCCGAAGCGCTCCTGAAAGACATCGCCAGCCACGAGGCTCCGGAGACGCTTTTCGAATGGGGGATCTCGCGGCGCGAAGACGAGCTCGTGATCGGCACCTGTACGCTGCACCGGATCGAAAAGCAGCACCGGCGCGCCGAGCTCGGCTACATCCTGCGTCGCGACGTGTGGGGACGCGGGTTCGCCCACGAGGCGCTGACAGCGCTCGTGAATCACGCCTTCGGTGCGATGGGCCTTCATCGGCTCGAGGCCGACATCGACCCGCGAAACGCCGCTTCGATCCGATCCGTCGAGCGACTCCGATTCAGGCGGGAAGGACGGCTCCGAGAGCGGTACTTCCTCGCCGGCGAGATCCAAGACTCCCTGATTTACGGACTTCTCGCACCCGAGTGGATCTCGCGATGACCGTCATGGGACGCTTCTCGAATCGCGTTCGCGACTACGTCAGCGGACGCCCCGGCTATCCCGATGCGGTCGTGTCCTGGCTCGCCGAGACCTTCGGACTCGGCCCGTCATCGACGATTGCCGACGCCGGAGCGGGCACCGGAATCTCCGCGGTTTTGTTCTTGCGCCACGGGTTCACGGTCGTGGCGGTCGAGCCGAACGACGCGATGCGCGAGGCGGCGGTTGGGGCACTCGGGAGCGACCCGCGATTCCGCGCCGTGGCCGCCCCCGCCGAGGCGACGACGTTGCCCGCGGCGAGCGTTGACGCCGTCGTGGCCGCGCAGGCGTTCCACTGGTTCGATCGCACCGCGTTTCGCGCGGAGTGCGCGCGGATCCTCCGGTCCCGGGGCGTCGTTGCGCTGCTCTGGAACGTGCGACGCGTGGACGGATCTCCGTTCGCGGCCGACTACGAAGCGCTGCTTCGCGAGTTCGGGACCGACTACCTGATCGTGCGGCATGAAAACGTCACCGAAGCGGAGCTCGAAGAGTTTTTCGACGGGCCGTTCGAGCGTCGCGTGTTCGGCAACGTGCAGATCCTCGACCGCCGGGGATTGCGCGCGCGGTTACTGTCGTCGTCATACGTTCCCGCCGCGGGGCACGAGCGGCACGAACCGATGCTCGCCGCGCTCGACAGGCTGTATCAGGTCCATCAGAAGGACGGAGTCGTTCGCATGGAGTACGAGCTCCGCGCGTACGCTTCACGGTTGTCTAGTCCAAGTGCCCCTTAGCCGCATCCCCCATCGCAACGCCTGACGGAAAGTACTCCTTCCAACGCTTCGTGACGGTCTCGGCCGTCGCCTCGTCGGCGAACAACTCCTTCGGGAAGCCGGGCTTCAGACGGGCGTCGAAGACGATCGGCGGGGTGAAGGTGACGTGGTTGCGGACGATGCGCTTGGCGGCGGCGTGCACGTCGGCGCCGGGCTCGAAGCGCGTGAACGTCGTCCAGAGGAAATTGATCGCCGAGGCCGAGGTCCTGGCCGGATCGTCGGTCACGACGACGAGCGGCCAGTCGCTGAAGGCGGGATGTTCCGCGAAACGTGCGGCGGCGCCGGGATCGTCGGCCAGGCCCGGAGCGCCGACGACGAGACAGCCCGGGCAGAACACCCGCGGGTCGCGCGCATCGTGAGGCGGGCCGACGGCCGGACGGAATTCCCTCGGTAGCTTCCGCACCGGATCGCCCACACCGAGCCACACCCCCTTCGAGCCTTCGTTGACGACCGGGCCGTTGTAGTCGAGGGTGTCCATCGAGACGTTCGAGAAGACGAACAGGTCGGTCTCGGGCTGCGTGCGCTCGAGGAGGTGCGTCAACACGGCCTTGAAGTCCGTGAGATCCACCTCCCGGTCGAGCACGATCAGGAACTTCGTCAGCGAAAGCTGCCCTTCGCCGAGAATGCGAAACGCCGACACCATCGCCTCGCGCCTGTATCGCTGCTTCACGACCGCCGCGGTGAGCGAGTGATAGCCGGTCTCGCCGTACGACCACAGGCTCGTCACCGCGGGCATCACGAGCGGGAAGAGCGGTGAAAGCAGCTCCTGGAGGAGATCACCGATAAAGAAGTCCTCCTGGCGCGGCTTGCCGACGACGGTGGCGGGGTAGATCGCGTCCCTGCGATGCGCGAGGTGCGACACCTCGAAGACCGGGTAGTCGTGGAGGAGCGAGTAATAGCCGTAGTGGTCGCCGAACGGTCCTTCGGGGTGGCGAACCTTCGGCGGCACCTTGCCGATCAGCGCAAACTCGGCCTCCGCGATCAGCGCGTGCGCGCCGGGGCCGGCGCACGTGGCAAGCTTCTCGCCGGCGATCAACGAGGCTAGCAACAGCTCCGGGACGTTCTCCGGAAGAGGCGCAATCGCGGAGAGGATCAGCGAGGGTGGCCCACCGAGGAAGACCGTCACCGGCAGCGCCTCGTTATTCGCCTCGGCGACCAGGTAGTGGAACCCGCCTCCCTTCCCGATCTGCCAGTGCATTCCGGTGGTTCGCGGGTTGTGGACGTGAAGGCGGTACATGCCGAGGTTCGGGACGTCGGTTCCGGGGTGGCGCGTCAGGACGACCGGTAGCGTCATCGTGGGGCCGCCGTCCTCGGGCCACGTCGTCAAGACCGGGAGGCGGTCGAGGCGCACGTCGCTGGTCACGACCTCGGTCACCGGCCCGCTCGATCTCGATTTCGTTCCCACCTTCATCGCCTCGAAGGCGAGGTCGCGGGCGCCCCAGAGCTTCCCGAGCGTTGGAGGCAGGATCGTCTCGGCCAGTCCGACCAGGCGCTTGATCAGCCGTTCGGGGCGAGAGCCGAAGGCCAGCTCCGCACGGCGCGCGGTGCCGAAGAGGTTGGTGACCAGGGGGAACGCGGCCCCCTCGACGCTCGTGAAGAGGAGCGCCGGCCCCCCGGCGGCGATCACCCGCCGGTGGATTTCGGCGACCTCGAGCCGGGCCGTCACCCGGGAGTCCACGACAGCAAGGTCACCGTCCCGGCGCAACTGGTCGATAAACGTGCGCAGATTCGAGAAGGTCGTCGTGGGCATCGCGGCGCATTATGATGGATCCTTCCACGATGAGCCGACCCAACTTCGCCGCGATCCCGCTCCTTCTCGTCGTCGCCGCTTGCGGTCGGCCGACGGCCGGGCCGGCTCCCGCGGAGGAGCCCGCGGTGGAGACTCAAGAAGAGCCCTCGTCGAACGTGCCCGTGCGAGGGATTCTCAAGATTTCCGGCGAGGTAAAGACCTTCCTCGAGTGCGGGAGCCCGGCGGCGGCGGCCATGACCCTGACCGATTCCGCCGGGGAGCTTGCCAAGGCCGTTGCCTCACTCGAAGCGAAGCCCTCGGAAGGAATCTACGTCGAGTTCGATGGCGCGTCGGCGTCCGACGGCAAGACCCTCATGTGGAAGCAGCTCCTGCGCGCCCACGGCCTACGCGAAGGCCCGGCCTGCGATGCGCCTGTTTTCGAAGGCGAATTCTTGACCAACGGCAACGAGCCGTTCTGGTCGGTCGA
>JANMVW010000081.1:0-13363 GCA_031393555.1 Acidobacteriota bacterium
TCCCGACGCGGGGCCCGGCTCGACGACGAGATCGCGGCCGCGGCTCAGCTCGATGCGATTCGCCGGGTGATGGCCGAAGTAGTACGTCGCGAGGCGCGGATTCTTGTCGCCTTCGCTGACGTCCACCGGCCACCACTTGCCGTCGGCGTAGAACTCCGCCCAGCAGTGGTAGCCGTCGATTCCGCCGTTGTCGCGCTCCGACGGGATCGCGGCGCCGACCGCGAATCGCGCCGGGATGCCAACGGAACGCGACAACGCGATGAAGTAGGCGTGGAAATCGCTGCAGTTGCCGCTCTTGGCATCGCACGCGTACACCGCGTCGCCGTTTCCCCAGCTCGGGCCGAACTTCGCGTAGCGCATTTTCCGGATGACGTGGTCGTACAGGGCGCGGGCGCGCATCAGGTTGGTCGGTTTCCCCCGGATCGCGTCTCGCGCGATCTTGCGGATCGTGTCGGTCGTCGGCACGAGGCGCTCGGACGCGAGATAGACGTCGGGGTTTGCTTCGGTCGCGGTGTAGGCCGATTTCTCGAGCCGCCTCAACGCGTATCGCACCTCGATCGTCGAGCCCCCGTCTTTCGGCTGGAGCGTCACGAACAGCAGCTTGTTGCCGTGCGCGTGCTCATCCAACTCGCGGCGCGACGCCGGGGCGCGGATCTCCAGGACGCGCACCGTCTGAGATCCGTCGGAGCGCGCGAGCGGAAGCCAGAGCTTGGCGGGACCGGTGAGGGTCGGGAGCTTGACCCGGTAATCGAACTCGAATTGGTCTTCCCCGCGGATCACGCCGAGCAGCCGGTCCGGCGCCTCGGTCACCGGCACGCGAGTCCAGGTGCCGTCGTCCTTCTGGTCCCAAGCGTAGATCGGCTGGCCGTCGATCTTGTGGACCGTGGTCTCGGTGACGGTGGCCGGGCCCGGCAGCCCCTTCATGAAAAAATCGACGTCGTAGACCGGGCCGTCGGCGCCGACGAGATCCACGCAGGCGAACTGCACCCCGCCTCCCAAGTCCGCCAGGTATTCCGTGTGGACCCGGACGAGCTTCAGCTCGAGCTGTGTTCCGTTGAAGGGGACGCGGAAGTACCCGTCACCTGCGCGCGTGGCGTTGAGGATGTGCTGCTGGATCGCCTGCTCGATCCGCTCGATGTTGACCTCGGGAGCGCCGGGCTTACCCGCGACAGCACGCACCGACGGCAGAAGCACCGCCGCGAGCGCAAGAGCCGAGCAGGCGATACGGCGGCTCACTTTTTGGGATGATCGGGGTGTTCGGATTTTTTCGGATGCTCCTTGGCGTCCGCGTCGGAGTGACCCAGCTTGCCTTTGTAGGCGTACGTCGTTGTCTCACCCGATTTCGACTTGTAGAGGGCCGTGGCTTCGACGGCGCCCTGCTTGATCGTCCCCGTCCACGACATCGTCTCTCCATCCGCGTTCAACGGGTTCGACGTGAACGTGACCACGCCGTCCTTTTCGGTCGCGGTGTACGCCGTTTCATGGAATCCGTACGGGACGCATGCGGACGAGAGGAACTTGCCCCCCTTGAAGCTCAGCTGGTCCTTGTCGCCGCTCTGCGCTCCGGACTTGACCAGTGTGCCGGCGAACACCTTTCCGTCGAGCGCGTCGGCTCCGGCCTTCGCCTTGGGATGCTCCGACGGATGCTCGGCGGCAAACACCGCTCCGATGACGATCGAACACGCGATCACCGCGATGACACTCTTGTTCATGGGCTTCCTCCTTGATCGACCTGGCTGAAGATCGATTGACCACCCCCATCTTACCCTCGATCCGATTCGGAAGCCGGGGACGGGTCGGCCGCTCGAGTTCCGAGTCCGACGGACGAGCGCATCGTGGCGCGCTCCGCCCGTATTACAATCGGTGGCGCATCACCGACAGGAGCGATTCATGAACCGGCTTCGTGCTGTGAGCCTGGTGGTCGCACTCGGTGGCGCGCCGGCCGGCGCCATCGCGGGCGACACCGCGCCACTTTCGGTCACGGACGTCACCCGCCGATGGGTCTCGGCCACGGGGGGCGAGAAGGCCTGGCGGCACGTGAAGCTCGCGGTGCTGCGCGGCGAGGCGGCCGAGGCGGGGGTCGCGGGGTCCTTTGAGGCGTCGGTCGCGCGCGACGGATTCCGGCGGATCACGACGGAGCAGGGGGACACCCGCGAGGAGACGTGCGCCGGCGCTTCGGCGTGGGTGCGGGACTGGAACGGTCACGTGCGCGAGCTTGCGGGCCGGGACCTCGCCGACCAGCGCGCGGTCGCACTCATCGAGTCGCTCCTCTACGCCGGCCTCGCGCGGGATGTCGCGGCGAAAGCGCAACTCGTCGGGGACGACGATTCCCACACACGGGTGATCCTCCGGTTCTCGCCCCAGGGCGCGACGCCGTTTGACGCGTACCTCGACAAGGCGACCTTCCTCCCGACGAAGTTCACGAGGAAAACGTACGACGACACCCTCGTCCTCGAACCTTCCGACTGGCGCGTGATCGAGGGTGTCAAGGTCCCCTTTCTCGTGCGGGAAACAGGCGGGGAGGACGACACCGAGGTCCGGGCGGTGCTCCGGGAGTTCGCGCCGAAGCGGAAGGGCCCGAGCCCGCCGTTCGCGCGCCCGAGAGACGGCGCCACCGACGTCGTCTTCACGACGGGCCGGTCGGCGCTTTCGATCCCGTTCAACCTCGAGAACGACCACATCATGATCGACGGCCGCGTGAACGGCGGAGCCCCCCTCTGGTTCATGCTCGACACGGGTGCCGAAGCCACGATCATCAACACGCCCCGGATGGCCGAATTCGGGCTCTCGTCCTTCGGCGCGGCGTCGATCGAAGGGGGCGGCAACACCACCGACTTCTCATTCACGAAGGTCCCGCGGCTCGGCTTTGCCGGGGTCGAGCTCGTCAACCAGCGCGACGGTGTCATCGACCTGACCGGCCTCGAGAAGATCTACGGGCGGGCGATGGGCGGAATCCTGGGCTACGACTTTTTCAGCCGCTTCGTCGTGCGGGTGGACTACGACCGAAAGACCCTCGACCTGCTCGACCCCGCCGGCTTCACCTACACGGGCGCCGGCAAGAAACTCCCGTTCGTCATCGAGTCCGGGCATCCACACGTGACATCGACGATCACGGTGGCCTCCGGCGTCGCGATCGCGGCGGACATGGTCGTGGACTGCGGTGCCGCGGACACGGCCAACCTGTGCTCCCCCTTCGTGAAGGCGCACAACCTGCTCGAGCTGGCGCGCAAGAAGCCCGCGGGCGCGGCGAACGTGATGGCGGGATCCGAAAAAGAGTTCTTCGCGCAGACCAGCGTTCGAGGGCGCCTGGCGAGTTTGACCCTCGGCCCGTTCACGCTGAAGAACGTCCCCAACAACCTCATGGTCGCGACGACCGGCGGGTACGCGACCGAGAGCTTCTCGGGAACGATCGGCGAGGGCGTGCTGCGCCGCTTCAACACGACCTACGATTACTCCCGAAACGTCATGATCCTGGAGCCGAGCGCCGAGTTCGCGACGCCGTTCAAGGGGCGCAAGACGTTCGGCGCGACGTTCCTCTCGGACGGGGTGGACTACACGATGTTTCGGGTCACCGCCGTGCGGAAGGACTCGCCGGCGGAAGCGGCGGGGTTGAAGAAGGACGACGTCATCACGGTGGTCGACGGCACGCCGGCCGCCAAGCTTCGCCTCGCCGAGCTCCGGCAAATGTTCTCGGCCGACGGCGCCGAACACACGCTGACCGTCAGGCGCGGCGACGAGACCGTGACCCTCCCCGTCGTTGTGACGCTTCTGTCGCTCGATGACGAGTAAGCCCGCCTCTCGATCCTGCGTCTCATGCGGTCCCGCCTCGGCCTACTTGAGCCAAGGGTCGCCCTCGCGGCCCCGCTTGTCCCACCGGGACCCCGGTGTTAGCCTCCGCAGGAGCCTTGAGCGCCGTCGGCCTCGGCGTCGCCACGCGAACCGGTTCTCCGAGAGGTGGTGGATCCGTTGGGTGGCCTCGATCCGGTTCCCGCTTCCGTTTTCCCGCTCTTCGACGCGCTGTCCCGATCGCCGGATCCGGTTTTCGTCACCGATCGCCGCAACCGGATCGTCTCCTGGAACACCAGTGCCGAGCGCCTCTTAGGATTCAGTGCGGATGAGGCTCTCGGGATGCCGTGCGCGTCCATGCTCCAGGGGTGCGACAGCCACGGGAACCGCTACTGCTCCGACGAGTGCCCGATCACCCAACTCGCCCTCCGGAACGAGACCATCAGGAACTTCGAGCTAAGGCTGGTGGCCAAGGGCGGCCACGCGATCGTGGCGGACGTCAGCGTGCTCCACTTCGCGGTCCCGGCCCCACATTTGTTCTTCCTCGCGCACATCGTTCACCCCTCGGTGCGGCAACATGCCCAGCAACCCTCGCTCGAGCAGGACGGCGCCGCCCCGCCGCGCCCGACCCTGGTCATGGTCCGGGGTTCTGAGGACGCTCGGGCGCGCAAGCTGACCGGGCGCGAGGTTGAGGTGCTCGGCATGCTCGCTGCCGGCATTCCCACGGCCGAAATCGGGGCCCGCCTGCACATCTCGACGCTCACCGCGCGCAATCACATCCAGAACATGCTCGACAAGCTCGAGGTCCACTCCAAGACCGAGGCCGTCGCCTTCGCCTTCCAGAAGCACCTCATCTAGCGCTCAGTGCGGCGTCTGGTGCGTTCTCCTCATACGAATTGGTGCGCCCGCCGGATGGTGTGGCTGGGGCGGATCGCCGATGATCTGGGACGCCAACGGAAAAAAGGAGCCGCTCAATGCCCACGACAATCCTCCTCGCGCGCCGGCTGACGATCGCCACAACGGTCGTTCTGATGATCCTCGGATCGTTCCGTCCCGCTTCGGCGGTGCCGGTGTTCGCTCGCAAGTACCAGACCTCATGCCAGACCTGCCACATCGTCTTCCCGAAGCTCAACGCGTTCGGTGAGGCGTTCCGCCTCAACGGCTACCGGATGCCGGCGGAGACCGAAGATCAGGTCAAGGAGACTCCGGTGTCCCTCGGCGCCGAGGCCTACAAGAAGATGTGGCCCGCGATGGTCTTCCCCAGCACGATCCCGAGCCATGTCCCGATCGCCATCAACGTCAAGATGGCGGACGTCTACGCGTCGTCCGTCGACGGGGCCGATCGATCGATCACACGCAACGACTTCCAGTTCCCGCAAGAGGTGAACCTCTTCGCCGCCGGGACGCTCGGCGACAAGTTCGGCTTCTTGGGCGAGCTGACGTTTGAAAACGGCGGGGGTGTCGGCATCGAACACGCCCAGTTCACGGCGAACTCCCTCGGGGGCCCCGAGCATGCGGTCAACGTCAAAGTCGGGTTGTTCGCGCCCGAAATCGACGACGGGTTCCAGGAAATGTGGCTCATGACGAACAACGGGATCGACACGATGTTCGGCTACAACCCGATCGGCATCCAGGGCGGGACCGGCCTCGCGGAGGAGGGAGGAGGCGTCGCGCTCCCGTCGAACGCGCAGGCCATCGAGTTCTACGGCGTCGCATGGCACCGCTTCTTCTACACGGTCGGCGTCACGAACGGCCTTGGTCCCGTGTCCATCGACGCCGGCAACAACCCGCACAGCACCGGAAGCGACCCACATAGCTCCAAAGATTGGTACGCACGTTTCGACTACAAGTTCGGCGGCATGGGGTTGGACGGCGACACGACCGGAAAGAACCTCCCGGCCGAGAACTGGCGCGAGAACTCGGTGCGCGTTGGCGTGTTCGGTTATCAGGGGAACGGGAGCGGCGTGTCGTTCGCGGTCGAAGACCCGCTCGCGAACCCGTTCGGCGTGGAGGACCGCCGCTACCAACGCTTCGGTGCGTACGTGTCCTGGTTCTGGCGGGACCTCAACGTGTTCGGGGCCTACGTTTACGGCAAGGACGCTCTGACGGTCACGGACCAGACCACGAGCGCGGAGAACAGGATCAGCCCCACCTACGATTCGTGGTTCGTGCAGGCGGACTACGTGATCCGACCCCCCTTCCAGGTGTCGCTTCGCTACGAAGACCTGAAGCCGGGCGATCCTACGGCTCCGGCGATCCAGTTCGGGAACGCGAACTTCACGTATCTCATGCGCGCCAATATCAAGCTGATGCTCGAGTACCAGCTCGATCTGCAGGAAACGAAGAACTACAACATGGCGGCCGTTCTCCGCTTTGCCATGTAGGAGAGATCACGATGCGAACGCTTCTTTTCGGAACGCTGGCCCTGACCCTTGCGATTCCCGCCGCAGCGGGCGACATCCACGGCAAGGTCGCGTGCAAGGGGACGAGAGACTGCGCCGATGCCGTCGTCTATGTGGACACGATTCCCGGCAAGACGTTTCCCGCGCCGCAGGCACACACCAAAATCAACCAGCAGAATCTGGTCTTCGCGCCGCACGTCGTTGCGGTGCTCGTCGGAACGACGGTGGATTTCCTGAACTCCGATAGCGTGCAGCACAACGTCTTCTCTCCGGACGCTTGCGCCGAGAAGTTCAATCTCGGCACGTGGCCCAAAGGGGAGATGCGCAGCTACACGTTCAAAAAAGACTGCGTCGCGACGCTCCTGTGCAAGGTGCATGCGGAGATGGAAGCTTTCGTCGTCGCGGTGCCGACGCCGTATTACGCGGTGACCAAGGCCGACGGCTCGTTCAAGCTCGCCGACGTGCCCGACGGGTCCTACAACGTCAAGGTGTGGCATCCGAAGCTCAAGGCGACGTCAAAGCCGGTGACCGTGGCGGGAGCCACCGAAGCAGCATTCGAGATCGCGAGATAGGCGCGATGGCCGACGCCAGCCGCGAATGGCTGGAGCGGAATTTCCCCTGCAAATGGGCGTGCCCGGTCCATACGGAGGCGGGCAAGTACGTCACATTGATTGCCGAGGGAAGGTACCGCGAGGCCTACGCGGTGGCGCGCCGTCCGAATCCGCTCGCGTCGATCTGCGGCCGCATCTGCGCCGCCCCCTGCGAGACCGTCTGTCGCCGCGGCGAACTCGACGCACCGGTCGCCATCCGCGCGCTGAAGCGCTTCGTGACCGAGAAATTCGGCGTCGAAAGCATGATGGATTTCTCCGTCCTCTCGGAAATTTACGGCCGTCGGAAGGATCGTTACGCCGAAAAGGTGGCCGTGATCGGGTCGGGTCCGGCCGGACTCGCGTGCGCGCACGATCTCGCCCTGCGCGGGTATCCGGTAACAATTTTCGAGGCGGCGCCGGTCGCCGGCGGGATGTTGCGCCTCGGCGTTCCGGAGTACCGCCTGCCCCGCGCCCTGATCCAGCTCGAGGTCCACGCCATCCTCTCGCTCGGCGTGGAGCTGCGGGTCGACTCGCGACTCGGTCGCGATTTCACGCTGGCCGACCTGCGTCAGCAGGGGTTCGCTACCGTGTTCCTCGCGGTAGGAGCGATGCGCAGCCGGGATCTCGCAATTGAGGGCATGGACTTGGACGGCGTGCTCAAGGGGGTTGACTACCTCCTGAACGTGAACCTCGGCTACAAGGTCGAGATGGGCAGCCACATCGTCGTCATCGGCGGCGGCAACGTCGCACTCGACGTCGCGCGGACCGCGGCGCGCGGGGGCGAGCACGAAAACCTCCAACGCAGCCTCTCGGTGGTCCAGGCCCTGGATGTCGCCCGCAGCGCGATCCGGTTCGGCGCGCGTGAAGTCACCGTGTGCTGCCTCGAATCGGAGAGCGAGATGCCAGCGGCGCGCGACGAGCTCGAGGAGGCGGAACGCGAGGGGATCACGTTCCGCCATCGAGTCGGTCCGAAGCGCCTCGTCGGCGAGAACGGAAGCGTCACCGGCATCGAGTTCCTCACGGTGTCGCGCGTGTTCGACGAGAACGGGCGCTTCTCTCCGCAGTTCGTGCTCGGCTCGGAGACGATCACCCCGGCCGATACCGTCATCGTCGCGATCGGGCAGACCGGGGACCTGAGCTTCCTGCGCCCCGAGGACGGCGTCGCCACGAACCAGGGCCGCATCGTCGTCGACCCCGATACCCTCGCGACCACCGCGCCGGGTATCTTCTCGGGAGGCGATGCCGCCTTCGGACCCCGGATCGCGATCACCGCGGTCGCCAACGGAAAGCGCGCGGCCCGTTCGATCGACGAGCACCTGCGAGGCCGAAGGTCCACCGACGAGGATCCCGTCGTCGAGATCGACGTGCACCAACGCTACCGACGGGTCCTCGATTACGAGGCGATCCCCCGGCAGAAGCCCCCGACGCGGCCGATCTCCCGTCGCATCGGCATTGCCGAGGTGGAGGAATGCTTCGGCGAGCGGGAGGCTCAACTGGAGGGGACGCGCTGTCTCCACTGCTGGACCAACACGATCTTCGAGCAAAGCGAGGCCGACGGGACCGAGTGCGTCCTCTGCGGCGGCTGCCAGGACGTTTGCCCCGAAGATTGCATCGAGATCCTCCCGGCGTCTTCCGTCCGTTCCGGCCTGGAAGAACACCGGCAGGGTTCGATCATCTTGAAAGACGAGGAAACCTGCATTCGCTGCGGATTGTGCGCGCGGCGGTGCCCCGCGGGGACGATCACGATGCAGAGCTTCGCCACGAAGGAGATCGAACGTGTCGTCACCTAGCGAGATGAAACGGCGGGATTTCTTGGCGATGGCAGGCGTCGGCGCGTGCGCGGCTGCCGCCGCGGGCGCAGGCCTGGTCACGCTGGATTTCTTGAGCCCCAAGGTGCTCTTCGAGCCCCCGACGCGCTTCGTCGCGGGCACGTCTCTCGACTTCCCTGAGGGGACGGTGCGCTTCAATAGGGAGCAGCGCGCCTACATCGTCGGCGCCTCCGGCGGGGTTTACGCCCTGACCGCGGTCTGTACGCACCTCGGGTGCATCACACGCTATCTCTCCGACGAGAACGTGATCGCTTGCCCGTGCCACGGGAGCCGGTTCGACATCGAGGGGAACGTCCTCCACGGCCCCGCGCCGCGTGCGCTCCCGTGGATCGAGATCAAGCAGGACGTGGCCGGCAACCTCGTCGTGGACACGGCCGCGGTCGTCCCGGCCGGAACGATCGTGCGCGTATGAAAATGCCGACGTTCGCCACGCTGTCCGAATGGCTTCGCGAGACGAGCGTCTACCGCTCCATCGTTCGCCACGGCGTCGCGGATACAAACCTCAACCGCTCGCTCGTGGTGCTCGAAAACGTCTTTCTGCACGTGCACCCCGTGAAGGTGCGAGAAAAAACCCTGCGGCTCAGACATACGTTCTGGCTCGGCGGTATCACGCTCGCGTGCACGGCGATCCTCTTCGCCACCGGCATTCTGCTGATGTTCTATTACCACCCCTCGGTCCCGCAGGCCTATCAGGACATGAAGGAACTGCAGTTCGTCGTCGACAACGGGCTCTTCCTTCGGAACTTGCATCGTTGGGGCGCCCACCTCATGGTCTTCGCAGCGTTCGCGCACATGCTGCGCGTCTTCTACCACCGCGCCTATCGGCCTCCGCGGCAATTCAACTGGGTCGTCGGGGTCGTTTTGCTGCTTGCGACGCTGGGGCTCTCGTACACGGGGTACCTGCTCCCCTGGGATCAGCTGGCCTTCTGGGGCGTGTCCGTCGGGACGAACATGGTGCGCGCCGCGCCTTGGATCGGCGAACCGTTCCGTTTCCTTCTGTTGGGCGGGAACGTGGTGTCGGAGAACGCTCTGCTGCGCTTCTACGTCCTCCACTGCGTCGTCTTGCCGGCGGCGCTCATCCTGCTTGTCTCGGTGCACATATGGCGCGTGCGCAAGGACGGGGGCGTCCAGGGCCCGCCGGAGGACGTGCCGTGAGCGACCTGCCTCCGATCGCCGTCGAGGAATCGAACGACCCGCTCGCTACGCCGCGTCGCGTTGCGCTGGTCACCCCGGACACCCGCCCCGCCGTGCGCCGGAGCGAGGAGCGCTACGTGATGACGTTTCCGCATCTCATCGTGCGGGAGGTCATCCTCTTCCAGGTCGTCACCATCGCGTTGTCCGTCGCGGCGCTCCTCTTCGACGCTCCGCTGCAAGGAATCGCCAACGCGACGGAAACGCCCAACCCGGCGAAGGCCCCTTGGTACTTCCTCGGGCTCCAGGAACTTCTCCACTACTTCCCGCCGGTCGTCGCCGGCGTGCTTCTTCCAGGGCTCTGCGTCATCGCGCTCGTCGTGATTCCCTACGCGCGAGTCAATCTGTCGGCCGGCCCGCTGTGGATGCGCCGCGGGCCACGTACTCTTTTCGGCGTGATCGCGGCGATCCTGGCGGTTGCCGCGTTTGCGGCGGCGTTCGACTGTTGGCCGGTCGTGGTCCCGACGCTCGCAGTCGGCGCGGCGATGCTGGCCGCGCGGGGCGGCCAACGCGGTGGGCGGACCCGACGAGCGTTCGCCCGAGTCACGCTCCCGGAGTGGATCATGACCTGGTTCGTGATCGTTGCGAGCGTTCTCACGATCATCGGCACGTCCTTCCGCGGTCCAGGCTGGTCGTTCGTCTGGCCGTGGACCTCGTTCCGGACCTGGTAGCGGAGGCCCCGTGCGCACGCGCCACGTCTTCGCGTTGACGAGCCTGGTCTTCCTAGGCGTTCTCGCGATCTCCCCGGCCAAGAACGCGCTTCGCCCCTACCGCTCGCTCCAGCAGCAATTCCGGAAGCTGGGGGCGACGCGGGCACACAGCCAAAAGGAGGCCCGTCGCTACGAGAGCCTGCCGGTGGCGATCCAGCAGACATGGCTGCCGCGCCTCGAGGGGCGCGTCGACCGCTGCACAACCTGCCATCTCGGCGTCGCGGACCCCGTGATGGTCGGTGCGCCCGAGCCGTTCCGGCTCCATTCGGCGACGGCGCACACACCGTTGGCGTTCGATCGCTTCGGCTGCACGTCGTGCCACGGTGGGCAGGGCGCGGCGACGAGCCTCGAGGAGGCGCACGGCATTGCGGAGGACGCCGGGCCGCCGATGCTTCCTAGGGATCAGATCGAAGCCGGCTGCGGACGCTGTCACTCCGCGGAAACGGTCGCGGAGGCCCCCGTGCTCTCGCGCGGGCGGGCGATCATGACGCGCTTCGGCTGTTACGCCTGCCACCTGGTGCGAGGCCACGAGGAGTTTCGTTCCGAAGCGCCGCCGCTCCGGACGATCGCCCTCAAGACGGGCGCGGCCTGGCTGCGACAGTGGCTGAAGGATCCGAAGGCCGTCGATCCCAACACCACGATGCCGAACTTCGAGCTCACCAACGATGAGATCGACGAGATCTCGCATGCGCTCTTCGGACGGACGCCGCCGCCCGAGCTTGCCGCGGCGATCGCCTCGGCCGAACGCGAGCCCCCCGGGGACCCCGTCGCCGGGAAGAACATCTTCTCGGAGGCGCGATGCATCAGTTGCCACACGGTCGAGGGCAAGGGGCATGGGACGGCCCCCGAATTGTCGAAGATCGCCACGGCGGCCACTCGCGGATGGTTGCTCGCGTTCCTGCGTGATCCGCATGCCTTCAATCCTCGGACGCGCATGCCGCAGTACGGCTTCTCCGAAATCGAGTCTCGCGACGTGGCGGCCTACCTGGAGGACGAGTTCCGCGACTTCGATGCTCCCAAGGACCTCCTCGTGCCGCTGCGCGTGAACCAGACGCTCGCGGAAAAGGGTGAGAAGACATTTCGCGCGCGCGGGTGTTTCTCCTGCCACGGCTCCGATGGGACGACGGTCGCAGAGCGGTTCGGCCCCGACCTCAACGGCGTCGGCGACAAGAAGTCGGCGTCGCTCGACTTCGGGCGGCGCGAGGACCTGCCGCGCACCACGCCGGCGTGGCTCGGGGCCAAGCTCGCCCATCCCCGCTCGTTCGCCCAGGGGCTCAAGATGCCGTCGTTCGATTTCTCGCCGGCGGACGTGAGCGCGGTGGTCACGGCTCTCCTGTCAATCGGAGCGCATCCTGTCCCCGAAGCCTATCGTGTCGTCGAACACTTCCCCGTATCCGTGATTCCGGGGGGCGAGGTCGGGCGTCTCGTCGAGCGCTATCGTTGCCTGTCTTGCCACCGGATCGGCGACCAGGGGGGCGACATCTCGACCGCCGCGTTGACCTACGAGGGAAGCAAGGTCCGCCGCGAGTGGCTCGTCGACTACCTGATGGTGTCGTATTCCCTCCGCCCGATCATCGAGGAAAGGATGCCGATCTTCCGGATGTCGCGTGCGGACGCAGAGGTCCTCGCAGGGGCGATCACGACGTTCTACGTCGATCCGCGGATCGCCCAGGATCCGTTCGCCGGCCGGCCTGCTGCCGACGCCGACGCAGGAGAAGGACAGCGGCTTTACACCGCGCTCGGCTGCCGCGCTTGCCACATCGTCGGCGCCCATGGCGGATACTACGGCCCGCCGCTGAACGATACGCAGAAAAGGCTGCAGCCGGGTTGGGTGTTTGCCTGGCTCAAAGGTCCCCAAAAGTGGCGTGCAGACGTGCGCTGCCCCGACTACGGCCTGACCGACACCGACGCGCTGAGGCTGACCGCGTATCTCGAGACGCTGAAGGCGCCGACGGAGATGGCCGCGGGAGGGAAGCCGTGAACTCGTGGAGGCTCTCCTTTGCGATCGCACTTGCCGGGCTCACGGCGTGCTCGAAGAAGCCGGCGCCCGTCCCGCCGGACCAGGCGGATTCGAAGGACTCGGTGCCCAGCTACGAGGCCCGGCTCGGGCGCGACGTCTTCGCGCACTACTGCGCGACCTGTCACGGCGATGCGGGAGCCGGCGACGGGTTCAACGCCTACAACCTCGATCCCCACCCGCGCGACCTCTCCGACCCGGCCTTCCAGAAAAAGACCGACCTCGAGTTGGCCGACACGATCCGCCGCGGCGGCGCGGGGGTTGGATTGTCGAGCCTCATGCCACCGTGGGGCCTGACGCTGACCGAACGGCAGGTCGAAGAAGTCGTGCTTCATGTGAGGAGCCTCAAGAGGACCGCCCCCTGAGCGGCTTCGACCTCTGATGGCGTTCAACTCCATGTCCTGCCACGCCTCGCGCCGGAACGAAACGATCCATGCTCTACTGACGCGTGGCCACCGGCGCAACCCTCTACAACTTCGACATCGATCTGGCGGACGCCGACCGGAGTGTCTACGAAACGCTCGCGCTTCGTTTAGCTCGTCACCCGTCGGAATCCGAGGAGTACCTGGTGACGCGGGTGCTCGCGTATGCGATGGAGCACGCGGAAGGCATCGCGTTTTCCACCGGCGGACTTTCCGACCCGGACGAACCGGCGATGACCGTTCGCGATCGGACCGGGGCTCTTCGTGTGTGGATCGAGGTCGGCAGTCCGGATGCCACCCGCCTGCACAAGGCCTCGAAGGCCTCGCCACGCGTCGTGGTTTACACCCACAAGGACGCCGAGCGCTTGGCCTCACGCCTGTCGGGCGAGCGCATCCATCGCGCCGACGCTCTCGAG
>JANMVW010000290.1:0-4163 GCA_031393555.1 Acidobacteriota bacterium
TTTATCTGGAAGCTCGACAGCAACGGAGAGTTCGTTTGGGCCGGGGCGCTCGGCGCAGTTGGAGGCAGCACCGCCGCGTCGAGGACAGTGTCCGCCCCGAGCGGCAGCGTGTACATCGTGGGGTCGTTTTACGGCACCGTAGATTTCTCTCCTGGGCCGAACACGCACCAGCTCGTCAGTGCCGGCAACTTTGATGCGTTCGTGTTGCGACTTTGGCGGCGCCAGCTCGCGACCGGTGATTTGGGGATACGCTGGCCGTGAAGCGGACTGAAGTCGGCGACGTGGCGCATTCTGGTTCCGCTTGACTTCCTCCCCCACCGAGGGAACCTGTGCGGCCAGGAGGCCACTGTGCCGCACCTCTTCCCTACAACGCTGACAACCGACGAACAGCGCCTGATCCTCCGGGCGACCGCCGGGAACATCCGCGACCACACGATCATCTCCCTCGCCCTCGGCACCGGTCTGCGCCTCGGTGAAATCGTCGGCCTTAACGTCGGCGACGTGTTCGCGCCGGACGGGACGCCTCGGGTGCGGGTCCGCGTGCGTGCCGCGATCGCCAAGGGCGGCCGGCCCGCGGACGTGTTCCTGCCGGATCGGCTCGTCGCGAAGCTGAAGCGGTTCTGGCGGTGGAAGCGGGAGCGCGGCGAGGACCTATCTCCTGACGCGCCGCTGTTCTGCAATCAGTCCCGGCACCGCATCTCGAAGCGCCGCGTCCAGTTCGCCTGGGCGACGTGGCAGCGCCGGGCGGGGTTCGACCGGGTGTATGGGTTCCATTGCCTCCGGCACTCGGCCATCTCGTCGGTGTACCGGATGACCCACGACTTGTACCTGGCGCAGCGCTTCGCCCGCCACGTCTCGCCCCTGACCACCACGGTCTACACTCACCCCTCGGACCAGGAGATGGCCGGAAGGGTGCGGGGGTTGGACTGCTGAGGCGTCCCCCCCCCAAGTTTTCCCCCCGGCAAACCGGGAAGCGGCGTATATACGCCGCATTGGGACGCGGGTTGTTCGCAACACGCTCCGGGGGATCGACCATGAAAAGGGACCATCCAGGAGGTGAGACTTGAGAAACGCCCGACAGAGGGCTTCGCCTCCCTTCATGATTTCGGCCATTCTGATCGTCCTCACCGCGGGTGCGGCCTTTGCCGAGAACATCAACCCCGCCAACGACGGCTCTAAGTACGCCTGGTCCGAGAACCTGGGATGGATCAACGCTCAGCCGAGCGGCCCCGGGGGACCTGGGGCGCAGGTCTCAGACGCAGGCCTGACCGGTTACGCCTGGTCTGAAAACGCCGGCTGGATCAGCCTTTCGTGCACGAACGGCGCCTCGTGCGCAACCGCTAGCTACGGCGTGGCGAACGATGGATGCGGCACGCTGACCGGCTACGCGTGGTCGGAGAACACGGGTTGGATCAATTTCTCTTGTTCCAACAACGGGGGCTGCGCGACAGCGAACTACGGCGTGGTCATCAACCCCCAAAACGGGATCTTCAGCGGGCGGGCCTGGTCAGAGAACGCGGGCTGGATCACTTTCTCGTCAACCGCCCCCAACCCGTACCAGGTCGCGACCAGTTGGCGTCGAGCGGTTCCCACGGGAACTCCTGGTCTCACGGCAGGTAAGGCCGGCGGCGCAAACGTTCTCCTCTCGTGGACCGCGCTCTCTGGGGCGACAACCTACGACATCGTTCAAGGTGGGCTCGTTGCGCTGCAGAGCTCGAACGGCAACTTCCAGTCGGCAACCCAAGCCTGTATCGCCGGCAACACGACAGCAACGTCTTTCACCTCGACCGGTACGCCGAGCGTGGGCGACGGGTATTGGTTCCTCGTCCGTGGTGCGAACTGCGGGGGGAAGGGAACGTACAACTCGGGTTCACCGAAGCAGATCGGTTCGCGTGATTCCGGAATCGCCATGTCGGGAAATGACTGCCCCTGAGCGGGGCATCCAAGAATTGAGGAAGGTAAATCATGAAGACGACGACCACGAAACTGTTCTTCTCGCTCGCGATCAGTCTGTTGGTGGCCGGTCCGGCCGTGGCAGGCTCCTTGGACCCGCCCGCAGCGCCGGCCCCGACGATGGTGACGTTGCAGCAGATCTATGACGCCGCGAAACCCCCGGGCTGCTTCAACAACAGCCCGTCCGGTCTTCGATTCGTCGACTGTGGGAACGGCACGGTGCAGGACACCCAGACGGGTCTGGTTTGGCTGAAAAACGCGAATTGCTTGCCCGTGGGCGGGAGTGACTGGGCCGCAGCCAACAGGCGGGCAGCGAAGTTGGCCGATGGCACGACGGACGGGAACACCTGTGGCCTATCTGACGGCTCGAAGGCGGGAGCCTGGCGTTTGCCGACGAAGACTGAGTGGGAGGCGCTGGTGTTGACGGCCCAACAGATGAGTTGCTTCTCGCCACCGCTGACAAACGCAGCAGGAACCGGCTGCTATGCAACGGGTGCATGGGCCACTGGGGTGCAGACCACCACCTACTGGTCGTCTACGACCTTCGTCGGCAACCCGAACCTCGCTTGGTTCACGGATATGTTCAACGGCCTCCTCGGCGCGTTCAATAAAACGGGAAACGAGAATGTGTGGCCGGTCCGTAGCGGACAGTAGCGGCACGACGCTGTCCTTCGCCAGAACCCAGTCCGCGTTGAAACTGAACGATTTGCACACCGCGGATCGTACCGCGAATCCGGGTCCGTGGCGTCATTGACCCCGCTTTACCGACCCTCCATCCTGTCTCGATGTTCTCTCGAATCGCCTTCATCCTGGGTTGGCTCAGACGTCTCTCAGCGTCGCGGTCCGACCTGCAGATCGAAAACCTCGCTCTCCGCCAGCAACTCGCTTTCCTCACGGCCAAGCGACCTCGCCCGCGGATGCGGGCGGCCGGTCGCTTGTTCTGGGTCGCGCTCCGTCGATTCTGGCCGCGGTGGAGGCAGGTCCTGGTCGTCGTCCAGCCCGACACGGTCGTGGGCTGGCACCGAGAGGGATTTCGGAAGTATTGGACCTGGAAGTCTCGTCGTCGATGCGCCGGACGACAGTCGACGGCAACCGAGATCCGCGCCTTGGTCCGCAGGATGGCGAACGAGAATCCGACCTGGGGCGCGCCGCGCATTCACGGAGAACTCCTCATGCTTGGCTTCGACGTGTCCGAGCGGACGGTCTCCCGAATCATGCCAAGGCGACCACGCGACCCCGAAGCGCAGCAGCGGTGGCGCAACTTCCTTCGCAACCACCGCGACGTCCTCGCCGCGATGGATTTCTTCACCGTGCCGACGGCGAACTTCCGCGTGCTCCACGTCCGCGCAACCGAGCACCCGACCGGCGGCTGGATCATCCAGCAGCTTCGCGAAGCGTTCGCTTACGACGCCGTCCCTCGCTACCTCGTCTTCGACAACGACAAGAAGTACGGGAGCGACGTGCGCGCCGTGATCGAGCACATGGGCATCCGCCGCAAACAGATCACGCCGTACAGCCCATGGCAGAACGGTGTGGCGGAACGCTGGGTTGAGACCGTGCGGCGAGATCTGCTCGACCACGTGATCGTCCTCAACGAGCGGCACCTGCACCGCCTACTCTCCGAATTTGTCGCGTACTACCACAACGACAGAACGCATCTCGGGCTGCGCAAGAGCACGCCGTCGATGAGAACGTCCACCTTTAAGCCGAATCGCAACGCCGAGATCGTCGGCCATCTTCGAATCGGCGGCCTGCATCATCGCTACGAGTGGCGCCAAGCCGCCTGACGGCCCGACATTCGGAACGCTCCTCGCGATCGCAGCGATTGCAGTCGTGTGTCGAAACCACCGGGGTCGAGACGAGCACGAACCCGCGCACATCCCGGCCATCCGCATTCGTGAGTTTGTGCAGCGGTGTCGAACCCCTTGGAACAGGCCCACGCTCCTCGACAATCGTCGTCGAGAGACCCGGATTGGATTTTGGCGAGGGACAACATGCGGCACGCCCTCGGCGTCTGCATGCGGCCAGCGTCCAGCGCACCCGTCCTCCGACACGCCACTCGGCTACCGAACGACGATGACGCCCTTCGCTGGCGGATCACAGATAGCAAAGGATCGATTCCCTACGCAGGCTTGGCGTAGTTCTTCACGCCCGTCACGTCGATGAGAACGCATGCCTCATTGCCTTCGGTCCACGCTTCGTGGCCGGGT
>JANMVW010000321.1:0-14160 GCA_031393555.1 Acidobacteriota bacterium
CGGCTCGGGCTGACCGCCGAGCGATGGCGATTCCAGCGCATCCTCGCCCAGCGACTGTTCCCGAGCCGCGAGCCCGTGTCGGAGTCTGCGCGACGCGTCTATCAGAAGCTGTGGACGCCCGGGCTCCCCCGGTTCGAACGACGCCACGCGGCCTAATCCGAACTGAATCCCGACATTTCGAAAATGCAACCCAGTCGAGTGCCCGAGGCGTCTCGCGGGTCAACAAGCTTGCGGCCACCGTGGGTTACGAGCTTGTAACGATGCCACGTTTTGAGCGGTTGCCACCCCTTGTCACGGACCCTATGTTCCGGCGTGAGCGGCTGCCCGTCTGTCGGGACCGAGCGGCCCTCATTGAGGAGCAGCGATGCCCAAACACGACGCACGAAACGACGGTCCCCACGGCCGGCGACAGGAAGGGTCTGCTTTTCTCATCGTGGTGCTGCTGACGCTCGTCGTCGCCGCACTCGGAACGCCGATGCTCGTGATGAGCAACACCGCGCACCAGATCTCGGCGAACGAGAGGGATGCCGAGCGCGCGCTGTTCGCTGCGAAGGCAGGACTCAACTACGGCTTCTACCTGTACGATCAAGGCACGTTGCTCCCGACGACGGCTGGGGCCTCGTTCGATTCGTACGCGTCGGCGATCGCCACGCCTTTGTCCGGCGAAGCGTTCAGCGGGAAGATCTACGATCTCTCCTCGACGATGGGACGCGGCCAGCTCTACAGGGTCGTGTCCAACGGGACGTATGGGAAGTCCACCCGCAGCGTCGAGATGCTCTTCGAAACCATCCCTGAGGCGATGAAGTACGGCTACATGGCCTTCAGCGCGGCGACGCTCCATAACCACAGCGGACTCTCGGGGCCGACCTTCAAAATTGAATCGACCATCTTTTCGAACGGGACGGTAGCCGTACCGTCCGGCCTCACCATCGACGGCACGATCGTGTCGCTCGATGCCGTCACCATCGCCAGCGGCTCGACCATCAAGGGGGACATCTTCGCCAACTCGGTCTCCAACAGCGGAGCGGTCACGGGAAACGTCAAGACGGTCACGGCCGTCAGCCCGCTCGCGCCCACGGCGGTCACGTGGGACCGGATGGACAGCCTCGGAAACAAGTGGGCGTGGTTCGCCGGAAACAGCACGCCGGGATCGATCACCGGGGCGGGGACGGTGGGCGGTACGAAGACGTCGTACGCCGTGGTCAATGGAGACGAGTTCAAGTACTCGATCTTCCGCCGCAACGGCTCGTTGACGGCGTCGCCGGACATCAACGTGGGCGAGTACATCGCGCCCCCGCAACTCGACTACAAGGCGATGAAAACCGAGGCCGACCTGAACGATGCGACCTACTTCTCCTCGATGACCGCCGCAATGACCTACCTGGCGAGCAAGAAGGTCACGGAGACGATCGCCGGCAAGACCGTCAAGACGATCAAGGTCGGGACTCCTTCGGCGCCCGAGTTCCTCTACGTCCGGGGCAGCTTCACGCTGACCCTCGTCGGTGGTTCGGGGTCGGACAGCGTCGCCAGCGGAAGTCTCGCGGCCGATGGGTTCAACCTCGAAGGGGGGATCTACGCTACGGGTGACTTCTCGTTCAACGGGCCGGCGTTCAACGCGGCCCTTCATCCCGCTCCCCCGGACTACTACCAGATGAGGATCAACGCCCTGCCGTACTGTTACCCGGCGATCATGGCCTACAACGAGCCCGCTACAGGGACGATTGCGACCTGGACCCATCTGAACACGCCGATCATGGGAGGGGGCGCAAAGTTCAACATGAGCGGGGGCGGTGAAGGGTTCACGTACATCAACGGCGCGACGCTGTCCCAAGCCGATACCCACCTCCATCACACGACAAGCCCAACGGAGCTGATCCGCTTCGTCGGCGCCGAGCTGGCGTACAAGATCCACAACTGCGACTACATGTGGTTCACCTACGACCCCGACGTGCGATGCACGAAATTCTTGGTCACCGACGCGGGGGTGCCGCAGATCGTCTCATACAGGGAGATGCGCTGATGCCCATCCCCATCCCACCCACCGTACCGACGGTTTCGGCGACCCCGAGCGCCCCGAGCACTCCGGCCGGCCCGGCGACCAAGCGGCCGGTGAAGCGTCCGGACATCAAGCTGACCGCGGCCAAGGAAGAAAGCCGATTCATCGGCCCGCTCCCGCTCGCGATCGCTTTCATCGCGTTCTTGGCGTTCGTGGGGTTCGCACTCCGCTTCTCCGGGGCGGTCGACGACCCCAACTACCTCCGGGCGAGAGACAGCATCAATGTGTACGAGCTCGGGCGCGACGAGGCCGACAGAAACTACGACGGTCCCGTCTACGAAGAGGCGTTGGCCTCCCTCGCGAAGGTCAAACCTGACTCCATTTCAGCCGGGCCTGCCGCTGCGCTGATCGCCGACATCAAGCTCAAGTCCGACCTCTTCCATCGCCGCGTCAAGGCGCGCTCGGCGGCCGAAGACGAGATGCAACGAATCCGCCGGGAGCGCGATCAATCGTTGATGGCCGCTCAGCAGCGGGATCTCCTCACGCCTCAGAAAGAGTTCCCGGAGTGCAAGGAAGAAGAGGTGCGCGGCCATGCCCATTGAGCCGAAAACGAGCTCCGAGCGCGGTTTCTCGCTGGTCGAACTCTTGGTGGTGCTCGCCATGTTCGGCATCGTCGGCGCCATCGGCGCCGGGGTCTGGATCAGCGCGCGCAAGCAAACCGAATGCTCGCAGGCCGCGCGCCTGATCAAGTCGTTCATCCTCGAGGCGCGCATGCTCGCCGTCTACAAGGGGAACGACCACTTCGTCGTCTTCAATCCGGCCACTCGCGTCTTGTCGCTTTATGCGGACACGAGTTCTCCCTTGGGCGTCTACGACGCGGCGGATACCCGCATTCGCATGGAAGCGCTGCCCATGCGCGCCATCTTGAGTTTGCCGTCCACGCCCACGCCCCTCGCGAGTCCGCTTGGCACCGGCAACATCGCCTCCGCCTGGGACATCGCGCTTCCCGACACCAGCACCGCTTGGGGGACGAATCTGAGAGGCATCCGCACGACCCCCACGGGGCAGATCGAAAGCGTGGAGGCGACTCCTACGACCGTGATGGCCGGAGTGATCGTTCTTTCGGACATCGAGGGAAATACCGTCGCCGTCGGTTTGCGCGGTCAGCTGGGATCGGTCCGCTCGTTCAAACTGCTCGGCACCACCTGGAGTGAGTTATGAGCCGGAAAGTCGGACGCGAATCGGGGATGACGCTGATCGAGGTGATCGCGGCGCTCGCTCTGCTCGGGCTCGTCGCCGTCGGGATCATGACGATGCTGGTGTTTTCCATCAGACAGAACAAGCTGGCCGAGATGCGGTCGATCGCCACGGGGCTCGCCTCGGAGCGCATGCAACAGCTCACGTCGCACCCCTACCAGGATGCGACGAACTACACGGAGTACAAGCTGCCGGAAGAGTCGGTCGCCGCCGGCCCGCCCCAGACCCTGACCACCGCCTACGGCTCGCTCCCTTCACACCCGGAATTCTCGCGGATCGTGACGTTGACCTACAACTCCCCGGTGGCGGGGATGCTGCGCATACAGACCACAGTCTCTTGGGTGGACCGTCAGCAGGGTACGAAAAGCCACGTGATGGTGACGTACGTCCACCCGCGTCTGGAGGAAAGAGCATGAACGACGAACAGAGAAAACCTGAAGCGCGAGGGTTCAGCCTCGTCGAGGCCCTCGTGGCCCTGGCGGTGTTTCTTACCGTGCTGGCGATCGTTTTCAGTTTCTTCGTCGACTACGGCAAGAACGTGAACACCCAGTCGGGAAACCTGGACGCCCAGACGGCGGCCCGCGTCTCGCTGGACGAGCTCGCCCGGAACATCCAACAGACCGGCTACAACATCGACCGCGCCCCCGACGACGACCCGACCCTCTGGCAGCGCGACATCGTGTACGCCGGAACGCACACGATCGCCTTCAACGCCGATCTCGATCCGAACATCGGTCCGATTCCGTCCTCGGTCACGGTGAACCTCCCCACGTCGGATACCTACGCCGGCCAGGGCCCGGCCGGCGTCCTCGGCGGAGCGGAAACCTACATCTACACGATCGACGCCAACGACGACAACGTCTTCACGAACGCCGACAGGACCGCTTCCGTTTCGGGGTCGTACAACCCGGCGGCGGATACTCCCAACCCGCTCGATTTCGCGCTCTTCAAGCGGACTTACGGCTGGAACGGCACGAGCTACGGCGGCACGCTCGTCCCGGTCGGGGCTTCTATCTTCACGAACGCGACGTCCGCGACGGACTACCCGGACGGCACGTCGCCCGAACCGCTGTTCGAGTACTGGCTGACCGAAGACCTCGATCGCAACCGCGCGCTGACCAACGTCGAGTGCGTGATCGGGACCTGTCCCCCATCGACCACCCGTCAGCCGCAGTTGTACCTCTGGGGCGACACCAACCTCGACGGAACGCTCTCCGAGAGCGAGAAGGACTTCATCCGCGACAAGCCGGTCGGATCGCCGGCTTGGTCCAAGAACCCGCTGGTGACCTCGGGCTCGTATAACTCCACGACCCTGAGCGCGGCGTTCGACCCCGCCGGCACCGAGCCTTACATCCTCAAGGTGGCGAGCGTCGCCAAGTTCGGGAGCGGGATGTATGTGCAGATCGACACCGGCTCGAACGCGGAGTTTGCCGTGGTCGAAGAGGTGCTCGCATCCAACAACACGGTCACGCTTTACGTCGACATTCTCAAAGCGCACGCGGCCGGAACGACCGTCACGGTGCTTCCGCAGACGTTGCTTCGAGCGGTCCGCGCGGTCAAGATCCAGTTCGACTCGATCGCTCCGGAAGCGGACACCTACTTGGGCGCCCAGACCGCCGGCCATGCCGCGCGTAAGGGAACCAAGGGAATGGACTATCAGGTCCGCCGCTTCGACAAGACGGTCGAGTTGGCCAACCTGCAAACCGATCCTCTCGTCGGCGGGATACCTCTGCCGACGCCGTGCCCTCTTTACACGTTTGGCCAGTGCGCGGGCGCCGACGTGACCACGGTGCGCGCTTACTTCCCTTCCGCCAACCCGACCCCCGTCAATTTCTTCGTCAAGAACATCCACAGCACGCCGGTGGGTGGGGCGACCTTGAATTTTGCGAAGACGAACGCCTACGGGACGATCAACGCGACGACCGGCGTGACCGATTCGGGCGGGATCGTGGCGGTGGGGTACACGGCGACGGCGGTGGGCGATTCGACGGTCACCGCTTCGGGAACCTGCACCGATCAGTACTACAATACGGTCAATTTTTCCGACACCATTCTCGTCAAAGGCACCAAGCTCGAGGCGACGATGACCAACGACTGCGTGAGCACGGTCTCGTCCCGCACCGCGGCCCCGTCCTCGTCGTTCACCGTAAAAGCTACGGATTCCGGCGGTCCGGTCCTCAACAGCCCGGTTCGTTTATCGCTCCAGTTCGACACGGCCTACCTTGCGTCGCCGCCCGACTACGCGAAGGTCCAGGCGGATCTATACGTCGCCGGCACCAAGGTCGGCAGCACGAATAGCAGCGGCGGCTTTTCTGCGTGGACCGGCGACACCGGCGGCACCGGCACGCTCTCCGGCGCGGTCGTGCTCAGCAAGGACACGGCAGGCACGGGGGCGAAAGTCAATCTGGTCGTCACGGCTCCGGCCGACACCTGCTGGCCCGCCTCGGGGGCGCTGGCGCAGGGGGTGACCTACTTGAAGCTGGACCTGGCCACGCAGTCCCCGACGGGTTGTACCGAGACGAGTCCGTGCCTCATCGCCGCGGGCGCCGACGCCCCGGCCGTGGTCGGCACGCTCACGGTCAACAGCCTGCCCATCCCCGGCGCGACGGTGAACTTCACGAAGACCGACTTCCACCCGGCCCCCGACTCTCCCGCGGCCAGCGCGCTTCTCCTCCCGTCGGCGACGGTCACCACGAATTCGAGCGGCGCCGGCACGGTCTACGTGGGGAACAACGGGTCGTCCTCGATCACCTCGGCCAACCCCCTCGCGACCACGGTGGACGCGTCGACGCTCGCCGAGGGGTATTGCACGTCGCCTTCGATCGTGCCGGTCAGCGCCAGGCCGAAGTTCGTCTACCAGGGCTCGTCGCCCGCGGGTAAGTGCGACGCGGACATGCAGCAGGCCTGGCTCTATCTCCCGGTTCCCTCGAACAAGGGTGACGTGTGCATGCTCATCCAAAATCCCCCCTCAGCGAGAGCTTGTGCCCTCCGGCCGACCGGTTTCAAGTTCACGGTCTACAAAGTCGACAACGTCACGCTGGATCCGAACGCAAAAATGGACGACGTCCAGGGGGGCTTCATCTCGACCAGTCCCAGCGTTTCGTCCTGTGTGAAGACCGGCACTCTCGGCTTTCTCTTCAAGAAGGCCTGCAACGTAGGCGGCGCGTCCCTGGCGAACGACACCCGATGGGACTTCGTCGACAACTCATCGAAGGGTTGCTATAAGCCGACAACCGTGGCGAACTCGGGAGAGTACTTCGCCCTCGCCGATATCGGATGGAACATCGACGTGACAACGACGGACCGGAAGGTCGTCGTGACCGTTTACTACGCCTGCGACGGCCTCTGCAGCACGTCCCCGGGAGTCTCGGAGAGCTGGACGTTGCACGAGCCGTAGCGCGCACTGTTGCCGTTTTAAACCCGCGAGATTTGCGGGAGCCGATCGAAGTGGCGATCGCGCGAGTGCAGCACCAAATCGTGCTGGAGCACCAGCGCGGCGATCCAGAGGTCGTGCGTGGGGATCGGCGTGCCTTGCCGCCTGAGCTGCCGGTAGACCGCGGCGTAGTGCTGCGTGGTTCGGTCGTCGGCGTAAAGGACGCGCACACCTTCCTTCGAAAGAAACCGGCGGAGAACCGTCTCGTTCTCGGTGCCGTGCCGGCCGACCGTAAAGCCGGCGCGCAGCTGGGCGAAGACGACGAAGGGGAGGAAGACCCTTTCGGCCGTCGCGAGCAGCTCGAGCGTCGGTGAAGCTCCCTTGCACAGGTCGACGTAGCGATTCGTGTCGAGCGCGACCTTCATTTCCAGAGCCGGGAGTCGACGCGATCGTGCGACGCCAAAGCCGCCTCGGCCTCGGCATCTTTTTTCCAGGTCCCGGCGATGTCGCCGAGATCTCTTCGAATCGTCGGCTGGGTCCCTACGCCGAGCCCGTCGGCCAAGGCGTCGAGCGCGACCTCGTTGAGGCTCTTGCCTTCGGCGCGGGCGCGCTCGCGAAGGACGAGGTCGAGCCGTTCCGGGATGCCGCGAATCGTGTATTGCATGCAATAAATATAGGCAATGCCTGCATACGATGCAAGCACCGGAATCGGTGCGACGGTTCTACCGCTTCTTCTTGTCGAGAAACTTCCGCAGGATGTCCCCGCCCTTCTTTTTGAGCGTGTCCTCGGCGGCGCGTTTCAGCATCTTTGAATCGAGGCCGATCGACGGCTTCTGGAGGGTGCCGCCGACTCGGAGGTCGAGGGCGAGCTCCCCCTTGGCGTTCGCCAAGGTCTTCAACTTCGGGGTCTTCGCCACCATGTCGGCGCTCACGGCCTCGGAGAGCACGACCCCGACGTCCATCCCGAGCGACTGATCGAGGCCGATCGAGCCCTTGCCGTTGATGTCGAGATCGGCGCTGTCGAGCCGCAAGTCGGACGTCGCGGCGCGACCATCGCGGATCGCGAACGTGCCGGTCAGGGAGTCGAAGGGCGTTTCGTCCTTCCCGAGCCCGCGCCCGCCGGCGGCTTCGAGCACTTGGGCGAGCTGCTTCAAGAAACCAAACGACGTGAGCTTCCCGTTCCGCAGGGCCAGGGTCGCGCCGCCGGTCAGGTTCGTGCGCAACCCTGAGGTGTCGAGCCCGCGCCCTTTCACGTCCAGAGAGGTTTCGAGGGTGCCGTAGATCAACCCCGCCAGGTCTTTCGAGAAGTCGCTGCACAGGCCGTTGAAGTCGACGCCCTGCACCCTCGCGTTCATGGCGAAGGGCGGCCCGGTCTCGATCAACCCGGCGGTCACCTCGCCGGCAAGCGTGCCTCCGTAGAGCTTGGCCGATACGTCGTGCAACTGCGCCTGCCCGTTGGCGACGTCGAGGCGCGCATGCGCCGCGGTCAGCTTCACGTTCATCGCCTTCGCCTCGTTGACCGAGAGATTGCCGCGCACGGTGACCTCCCGAAGCATCGACGGGGCCGCTCCGTTGACCGGCGCGGGCGTCGCCGCCGACGCCGGGAGGAACGAGAGGATCTCGTCGACGTCGAGGACCGGAACGACGAGTTCGACGTCGATCACCGGCCGGGCAAATCGGCTGATCGTGCACGTCCCTTGGACGCGGCTCCGGCCGAGTGAGGCGGACAGGCCTGTCAGCTTGGCGCGATCGCCGTCGAGAGCCAGGGTCGCCGCGATATCGCGGATCGGCTCTTTCAGCGAAGAGTCCGCGTACTCGAAACCGGAAAGGGTCGCCGTCGCTCGGATCGCCATCTTCAGGGGCTCGTCGATCGGGCCCGCCGCCGTTGCGTCGAGGGCGATCTCGCCCTTCATGGCGAGGCCGGGCGGGAGCAAGGGGCCGAAAAGGGACAGGATCGGCACGACGTCTTTCAGCGCGACTTTCGCTGCAACGGCGCGGACGTCGGCCTTGGGTTTCTGCTGGAGCTCGGTGAGGGCCCCGCTCAGCGTGACGGCGGCGTTGCCGAGGTGGATCTCGGCCTTGCGGAGGCGCGTTTCTTGCGGCGTAAAGGTGCCGTCGATCGCGACCGATCCGTCGAGGGGCGTCGTCTTCCGAGAGGCCGAGCCCAACGGGACCAGTTCGAGGGCCTTGAGGGCCACCGTGCCCTGCACGTCCAGGTTCTGCGGCGCCGAGCCCGACACCTTGGCGTCGAGGTCGAGCGCTCCGCCGGCGAGACGCAGTCCGGTGTACGTCGCGAGGTAGGGGGCCGCGGCGCCTCCGATGAAATTCGTGATCGTCACGCGAGCATCGATCGGCCAGCCGCTTCCCGCGGTGGCCGGCGGTGGGCCGAGGCGACCGACGAGCGCGGCCTTTCCGGAACCCGTCAGGCCGAGCTTCAGGTCGATCCCGATGGGCGAGGTCGTGGAGAGGTCCGAAAGGGCCAGCTCGATCTCGCGCCCTTCGATGCGATGCGTCGTCCCGGGAACGATCGCCGCATCGGTGATGTCCACGCTTCCGTCGATCAAGCGGAAGCGCTCGATGATCACCGCGAAACCGCCGCTTGCCGGGGCCGTGCCCTCAGCTGCCCCCTCGCCCGAGCCGGCCTTCTCGATCAGGCTGACGAGGTTCCACCGCCCCTTGTCGTCGCGATGGAGGTGAGCGACGGGCTTGTCGATGTCGAACGAGATCATGTCGAGGCGCGACGAGAACAGCGGCATCAGCCGGACGCGGGCATCGATGCGATCCGCCTTCAGGAACGGCTCCGTGCCGAATGCCGGATCCTCGCCGAGCGTGAATCCGTCCGCCGTGATCCCCGGGACGGGGAAAACGTGAAGGTGCATCGTGCCGATCGTCACCTTGCGCCCCGTGACGTCGGTCAACATCTGTTCGATGCGCGGGCGGTATCGTTCGGGGTTCAAAACCTTCGGCAAAATGACGGCGGCGGCGATGGCGGCAACCGCCAGCACGATCGCGGCGATGATGAGGATGCGTTTCATCGGTGTTCTCCTTCGGTCCACGTCACTTGCCGAGCTCCTCGAGGATCCGCGTCGCGGCATCCACCTCGGTGAGCACCCAGAGCATGTACCGCGAATCGACGTGGATCGAGCGCGTGCGCACGGGATCGTAAAGGACGTCGGCGACCACCGAGTCGTACGTGCCGTCAAACAGCAGGCCGCACAGCTCGCCGCGCGCGTTCAACGTGGCGGACCCCGAGCTGCCTCCGGTGGTGTCCACCGTGGACAGGAAGTCCACGGGAACGTCGTGCAGGACCGGATCGAGGTAGGGCGTCCCCCGTCCGGAGCGAAGCGCCTTGATCGCCTCGAGCTCGGACTTGGGCGCGTCGAATTCTCCGTGGCCCGTATTCTTTTCAACGACCCCGGCGAGCGTCGTCTGCGGCTTGTAGAAGAGCCCGTCGACGGAGTCGACCCCGAGTACGCGGCCGAAGGTGACGCGGAGCGTCCCGTTGGCGTCGGGCGCGACGAGACCCCCTGAGGCGTCGAGAAGCGCCTTCATGTAGCGCGGGACGAGGCGGTAACGGGCGCCTTGCCGCGTCTTGCTGATTTCGCGCAGCTGGTCTCTGAGCGGAAGCAGTGCGGTCGCGAGGCTCAGGAACGGATCGTCGATGGCGGCGAGCTCCTTCGACGACTTGCCCAGCAGGGCCACGCGAGTGTCCTTGTCGAAGAGCTTCGTTCCGGCGTACAGCCGGTCGAGGTAGGCGTCGATCGTCCTCGCGGCCGCGTCCTCGCTCAGGCCAGCGGTCAGGCCCGCGGCCTTGTCTATGGGCTCGATGCGGACGGGTGCGCCCAGGCGCGCCGCTTCTTGGAGTTGATAGCGCAACAACGCCCGGTCGACCGTGCGGTCGAGGGTCCGCTGCATGCGCTCCAGGCTCTCGCGGGTGCGAGCCCAGTTCCGCTCCTGGTACTCGGGCTCCCGGTCGAGATCTTTTTTTGGCCGGTTGGCGGCGGCTTCGACGAGCGTGGACGCCGCGCCGAGGGCCGAGCCTCCGCCTCGACCGCCCCGAAGCCCCGCGAAGATCGCGTCCCGCTCGCGCGTGTTTTTGGCTTCGGCGTCGAGCGAAGCCAGCGCGGGAAGGACGTCGCCGTAAAGCGTGCGGCGTTCCGGGTTCGCGGCGATCCAGGCCGTCAGCTCGCGCTGCTGTTCCCGCTTGTCTTCGAGGACGCCGCCCTGGACCAACCCGTCGAGCACGCCGCGATTTTTGGTGAGCCCGTTGTTGAGGCCTCGAATCCGGGTTTCGACCTTGATGGCGATCTCGGGGCTCGATCGTGCCAACTCGTCCAGAATTTTCAGCTGTTCGACGGAGCGGCGGATCGATCGCGGCAGCTGCCACGTCGTCATGTCTTCGATCTGCGCGTAGGTTTGGAGGCGCTCGGTGGCCCCGGGGTAGCCGACGACGAAGACGAGTTCGCCGGGGTTGGCGCCCTTCGGCGACACCTTGAGCCAGTGCTTCGGCCGGTAGGGCACGTTGTTTTTCGAGTAGGGTGCCGCCTTGCCGTCGGGGCCGACGTAGGCGCGATAGAACGAGAAATCACCCGTATGTCTCGGCCAACGCCAGTTATCGGCCTCTCCGCCGAAGTTGCCGATCCCCTTGGCGGGAGCGTAGACGAGACGCACGTCCTGGATTTCGAGCTGCTTGATCTCGAACCACCTCAGCCCGCCGAAAAACGACGCGATCCGGCAGCGCGAGCCGTCCTTTTCGCAAGCCGCGGTCCGCTCTTTCGTCCAGAGCTCGACGACGTCGAAGCGCTTCCGGTCGGTGAGGTTCGGCGTCAGCTTGCGCATCAGGTCGTCGGTCACTTCGAGGACCTGCGTCGTGACGGCAACCCGCGCACCCGGTCCGTTCGACAGCTCATCCTCGGGCGCCCGCGCGACGACGCCCGAGACGAGGAGGTTGCGCTCGGGGGTGCTGTTGTACTGGAGCGCGCTCTGGACGCAGTGATGGTTGGTGACGATCAGCCCTTGGCTCGAAACGAAAGACGCGCTGCATCCGCCCAACGAGACGATCGCCCCCATGGGCTGTCCGGTCAGCTCGGCAAATCCCTGCGGGTCGCCCTCGAAGCCCAACGCGCGGAGCCGCTCGGCCAGCGCCGGGATCTGCTGCGGCATCCACATCCCTTCGTCGGCCGAGGCGACGCCTGACAGCCCGGCGAGACATAAGAAGGAAACGGCGAGGGGGGTCGATCGCATGGAGACCTCCGGTCCGCGAAACGCTTGGGGCGGCAGCATACAATGGGCCGCTCGCATCGTAAGGAGCGCATCGTGACCGAAGAAGACGACAATTTCGCGAACCTGTTCGAGGCCTCCCTCCAGGCCAAGCGGTTCGACGAGGGGCAGACGATCCAGGGCACGATCGTCGCGATCGGCCCGGAGGTGGCGTTCGTCGACGTCGGCGGCAAGGGCGAGGCGACGATCGAGATCGAAGAGCTCCTCGATTCCGAAGGCCAGCTCGAATCCCAGGTCGGCGACCGCATCGAAGCCATGGTGGTATCGACCTCGGGGGGGCTCAAGCTCTCCCGCAAGTTGGCTCGCGGCGCGGCCACAGCGCGGCAACTCGAAGACGCGTTCCACGCCGGACTCCCCGTCGAGGGCAAGGTGGAGCGAGCGGTCAAGGGCGGCTACGAAGTGCGCATCGCGGGGCAGCGGGCCTTCTGCCCGATCTCGCAGATCGACACGGCGCGAAACACCGATCCGTCCGAGCACGAAGGACGGGTCTACACGTTCCGCATCCTCGAATTCAAAGAAGGCGGCAAGAACCTGGTGATCTCCCGGCGCGCGCTTCTCGAGGAAGAACAGCGCGAAGAGGGGGAGCTGCTCCGGCGCTCCATCGTCGTGGGCGCGGTGCTGAACGGGCGCGTGACCTCGGTGCGCGACTACGGCGCCTTCGTCGATCTCGGCGCCGGCGTGCAGGGCCTGCTCCACGTCTCGGAGATGGGCTGGTCCCGCGTCTCGAATCCGGCGGAGATCGTGAAGCCGGGCGACCAGGTCACGGTCAAGGTCCTGCGCGTGGACGACGGCGGCCAGAAGATCGCGCTCGGGTTGAAGCAGCTCCAGGCCGACCCGTGGACGAAGGTCGAAGCCACGTACGCGCCGGGCCAGGTGTGCCCCGGCCGCGTCACGCGCCTCGCGGATTTCGGAGCTTTCGTCGAGCTTCAGCCGGGGGTTGAGGCGCTGGCCCATCTCTCCACGTTCCCTCCGACCGGCTCGCCGGAAGGCTGGAAGGCGTCGGTGCGCGCCGGCATGACGGCGTCGTTCCAGATTCTCAGCGTCGAGATCGAGAAGAAACGGATCGGCGTGGCTCTGGTCGCCGATGGCATGACGGCGTCGGCGCAGCCCGCGGGGAACGAGATCGTCCCGGGCGCGCGCCTCACGGGGAAGGTCGAACGTCACGAGAAGTTCGGTGTGTTCGTGTTCCTGGCTCCCGGACGCACGGGACTCATCCCGATGAAAGAAACCGGCGTCGCGCGCGAGGCGGACATCGCGCGGACGTTTCCCATCGGGGCCGAGGTCGAAGTGCTCGTCCTCGAGGTCGATCCCTCGAGCCGGCGCATCCGCCTCAGCCGCAAAGAGGTCATAGAGGCCAAAGAGAAAGACGAAGTCCGCGAGTACACCGAGCGGAAGCCCGACACGCCCGCCGAGAGTTTCGGCTCGCTGGCCGACAAGCTCCGGGGCGCGATGAAGCCGAAGGAGCGGTGAGGGCGGATCCCGTTTTACGGGGCGAACTGCTCGAGAGCGACCGCCAGGGTCGGAAACGCCGCGAGCAGCTCTCGATCCGAGGTCATAAGCTGCACTCCGAGGTCTGAAGCGAGCGCCACGAACTCGCAGTCGTAAGCGGTGCAGCCCGATTCTCTTGTGAGCGCCAACACCGCCTGCGTTTCGACGGTGAACTCCCTGCCGGCCATCAGGATCTCCGCCTCGCGCGCCGCCTCGATAGCGTGAGCGAGCGCGAGGTTGTGCCGCCGCATCAGCATCGCCAGGACACTCCGGAATTCGCTACGCCACAAGATCGGCGCCGCCCATTCAGGGTCCTTCTCGAACGCGCGCCTCGCCGCAGCCGTTTGCTCGCCTCCGAGCAGGAGATGGACCACCGCGTTCGTGTCGACGACGATCACGCGCGGCCGGCCCGCTTGGCCTGTCGAATCGCTGCATCGTCCATCGGCGCAAGGGCGAGCCGCGCGCGGAGCGCGTCCGCCCGCGCAAGGAGCGACTCCGGGTCGAGCCGGCGTCCCTCGAGCGAACGCTCGAGGCGCTCGATGACCTCGCGATTGAGGCTTCGCCGATTCGTCTCGGCAACATGGCGCAGGCGGGTGAGGAGATCGTCAGAGATTCCCTTGAGTGTCAGGCTCGACATCGCGTTTGACTCCACGATCGGTTGCAAAAAGGAACCAGTATGCAATCTACTCAACGTCGGCACCTCCGGCAAGGGGGACTCGGCTTCGGGATGTTTTCGATCCTGAACCGGCCCCCCCGCGAGTAGATC
>JANMVW010000345.1:0-1736 GCA_031393555.1 Acidobacteriota bacterium
GCTGATGGGCGAGTACCGCGACCGCTTCATGCTCCACTACAACATGCCCCCGTACGCCACCGGCGAGACCGGGCGCATGGGCTCGTCCAAGCGCCGCGAGATCGGGCACGGGCGCCTCGCCAAGCGCGCGCTGCTGGCGACGCTGCCAACCGCCGAGGAATTCGGCTATTCGATGCGCGTGGTCTCCGAAGTCACCGAATCGAATGGCTCCTCCTCGATGGCCTCGGTGTGCGGCGGCAGCCTCGCCCTGATGGACGCGGGCGTACCGATGAAGGCGCACGTAGCCGGCATCGCCATGGGCCTCATCAAGGAAGGCAACCGCTTCGCCGTGCTGACCGACATCCTCGGCGACGAGGACCACCTGGGCGACATGGACTTCAAGGTGGCGGGCACCGAAAAGGGCATCACCGCGCTGCAGATGGACCTGAAGATCGAGTCGATCACCAAGGAAATCATGCTGGTGGCGCTCAACCAGGCGCGCGAGGGACGCGTGTTCATCCTCGAGCACATGAAGCAGGCGATGGGCGGTTCGCGCACCGAGATCTCGACGTTCGCGCCACGCATCATCAAGATCAAGATCAACCCGGAAAAAATCCGCGACGTCATCGGAAAGGGCGGCGTGGTGATCCGCGGGTTGCAGGAAGAAACCGGCACGACCATCGAGATCCAGGACGACGGCACCATCTCCATTGCCTCCACCAGCGCCGACGGCGGCGAGCTGGCGAAAAAGAAGATCCAGGAGCTCACCATGGACGTGGAAGTCGGCAAGGTCTACGACGGCACGGTGCTGCGGCTGCTGGATTTCGGCGCCATCGTCAGCATCCTTCCGGGACGCGACGGCCTCCTGCATATCTCGCAGATCAGCAACGAGCGCGTCAACGCGGTCGCTGACCATCTCAAGGAAGGCCAGGCGGTCAAGGTCAAGGTGCTGGAGGCCGACGACAAGGGGCGCCTGCGCCTGTCGATGAAGGCGGTGAATGCGCCTGCGCCCGCCGCGCAACAGAGCTGATCCACCGGCAGGAAACAAAAAGGGGCGCCGCGGCGCCCCTTTTTTATGCCGGCCGCGGTGCTATTTCGCGACCTGCTTTTCCCGCAACTCGTCGAGCGTCTTGCAGTCGATGCAAAGGGTCGCCGTCGGCCGCGCTTCGAGGCGCTTGAGGCCGATCTCGACACCGCAGCTGTCACAATACCCGTATTCGTCGGCCTCGATGCGCGCAATGGTCTCGTCGATCTTCTTGATGAGCTTGCGCTCGCGGTCGCGGTTGCGCAGCTCGAGCGCAATGTCGGACTCCTGGCTCGCGCGGTCGTTGGGGTCGGCGAAAACCGTCGCCTCGTCCTGCATCGTGTGCACCGTGCGATCGATCTCTTCCGACAGCTCGGACTTGAGCTGCTCGAGGATCTTGCGGAAGTGTTGGCGCTGCTTCGCGCTCATGTACTCCTCCCCCTTCTTGGGAGCGTACGGCGTGAAGCTCTTGCGGGCCAAATCCAGTGCCATTTCAGTCCTGTTCGGGAAAAAGGAAAGCGGCTTTGTAGCAGAAAAGAGTGCGTGCCGCAAGCAACGTTATGTGACTGGCTGGCGCGTTGCCGCTGGGAACGGAACGGCGTATCATTCGTGCCCTTTTCGGGGTGTAGCGCAGCCCGGTAGCGCGCCTGGTTTGGGACCAGGATGTCGGAGGTTCAAATCCTCTCACCCCGACCAGAGAAAGCATGCCCGGCTGCCCGTAGCTCAACCGGAT
>JANMVW010000059.1:0-24759 GCA_031393555.1 Acidobacteriota bacterium
GCATCGTGTACACGACCTCGAGCGGCTCGGCGTAGGGGTTGCGATAGCTCTGGACGAGCGTCGAACAGGCGATCCCGCCGGAAGTCGAGGCGGCGACTCGCGCCGCCTCCAGAGGAAAGGTGCGGCCGTCGACCGAAACCAGCTTGGCGCCGCGCGGCCCCGCGGGTGCTTCCATCGCATGTGTACCGGGCATCGTCGCTTCTCCCGTCGCCTGCGCTTGGTCCCATTGTCCTCCGGAACACCCGGCCGGAACCGCGAGGCGGCTTCAAAAGTTCATGACGGGAGGGGGGCGTTGGTGACAGGGAAATGTAAGATTCCGCCATGCGCGCGCTCGACGCGGAAATCTACGAAGCCTGGTTGGCGGCCTGGGCGGTCGTGTGGGACGTCCCCGAGCTTCCGTGGCGGGTGCGCATCGTGTTCAGCAAGCGCCTTCAAAGCTCGCTCGGCCGCTGTTCTCCGCGCACCGGTTTGATCCGCCTGAACCCGGGGCTGCTCGAGGGTCCGCCCGCGGCGTTGCGTGAGGTCGTCTGCCACGAGGTCGCGCATATCGCGACCTGGATCCTCCACGGGCGCGACGCGGCGGCGCACGGACGCGAGTGGAAAGATCTGATGCAGCGTGCCGGTTACGACCCGCGGGTGCGGTGGGCGGAGGCCACCGTCCCCGAGGCCGTTCGCGCGCGCCGCCGGCCCGCGTTCGTCTACGTCCACTCGTGCCCGGCATGCCGCGCGCAGTGGATCGCGCGGCGCACCGTGACGACCTGGAGGTGCGCCACGTGCCGCAAGGCGGGACGCGACGGGCGGCTCTCGGTGTCGAAGCGCGAGGCGGGGTCTAACGCGGAGCCGGCGTAGCGGTTCGCAACGAGCGCTGCAGGATCAAGAGCGCCAGGAACGCGACGGCCCCCACGGAGGCGAACACCCACCAGATGACGTGGGCATGGGCGTACGCCGCGGGCATCGCCCCGCCGCCGGCGAGCGCTGTGAGACGCGCCGCCTGGTCGGCCGCGGAAAGCGTCGAAGGATCGGGACAGAACGCCTCGAGCAGATAACCCGAGAGCACGAAACCGGTGAACCAAGCAAAGAACGTATTGATGTAGGCGTAGCCCATGTACAGCCCCTCTTGTCCGGGAGGGGCTTGCTTCGAGGCGAACTCGAGATAGCGCGGCGACAGGAAGCACTCGGCGAACCCTTGCAGCGAGATTCCAAGGACGATCGCGATCGTCACGGGATGAGCCGCAAATCCCAACGCTCCGGCAATCGACCCGATGCGCGTGGAGAACCCCATGATGGTCGCGGAGATGGGAATCAGGAACAGCGCAATCGCGATCGAGCTGATCGGGGTGAGCTTTCTGACGAGATGCGTGACGGGAACGACGCACAGCACCACCACCAGCGGATTCACGTTGGCGTACCACTCGGGCATCGCGTCATCGCCGACCATCCGCAGCACGTACTTCGGCATCGAGGCGTACATTTGTCCCTGGATCAGCCAGAACCCCGCGGTGATGAGGATGAGCGCGAGAAATCGCCCGTTGCGAAGGACGGTCGCGAGGCCGTGGAGTGAATCGGCGACGCTGCGCGGCCGCGCGGCCGTGTTTTCTTTCGGCCTGTAGAAGAGCAACACGATCACGAGCGCGACCGCGGCGGCACCCGCCGAATACAACGGGACCGCCCCGACACCTAAGGCCTTGCGCACTGGCCCCGCCACGCTCTTTCCGGTGAAGGATCCGATGTTGACGATCATGTAGAACAGGCTGAACGCGCGCGCGCGCGACACCTCGTTCGAGCAGAGCGTCACGGTTCCCGTGATGAGCGGTTTGACGAACGACCCGCCCACAGCCGCCAGTGCGAGCCCCGCGATCACGGGGAGGGGGCGGGGCGCGATCCACAAGAGCGCGTACCCGGCACTGAGCAAAACGAAGGCGATGATCAGTGCCGGCCGGAAGCCGATGCGGTCCGAGATCGCTCCCGTCACGAAGGGGAGTAGGTAGATCAGCCCCGCGAACGACGCGCCGACCCAGCCCGCCTGAATGTCGGTGAACCCGACGACGCTCGTCAGGAACACCGCGAGCGCGATGAAAACCCCGTAGTAAGCCGCGCGCTCGAACAACTCGATGAGATTCGCGACCCAGAAAGTGGAGGAGAAGCGCCAGGTGTTTGCGGTGGGATCGGACATCAGGAGGGGATTGTGGCACGGCTCCCAAAAAGGCTCGAATTCCTGTCACCCCTATCATCTATATATGGGAACCCTGGGAGGGCGCCGAAAAAGTCCCTACTCCGGCAGCCCCTGGTGCGTCGTAGACTTCCGCAATGCGGAGGGGGGCTCCGGAGATGCTGCGACGGTACTTTGCGACCTACGAGTATACCGAGATCGTGAAGGGTGAGCCGAGGGACTTCGTTCACCAGGCGTTTCTCGAAGCCGCCGACTTGAACGACGCCAAGGTCCGCGCGAATCGTCACTTCGACGAGTTCAACATGCTCAGCGGACTCGGATGGAAGCGCGTTTTGAATCGTTGGAAGATCGTCGAGGCTCCCTGCGCCCGACTCGAAGCCGAGCCCCTCCCCTGCAGGGAATGAACGAGGTTCGTTCGATGGAACGCCTCGTTTCTGGCTGTCTTCTCGCTCGTTTGTCACGTCCTGGTGCGTACAACGGGTTCGCTTTACCTCGCGATGGGGTTCCATGTCCTCTACGACATCTTCGCCGGCGTGCAGTCGATCCGCGCTGTTCGTGAGATGGAAGCCTCGGGGCAGGGGTAGGGGGCGCGCTGCCTACTGGGTGTATTCATCGGCGCCCCGCGGGATGGGAATGCTGATTCCGTCGTCCAGGTTCAGGACAACCGCAAAGGGCGCTTTCATGCCGGGTGCCGGCGGCGCAATCAGACCGTTGAAGCCGGCGTCGCGGACCGCGTCTTCGAGGGCGTCTTGGCTGATCTCTTTGAGCCCGGCCATCAGTCGGAGAGGATCGATGCAGAGGTTGTAGATATTCTTGAGATAGATCTCGTAGCGGCCCGGCTGTTCGAGCGGGGCCGAAACGGTGAACGACAGGGACTCGGGTGCGCTCGGCCGTTTTGACCCTCGCATCGCCTCGGGCCTCGACCGCGCTTCCGCCTTCGCCCGGCGGATCAGCTCTTCGATCCACTCCTTCGCCAGTTCGTCGAACTCCGGCGAATCAATCGGCGGAACGCTCGACGGATTGGAGATCGCCGCACTCTTTTTTCTGGCCATTTCGGGCCTCCTTGGTCGCCGCCTGTTGCGGTGTCCTGGCTGTGCTGCGGGGAATCCGCTTGGTTGCTCCTTCAGAGCCGCATCCGCTCGCGCGTACCACCTTGCTTCGGATTCGCAGGTTGGCGGGACCGTTGCCCACTCGTGATGCAAATGGAAACGTACGCTGGCTTTCAGCCCACGGCAAGAGGCTTCTGAAGGGCAACCTCGGCCGAGCGCCCCTCTTATCCCCTACAATCCCCGGCACGATGAAAACCCGAACCCGTCGTTGGTTCCCAGTGATCCTCACTTTCCTCTCCGCCGGCCCCGCCGTCGGCGCTCCGCCGTCTCCCTCGACGTTTTCGATCGTCGCCGCCGATCCCGAGGCGGGGGAGGTTGGGGTCGCGGTGGCCAGCCGGTTCTTCGCCGTGGGGACGGTCGTCCCGTTCGCAAAGGCGGGTGTCGGCGCCGTTGCAACGCAATCGTTCGCGAACACCTCGTACGGGCCGCGCGGGCTCTTGCTGTTGGAGAGCGGTGCGACGGCCGACGAGGTCGTCCGCGTGCTGACGCGTGGCGACGATGGGCGCGAGCAACGGCAGCTGGGGGTCGTCGCGGCAAGTGGCGTCGGCGCCACGTATACCGGCACGAAATGTAACGCGTGGGCGGGCGGAAGGACGGGGCCGAACTACGCCGTGCAGGGGAACATCCTCGCGAGTGAAGCGGTGGTCGCGGCCATGGAGCGCGCTTTCCTCGATACGAAGGGGAAAACACTCGCCGAACGCCTCTACGCAGCGATCGTCGCCGGGGATGGACGAGGCGGCGACGCTCGCGGGCGGCAGTCGATGGCGCTCCTGGTCGCGCGCGCCAAGGGCGGGTACGGGGGCTTCACCGATCGGGCGATCGATCTTCGCGTGGACGATCACCCCGACCCGATCGTCGAGATGGGGCGTCTGCTCGGCATCGGCCTCGTCAACGACCTGTGGAACCGCGGGTGGACGGCGTTCACCGAAAAGCGGTTTGCGGAAGCGCGCGGGGTCCAAGAGCGCGCTGCGGCGGCGGCCGAAAAGCAACCGGCTGTGCTCCCTGAGGTGCTCTACGACTTAGCGGTGATCCGTCTCGCGGCGGGGGACGAGGAAGGAGCGGTCAAGGCGCTCGACCGCGCTGTCGCCCTCAACCCGAAGCTGAAGGTCCAGGCAGAAAAAGACCCGGACCTGGAGAAACTGAGATGACGCGTAGGTTTCTCCTCCTCACCTTGGTCGTTTTCGCCTCCGTATTCCTCGGGATACCCGTGTTCGCCGAAGACGCCGCTCCGACGCTGACGATCCCGGAAGGCGCGCAGGCCGGGCCGGATTTCGACGTCTTACGCGCGACCGAGGCTTGGGTCGGCACGCGCTCGCCCGCGCAGCGCGCGAAATCCGACGCGTACTTCGAGGGCGGGTACGTGTTGCAGCTCGTCGGGTTCGTCTACGGGCTGGGCGTCGCGGCGTTGTTCCTGCTAACCATGCTCTCGTGTCGCATGCGAGCGCTCAGCGAGCGCATCGCCCGGGGGCCGTTTCTGCGCAGCGTGATTTACGCGGCGCAATACATTCTCCTGCTGACGCTGTTCACGTTTCCCCTGACGTATTACGAGGGATTTCATCGCGAGCACGCGTATGGCATGGCGAACAACTCCCTCGGCTCGTGGCTCGGCGATGAAGCCAAGGATTTCGCGATCTCGGTGGTTTTCCTGAGCCTGTTCGTGGGGCTTCTCTACCTGATCTTCCGGAAGGCGCCTCGGACCTGGTGGGCGTGGGGGACGGTTGCGTCGATCGCCTTCATGGCATTCGGAGCCATGATCGGGCCCGTTTACCTCAAGCCGCTGTTCAACACCTACACCTCGGTCCCCGAGGGGCCAATGCGGGAGCAAATTCTTTCGCTGGCGCGCGCGAACGGAATCCCCGCCAACGACGTCTACTGGTTCGACGCCAGCCGCCAGACCAAGCGCATCAGCGCGAACGTCAGCGGACTCCTCGGAACGACCCGTATTTCTCTGAATGACAACCTCATGAACCGCTCCCCGGGAGAGAGCATTCAAGCGGTGATGGGTCATGAGATGGGCCACTACGCCTTGAATCACGTCTACAAGATGCTCCTCGCATTTGGGGTGATCGCGCTTTGCGGATTTGCTCTCACCGCGTGGCTGTTCGATCGCATCGTCGCGCGATGGGGGCCCGGTCTTGGAATTTCGGGGATCGCCGATCCCACGGGGCTTCCGCTGCTCGCGGCAATCGTTTCGGTCTGGTTCTTCTTGATGACGCCGGCGACCAACTCGCTGATCCGGACTCAGGAGGTCGAGGCGGACATCTTCGGGCTGAACGCGTCGCGCCAGCCCGACGGCTTCGCGAATACGGCGATGCAACTGTCCGAGTACCGGAAAATCCATCCTGGAAGGTGGGAAGAGATCGTGTTTTTCGATCACCCCTCAGGCTGGAACCGCGCGCACATGGCGATGGCGTGGAAAAAGGAGCACCTCCACGCAGAGAACTAGGATCCCCTGCGCGGCGCCCGCTGATCGGCCCCGTTCTGGTGAAGAGTGACCGAGTCCACCTTGCCGTCAGCGTTGCGACCAAACATCAGTTGCGCGTCCACAAAGATCTCGCGGCTTCGATGAAGCACGCGCGCATCTGGGGGCCGTCGGCCTTCGACGGCCGGGTCGTCCACGCCGATCACGTGCTCGTCGAAGGGGACGTGATCGAAATTCACATCTAGACTTTGGACTGGAGATCGTCGGAGTGAAGTGTCTTTTTGGATTGGTCCTCCTGTCCGCGGCGCCGCTTCTGGCGCAGGGCCTTATTCCTCCGGCCGACGAGAGCAGGATCTACGAGTGCACCGACGCCAAGGGGCAGGTCGTTTATCAAGACGAACCGTGCCCGGAGGCGGCGCCACCGTTGACCAAGGCTCGAGTCGCTCCCAAGCCGCGGCTGGCACCCAAACATCAGGCGGCGCCCGAGTCTCCGTCCGCGTCGAAACCCCGGCGCACGAAGCTGCCACCCGCGCTGCGCTCTCCCGAGCCCCCGCCGTCCGGCCACCCGGTTGACGCGCGTTGGGCGACGCCTCAAAAGACCTTGGACACGTTTGTTGGCGCGGTCTTGGCCGGCGACCGCGCCCTCGTTTTGTCCTGCCTCACGTCCTCGGCTCTCGCTGGTCTCGGGCCCGACGCGGAGATGCTTCCCCTCGAGAAACTTCGCGAAACCGTGAGTTCGTTCACGGGCTACGTCGTGGAGGGGGATCTGGGCCCATTCTGGTCGATCCGAGCCCTGCGGTCCGGGCTGCGGCCCAAATGGATATTCTTCGAGCGGACGGGGACCGGAGAGTGGAAGATCATCGGCATCTGAGGCCCCGCCGGCGCCAAAACTTTATATAGTCTTTTGCGGGACGTGCGATACTTGTCTATGCGCCCGAGTGGGAATCCCAAGGACTTCGACGTTGCCATCGTGGGGGCCGGCCCCATCGGGTCGGCCGCAGCCCTCGCGTTCGCGCAGCGGGGCGCAAAGGTCGTCGTTCTCGAGGCGAACCCCGCTGCTTCGCGGCGGTTGGCAGGCGAATGGCTCCACCCGCCGGGGGTCGAAGTTCTCGGCCGTCTGGGCATCGACGTTGCCGCGGAAGCGGCAGGGGCGACCGAGGGCCGGGGCTTCGTCGTGTTTCCCGACGACGGTTCCCCGCCGATCATGCTGCCTTACCCCGATGGAATGCGGGGGGTTTCGCTCGAGCACGAGAGCTTGGTGTCGCTCGTGCGCGACCGCGCGGCCTCCCATCCGAACATCGATCTGAGATTGGGCGCGCGGGTCCGCGGGATCGTGAACGGCAGCGTCAGCGTCGAAAACGCCGACGGGCGAGGGGGGATCACGACGATCGAGGTGGACCGCGTCGTCGGCGCCGATGGGCGCTCGTCGGTGGTTCGCCGCACGCTCGCGCTCAAGGACGACGCGACCGCGATGGCCTACACGGCGGGAGTCGAGCTGCGTGACGTCGCACTTCCCTTCGAAGGGTACGGGCACGTTCTGGTGGGAGGACCGGGTCCGGTGTTGATGTACCGGATCGACCCGAATCGCGTGCGCGCTTGCTTCGACGTTCCGTTGGTCGTCGTCGGGCGGTTACGGCGCGGCGATCCCGAGGCGCTCTGGGACACCTACCGGCACGTGCTGCCGACGGCGGTGGTCGCCGCGTTCCGCACGGCGCTCGACGAAAAACGCGTGCAATGGGCCGCCGCCGGATTCCGGCCGCGAGCTCACTACGGTCGCGGGAAGGTGGCGTTGGCCGGCGACGCCGTCGGCTACTTCCACCCGATGACCGCAGCCGGATTGAGCTTGGGGTTGGCCGACGCCGAGTGCGTCGCGGAGTCTCCCGATGTCGCGAGTTATCGCCGACATCGCGACGCGAAGAGCTGGGTCCCGGAACTCCTCGCCTGCGCGCTCTATCTGGCGCTGACGCGGCGCGACCCGAGCGGCGTCGCCGTTCGCCAAGCGGTCTACCGGCTGTGGCGGGCCTCGAAGGACGAGCGCAGCCGCACGATGCGCATCCTCGCCTGCGCGGACACGCGTCCGGAGCAGTTCGTGGGAGCGTTCCAGGCCGTCCTTTGGGATCTCGTGCGCGAGGATTTGCTTCGTGGTTGGCGTACCATGCCCGGGATGTTGATGCATCTTGGGGGCTGGATGCGCTGGCCCGTCGCCTCGATAGTCCCCCGGGCCGTACGGCGGGTCTACCGGGCGAGGAGTTCGCCTGCCTTCCCCCTCTGGGGAGGGCCTCCTTGAATGATGCTCCGCCGCTAGAGCAGCCCGCCGATCCCATCGGAGCCGCTCTGGCTCACCTCGTTTCCAAACAAGGAGCGTCGGGCTCGTGGAAAGGCGACTACGGCGGCCCGCTCTTTCTGCTCCCCAGCTTCGTCGCCACGGCGCGCATCGTCGGATTCTCGATCGACGCCGGTACGCGTGCCGGCATGGAGGCCTACCTCCGCGCCCATCAAAACGAAGACGGCGGCTGGGGTTTGCACGTGGAGGGGGCGAGCCACGTGTTCACGAGCGTTCTTTCGTACGTGGCGCTCCGATTTCTCGATGTCGCCCCCACGGATCCGGGCCTCGTCCGCGCGCGGGTGTTCATCGCGGCGCACGGTGGGCCGCTGGCTTCGGCGTCGTGGGGGAAATTCGTGCTCGCGGTGCTCGGCCTTTACGATTGGGAGGGCCTGCACCCCGTCCAACCCGAGTTGTGGCTCCTCCCGAAATCGCTCCCGATGCACCCGTCGCGACTGTGGTGCCACAGTCGCATGGTCTACCTGCCCATGGCGTACTTGTACGGTCGCCGCGCGACGGCGCCGCTCGACGGGCCGTTGTCCGAACTCCGCGCTGAGCTCTACCCCGACACGCCGTGGGAGCAGATCGATTGGCGCGCCGCGCGAGACGTCGTTTCGCCCACCGATCGGTACGTTCCTCAATCGCCTCTCATCCGCAAAGTGTTTCGAGCGCTCGATCTTGGCGAGCGCTTCGGACCGGCGTGGCTGCGCGCGAAGGCGCTGGCCCGCGCTCTCGAAATCATCCGCGCGGAAGACGAAGCCACCGCCTTCATCTGCTTGGGTCCGATGAACAAGCTGTTCAACACGCTCGTCTGGCACTTCGAAGATCCCGGTGGCTCCGAGGTAGCCCGCCATCTCCATCGTCTGCCGGACTACCTTTGGGGTGCCCGAGACGGCGTGAAGATGCAGGGGTACAACTCGTCGGAGCTGTGGGACACGGCGTTCGCCGTGCAAGCGATGATGGCGACCGGCCGGCACGAAGCTCACCTCAACGCCCTGCGCGCCGCACATCGCTTCATCGAGGCCAACCAGATCCGCACGGACGTCCCGGAGCGCAAGCGCGCCTACCGCGACCGATCGTCGGGCGGATGGCCGTTTTCAACGCGGGCCCACGGCTGGCCGATCAGCGATTGCACCGCGGAGGGCCTCAAGGCGTCGCTGCTCCTTGCGCCCCACGTCGCCGGGCCGATTCCCGTCGGACGCTTGACGGACGCGGCGGAGCTTCTGCTCGCGATGCAAAACGAGGACGGGGGCTGGGCAACCTATGAAAAAACGCGTGGCCCCGCGTGGCTCGAGCGCTTGAATCCGTCGGACTGCTTTGCCGACATCATGATCGACCGCTCCTACGTCGAATGCACGTCCGCCTCGATGCAGGCGCTGGCCGCGTTTCGCGCACGCTACCCCGGCGCGCTCGACGCCACGATCCATGGCGCGATCGCGCGTGGACGTGATTTCCTTCTTCGCGCGCAGCGACGCGACGGGTCGTGGGAGGGGTCCTGGGGGATCTGTTTCACCTACGGCGCCTGGTTCGGCACGTGCGGGCTCCGCGCGGCGGGGCTTGCCACCGACCACCCCGCGCTGCTTGGCGCCGTCGAGTTCTTGCGCGCCAAGCAACTCGAGGATGGCGGCTGGGGCGAGACCCCGGAGAGCTGCCGCAGGCGGGAGTACGTTCACGCCGAGGCGGGGCAGGCCGTGATGACCGCGTGGGCCCTGCTGGCCTTGACGGCGGCCGGCCGCGGCGGGAGCTTGGAGGTCCGCCGCGGGGTCGCATTCCTCACGAAGCGGCAGCGCGCCGACGGGAGTTTCCCCGACGAGCACATCGCCGGAATGTTCAACAAGACGTGCGCGATCCACTACGACAACTATCTGAAGATCTTCCCGCTCTGGGCGCTGGCCGTTGCGCGGCGTCCCAAGCTACTTGGCTGAAGGGTTCGTCTGCCCCGCGATGACCATGATGCAGGCGTGGTGCACCGTCTTGAACGGGGCGGCCGCGGCGGCTTCCAGGACGGATGGATCGAAGCTGCCGTCTTGCAGCCACACCAGGCCGATACCGGCTTGGCTCGCGTCCTCGAGCACCCGGTGGGTGACGGCGGGTGGGGTGACCACGTCCACGATGTGAACCGGTGGCGGGACGTCCGCTAGCGAGCGAAATGCCGGCAACCCCGCGATCGTGGCCTCTTTCGGGTTCACCGGGAGGACCTGGTAACCGTGGGCCATCAGGTTCTTGACGATGATATTTCCGTACTTCGAGGGGTCGTTGCTGGCGCCCACCACCGCGATCCGCGTCTTCGTGCTACGAAGCAACGCCGTAGCTTCCGCCAGAGCCGAATTCGTTGAGTTCACACCAAGTCCTCCCGTAGACTGATGTCATGACGAACAACCGATTATACGCAGCCCTCGTGGCCTCCTCGCTCCTGTTCGTTCACGCAGCGGGGGCGGCGTCGAAGCCCATAACCCTGGAGCTCAAGCTCCCCAAGAAGCCCGGCAAACCTGCGGTAGCCCCGCCGACGATGGCGTCGCTTCTCACGGCAGGACCGATCTCGCTTTCGGTCGTGGACGCGCGCGGAGCGGAAGACCCCGCCGTCGTCGGCGGGCAAAGGATCAAGGGGGACGACGTCTACTTCTGGCGTTCCGAGCAGCCAGTCGCTCCGGCGGTGGCCGCTCAAGTGACTCAGGTCCTCCAAGGTTGGTCGGTCCGTGTGGCGCCCGAGGCGGAATTCAAGCTGCATCTCGCGCTCAAGAAGTACTACGTCGTCGAGCGATCCGACACGTTCGGCTCGACCTACCTCGCCGAGGTTCGCTTCACGGCCTCGCTGATGGACCGCGGCGACGGGGTGTTGTGGACCGGCGAGGCGGCCGGCGAGTCCAAGCGGCCGGGGGTCGACAAGCGTGCCTCCATGTGCAACGAGGCCTTGAGCTTCGCGCTCAGCCGGGCGCTCGCGCAGGCCCTGTCGGCGGTGAAGCTCGAGACCGCGGCTCCGGCCATCCAGGCGCCTGTGGCGACGGCACCGACGGTCGTCGATCCGGACGATCTTCTCGCCGACCTCGTCCGGCTCAAAGCCGGCGGCGTGGCGGACGACATCCTCGTGGCTTATGTGGAGCAGCGCAGACTCTCCCGCCCGCTCAACGTGGACGAGATCCTGAGCTGGAAAAACGCCGGCATGCCCGATGCCGCGATCAAGGCCGCAACGCGTCCTTGATGGGCGTTTTCCCGGCGCCGACCGCTGGGCACCGGTACAAGACGGTCCGTTAGGCCGGCCGTGCAACCGAGATAAGTGCTCCGTTTGCTCTGCTGCGGCTTCCCAAAAAGACGCGCGGGGTCTGTTATATCCACCAGGTCATGCGAGACCTGTTTCGAGATGCCGAGCACCTGTTCCGACTGGCCGGCGTGTTCCTGGCGCTGGTCGTTGTCTTCCTCATCGCCCGCGCCGTTCTGACCCCCGCAACCTTCGGCGTTTACGGCCACTACCGCGGCGCCGCGCTCGAGGAGGTCCGCGCCCGCGACATCTCCTTCGCCGGGCGTGCGGCATGCCTCGACTGCCACGATGAAATCAACGTGGTCAAGAAGGCCGCCAAGCACGCCGGGATCGGGTGTGAAGCGTGCCACGGTCCACTCCAGGCGCACGTGGCCGATCCCTCGACGGTGGTCCCGGAAAAGCCCGATGCCAAGACGCTCTGTCTCCTCTGCCACTCGGAGAACCTCGCAAAGCCCAGGAACTTCCCGCAGATCAACCCGAAAGAGCACGCGGACGACGACAACTGCGTCAAGTGCCACAACCCCCACGCACCGCTGCCGATCAAGGAGTGATGGACATGGAGATGGGGCGCCGCGAGTTTCTCGAAACGACGGGAAAATACGTCTTGCTCTTCGGCGCCGCGACAAAGGCGTGGGATTTCATTCTCGCCGGAACGCCCGAGGCGGCTCCCGGCTACGACGTCACACGCCACTGGTGGGCGTTTTACATCGACATCGAAAAGTGCATCGGCTGCGGGAACTGCGTGCGCGCATGCAAGGCCGAAAACAACGTCTTGCGCGAACCGTTCTATTTCCGGACGTGGGTCGAGCGCTACCACATCGCCCCGCCCGACCTGGCGAATCTGCGCGATGAACGCCTCCCGACCGTCGATTCTCCCAATGGCGGCTACGACGGCTTTCCCGAGCGCTACCGCGACGGGGACGGATCGAAGAGTTTCTTCGTCCCGAAGATGTGCAACCACTGCACCGACTCGCCGTGCACGCAGGTCTGTCCCGTCGGCGCGACCTTCGACAGCCCCGACGGCGTCGTGCTCGTCGACAAGACCTACTGCTTGGGCTGCCGCTATTGCGTGCAGGCGTGTCCGTACGGCTGCCGCTACATCGATCCGCGCGTACAAACGGTCGACAAATGCACCCTGTGCTACCACCGCATCACCAAGGGACTGACGACGGCGTGCTGCGAGACTTGCCCGACCGGCGCCCGCCTCCTCGGCGACCTCAAGGACCCGAAAGACCCCCTTCATGAGCTGCTGCGCACTCAAAAGGTGCAAGTACTCAAACCGTATCTCGCCACCGGGGCCAAGCTCGTCTACCACGGGCTGGACGGTGCGGTGCGCTAGGCCGAGGAGTTCGCGTTGGAATCGATCCTACATGCCGTCGAAGGGTTCATGTACCCGAACGAGGTCGAGCTCCAATGGAGCATCCTCATCGTTTTGTACCCGTTCCTCACCGGGATCGTCGCCGGTGCGTTCATTCTCGCGTCGCTCGAAAGGGTCTTCAACGTCGAGGAGGTGAAGCCGACCTATCGCCTCGCCCTCCTGACGGCGCTTTCGTTCATGATCGTCGCCCCGCTCCCGTTGCAGCTCCACCTCGGCCACCCCGAGCGGTCCTTCGAGATGTACCTGACGCCACACTCCACGTCGGCGATGGCGATGTTCGGTTTCGTCTATCTCTGGTACCTCCTCGCCGTGCTGGTCATCGAGATCTGGCTCGACTTCAGGAAGGACATCGTGCGCATGGCGCTCGAGTCGACGGGTTGGCGGCGCGTCGTCTACCGCGTCATGGCCCTGGGCTCGTACAACGTCAGCCCGCGCGCCTTGGAGATCGACGAGAAAATCGGCCGGTTCGTCACGATCGTCGGCATCCCGTCGGCGTTCCTACTGCACGGGTACGTCGGGTTTCTCTTTGGATCCATCAAGGCCAATCCCTGGTGGTCGACGCCGCTGATGCCGATCGTCTTCCTCTTTTCGGCCATCGTCTCGGGCATCGCTGCGGTGCTCTTGTTGTACATCGTGGTCTGCTTCATGCAGGGGATCAAAAGGAGCATTCCCTGCCTGGATACGATGGCGCGCTACCTCTTCTACGCGTTCCTCATCGACTTCTCGCTCGAGATGCTGGATCTGATCCACCGCAACTACGAGGCGGACGAATCGCTGAAAACCCTCAATTTCATGGTCCACACGCGCCTGTTCTTTTCGCAGGTCGTACTGCAGATCATCTTGGGCACGCTGATTCCGATCGGCCTCCTCGCGCTGGTGCAAATCGTTTCGATGAGCGCCCGCGCCCGCGAGGGGATCTACGTGCTGGCCTCGTCGTTGACACTGTGCGGAATCTTCGCGATGCGCTGGAACGTCGTCATCGGCGGCCAGCTCTTTTCGAAGAGCTTCCTCGGGTACACCACCTACAAGATGGGTTTCGCAACCAGAGAGGGACTGCTGCCCGCTCTGTTCTTGCTGGTCCTGCCGCTCGTCATCTTGTGGGTCCTCGTGATGCTGTTGCCGCCGATGAAGCGGGATGAGGCGGCCCACTAGCGCGTCTTTCGAGGGGGTCTCATGCGAAAAGCCGTCATCGTGGCGATCGTCCTGGCGTTGGCACCGGCGGCGGCCGCGGTCGGCAAGCTGCCGGCGCCTGCGAGCGCGGAGCAGTGCGGCCGCTGTCATCGCGCCATCTTTGACTCCTGGGAAACGTCCGCCCACGCGAGGTCGATGACGAGCCCGGTTTTCCTCGACGCGTTCGACGCCGCCGAAAACGAATTCGGCGTCGAGGCCAGAAAGGTCTGTCTCGGTTGCCACGCCCCCGCCTCGGCACTCCTGAGCGACACGGACCTGGCCCGCAAGGTGAGTTGGGAAGGGGTGACCTGCGACTACTGTCACTCGATGCGCGAGGTCAAGCAAGACGGACAGAACCTGAAGGCCTTGGTCCAATTCGGCAGCGTCAAAAGCGGTCCCTCGAAGAGTTCGGTTTCTCCCGCGCACGGCACCGCGTACTCGAGCGTTCATACGTCGGCCCTGCTGTGCGCCGTTTGCCACGAGTACAAAAACGCAGGCGGATTCTCCGTCGTCACCACCTACAGCGAATGGAAGGCAAGCCCCAGCGGAAAGGGCGACCTCGAGTGCCAGCAGTGCCACATGGAGCTCGTGCGGGGATCGGTTGTCGAGCCGCGCCTCCGTCGCGAGTCGTCGCACCTCGTGAACCTCCACGCGATGCCGGGGAGCCACTCCGTCAGCCAGTTGAACAAGGCTGTGACGGCCAAACTCACCGCTTCGCGAAACGGCCAGACGGTCGACGTCGCCGTCAAGGTCAAAAACGAGGGGGCCGGTCATTACCTTCCCACCGGGTCGCCGATGCGCCAGGTGATTCTCGAGGTGCGCGCCACGTCGGCGGGGGTGACGGTCGCGACCGAAAGGCGCATCTACACGCGGGTCCTGGCGGACGCCGACGGGAAGACGATCGAGAAGGAGTACGTCGCGTTCCTGAAAGCGGCCAAAATTCTCTCCGACACGCGGCTCGCACCCGACGAAACGAGGCTGGAGACGTTCTCGTTCAAGGTGCCCGCGGGCCAGTCGGCCAGGATCGACGCGATCTTCTATTATTTCCATCCGGCGACGGCCGATCCCGAAAAGAGCGATCGGATCAAATTCCTCGATCTGACGAAGAACCTCCCGTAGCAGGCGTGGCGTAGAGGTCGATGACCCTCTCGATTGCCTTGCGGCAGACCTTGCAGAAGCCGACCTCGTCGCGGGTGAACATGATGCAGTCGGTTTGCGGCCGGTAGAGCCCCTTCGCCTGATACGCCGCGCCCTCGAACGCACCAACCTTCCCCGAGTTCGCCATCCCGGAGAGCATCGGCGTGTCCGAGGCCAGCTGCTCGCGAAACAACGCGTCGAACTCGGCCTCCGGGGCGCCTCGCTTGATGAGCGCGAGGCGCCGGTCCAGAAATGCGCGCGCCTTGGCCTCCCAGGCGTCCTTGTCCCACGGCGTCGGCAGAGGCGTCTCGGTGAGGACGAGGTCGCGCCATTTCAGCTTCGCGGGATCGCGAAGCGCCGTGACGTTGGGCTCCCAAGGCTCGGGTTGATCCGCAGGGAACTCCGTCGTGACGGCTGGGGACATGTAGTACTCGTCGGCGAGCCCGGCGAAGTGGTGGCCGAACTCGTGCACGAAAACGTACTCCGAAAATGCCGTGTCCACGCTTGCGGTCGCTTGAAAGTTGTAGATCCCGCCGCCTCCGTACTGCTTCTCGTTGGCGAGGATTTCGATGAATTCGTACGGCGCCTGGGAGAGCACATCGCGAAGCGCGCGGTTGTCCTCGGTCAGCATGTATCGCTCGGACTCGAAAATGTAGTACGACGCCGAGATGGCGGTGCGCCGGAACTTCCCGACGTGCGGGCGGTTCACGCCGGAAACCGCGGACGGGAGATCGATCGCTCGGACGTTGAAATCTTTCTTGCGCGACTTGAACGGCTCGGTCGCGAAGAGCCTGTCCGTGAGCCGCTTGACGTCGGCGTGGAACTTCGGCAGCTCGCGTTCGGTGTACCCCTCGCCCAGGATCAACAGGTCGACCTTCTCGGTGGCGGGGCCGTTCTCGAACACGGTCCAGACCGTGCCCCTGGCGGCTACGTCCGACGCGTTGGCCGCAGGCGAAGCGGGGTCGATGCGGGTTGCCCAGATCTCACGAAACAACCCGTCGGCCGCCCGTTTCTTCAAAACGATCTGCACCGGCACTTTCGGCCAGGGGAAGCGCAGAGACTCGTGAAACGTGCGGGCTTCGGCCTTGGCCTCGCCGGTTTGCTCCCATTCGCCGTAGAGGGACGCAAATCCACGCGAGTAGAGCGTGCGATTCGTGTCGGGATCGACGACCTCGAAAAGATAGGTGCCCAGATTCAAGTCGTCGAGAAGCCGCGTCGTGCTCCCGGCCCAAGGGCCATCCGAAACGATTCGATCGAGCGCCACGATCTCGCGGCCGTGGTCCCCGGTGTGGAAGTAGTCGAGCCGCATCGTCTTGGGCGTGAACAGAAGTGCAAAGGCGAGGGCGAGAACGAGCATGGCGAGCTCCTTCAGAAGGGGGAAGGATATAGTTAGCGGCACCTGTCCACGAGGTGACCGACATGAACTTTTCCAACTCCGAAAAGACGTTGATGGTGACGAAAGAAAACGCTCTCGCCGGGCGCTCGCGCCGGATCTTCAAGATCCCTCTCAAGCACGAGGTCCTGGGCTCGCCGATGGAGCCGCCGTTTCCGGCAGGGACCGACCTCGCGCTGTTCGCGTTGGGCTGTTTCTGGGGCGCGGAACGGAAGTTCTGGCAGGCGCCCGGAGTCGTATCCACCCAGGTCGGCTACGCGGGAGGGTTCACGCCGAATCCCTATTACGAAGAGGTGTGCACGGGAAAGACCGGCCACACCGAGATCGTCCGCGTCGTCTACGACCCTGCGAAGATCTCTTACGAGCAGCTCCTCAAAATCTTCTGGGAGAGCCACGACCCAACGCAGGGGATGGGCCAGGGGAACGACCGTGGCACGCAGTACCGCTCGGCGATCTACACGTACTCGGACGCACAAGCGCGCGCGGCCGAGACTTCGCGCGATGCGTTCCAAGTGAAACTGGGCGCGGCCGGATTCGGGGCGATTACCACCGAGCTCAGGTCGGCCCCGGAGTTCTGGTACGCCGAGGACTATCACCAGCAGTACCTCCACAAGAATCCGAACGGGTACTGCGGTCTCGGCGGGACCGGTGTTTCCTGTCCGACCGGGGGCTTCGTCTCGCGGTAGACTACGGCCGTGTCAGCCTCAAGTTCACCGCCCTCGCTCACCGCCGTCGTGATCACCCGGAACGAGTCCCATCAAATCACGGCCTGCGTGACCGCGCTGCACTTCGCATCGCACGTTTTGGTCGTCGATTCGGGGAGCGACGACGGCACGGGAGAGGCCGCCGCCGCGGCCGGGGCCGAGGTCGCCGTCCATCCATTCACCGACTACGCCACCCAGCGCAATTTCGGGCTCGCCCAGGCCAAGACAGAATGGCTGCTGATGATCGACGCCGACGAGCGGGTGTCGCCGGCTCTGGCTGCTGAGATCTTGGCCGCGATCGGGCGGGCCAGGACCGAACCCGCGGTCGCTGCCTTCCGCCTGCTTCGCCGCAATCACTTCATGGGGCGCCCCCTCACGCGATCGGGGTCCGGTCACGAACGGCTCGTGCGACTGATGCGGAAGGACCGGGCGAAGTACGTGAACGCCGTTCACGAGACCCCGATCATCGAGGGAGAGATTCGCGACCTCGCCGCCCCCATGGAACACCTCACGAACGTCCGGTTGCGCGACGCGTTCGACAAGTCGAGACGCTACGCCATCCTCTGGGCGAACGACATGCACGGACGCGGGAAAACGACCTCGATGTTGGGAATCGCCGGCCACACGCTCCACCGCTGGATCAAGGTCTACCTGATCAAGCGGGGATTCCTCGAGGGCGCGCGCGGCTTCATCCTGGCCGGGTTCGAGAGCGTCGGCGTCTTCTTCAAGTACTCCATGCTTTGGGAGCTACAGCACGATCGTGACCGTGACGCCTAGGGCATTCGAGAGGGGGGATTCCCCCTTCTCGAATGCCCTAATCCTTATGGTCGCCGATGTGCGATGCCACGATCTCGCGTTTCGCGGAGACCACCCCGCCCCGAGCGAGCACGACCGTGTCGCGATAGACCATCCCCCCGGCGCTCGACCAGGTGAAGAAGCTGATCACGTCACCGTCCTTGCCGGCCGCGATTTTGGGAAGGGCGAACGACTTGGACGCGGCCCGCGCTTCCTTGCGGCGCTTCCCCTTGGACAGCGTGCACGTGCCACCCGTCGCCCCCTCGATCGAACGCAACTCTTCAGGTTTCGCGATGAGCTTCAGCGTGGCGCCTTTCGAACCAGAAACGTGGGGATCGGTGAGCGAGATGAATGCGAGCGCGTAGTCGACCTTGTCGACTCCCGGCGGGATGCGCGCGCTCCCGCCTGAGGCCATTGCGACGTTGAGCGACGCGGCGTCTTGCGCCATCGCGTGGTCGGAGGTGAGGTTCAGCCCGATGAGAGCGTCGGCATCGCCGCCGACCAGACGGCACGCGCCTCCCGCGATCGTGAAGACGGCTTTGCGGGAGGCTCCGTCGAACAGGCCACTGGCCTCGTAGAGGGGAAGCCCGAGAGAAGCGTACAGCGGGCTCTTCACGCTCCGCAGAGTCATGGACGGCGACTGGTTGCCCTTTTCGGTCGCGGGGCGATCGGCGTCCTTCACGAAGAAACCCTCGGCACAGTTCCACGGCGCGGGACCGGACGATGGCGCCGACCCGTCGGGCGATTCTGCGTCAGGGGACGCGGCCTGGAACGAGATCGCTTTGAATCCAAAACCATCCGTGGGTTTCCACGTCGTATCGACGGCGTTTTTCGCCCAGGTCGATTGGCTTCCCGCCATCACGTTCGCGTTGGGATCGAGGGCGTTCTTGGGTACGACGGTCGTATCCACCGCGTTCTTCGACCAGGTCGAGCGGCTTCCCGCCATCACGTCCGCGTTGGGATCGTAAGCGTTCAACAGCACGACGCTCGTGTCGACCGTGTTTTTGGACCATTGAGTCGGTGGGCCGAGCACCTTCATCGATTGATTTGGCTCCTGCGGGGGGAGCACGGGCCCCGCCAGGTTTTGTGGTCCGGAATAGACGAATCCGGGCGGGGCCGCGGGCTTAGGGTCGTCTTCGAATTTGATTTCCTTGACGAGCGCGACCGGAAACGCGACCGTGTTCCCACCCGCCATCGTGACGAGGTAGGACTCCCCCTGCCGCGAAATTTCGGTTCCTTTGATGATCTGGCCGTCGGTGAGCACCAGTGACGACGACGCCTCGGCGGGGGCGGTTGCGAGGAAAAATGCGACGAGCGACGCCCTGCGCGCGAGTGATCTCATGAAAGACTCCCTGCCAGAACCATCATAATGAGGACGTGACGCTACGCCACTTCGTCCTCGCGGCCGCCCTTGTGGCCCTTTCGGCCCCAGCCCCGGCCCGGCCCCCGGCCCCCGTGAGCCTCCCAGCGTCCGCACCCCCCGCCAGGAAGATGCGAGGCGTCTGCTGGGAAGGTGCCCGCCAGATCGAAGCGACCGCGCTGGCGCCTCTCCACGATCTCGGCGTCGACTGGATCTCTCAAACTCCGTTCGGATGGTCGCCCTCGCTCACCTCTACCGAGATCCGTTACGAGTCGAGCGGCGGCCTTTGGGGAGAGACCGACGACGGGCTGGTGAAGACCGCTGCCTGGGCGCGCGAGCTCGGCATCAAGACGCTTTTGAAGCCGCACCTTTGGGTCCGGCACGGCGAGTGGCCCGGCGACATTGCGATGACGACGGACGAGGGATGGAGGCAGTGGTTCGCCGCGTACGAATCCTTCATCCTTCACTACGCGCGGTTGGCGGAAGCCAACGGGTTCGAAGGCTTCGCCGTAGGCACCGAGCTGGGGAAGACCACCGGCCGCACGGCGGAGTGGAAACGGATCGTCGCCCGCGTGCGCGAGGTCTACCACGGCAAGCTCACCTACTGCGCGAACTGGAACGAAGAGCCCGAGCGCGTCGGCTTCTGGGACGTGCTCGACTTCATCGGCGTTCAGGCCTACTACCCCTTGGCCGAGGTCGACCGGCCGTCGAAGCCGCAAATCGCGGCCGCCTGGATCCCAGTGGCAACGAAGCTCGCGGCGCTTTCGAAGCGCACCGGAAAGACGGTCGTGTTCACGGAAGTCGGCTTCAAGTCTCACGAGGGATCGTTGAAAGAGCCGTGGCAATGGGAGACCACAGGCGCCGTCGATGTCGATCTGCAGCGCGACGCCTTCGCGGCGATGTTCGAGACTCTCTGGAAGACCTCGTGGTTCGGAGGGGCCTTCGTGTGGAAGTGGCACCCGTTCTTGCGCCCGGACGGACGCCACGACCGCGACTTCACCCCGCAGGGGAAGCCCGCGCTCTCGGTCATCAAGGCGTACTACACGGCGCCTTGAACGCGGGGGACACACCCCTGTTAGCATTGCGCCGTGCGCAAGCTGCTCTGCTGTCCGTCCTGTCATCGCCAGTTCGACGCCACGCACCTTGCCGTGGGCTGTCGCTTTCGATGCCGCTGCGGCGCTGCGATCGACGTCCCGGTCATCGAATCGCGCGACGCCGCCGTGGTCCGCTGCGCGTCGTGCGGCGCGGCGCGGGAGGAAGGAAGTAAGTCGTGCGGTTACTGCGGGTCGGACTTCACGATCCACGAACAGGACTTGGAAACGACCTGTCCTTCTTGTTTCGCGAGGATCAGCAACGCGGCCCGCTTCTGCCACCACTGCGGCACGGCGATCGCCCCCGAAGAAGTCGCGGCCGACCCGACCGACCGCGTCTGCCCCTCCTGCGGGGACGGCCGGCTCCTCCACTCGCGCGCGCTCGGCGACACGCGGCTGACGGTTTTGGAGTGCGGAGTCTGCGCGGGCCTGTGGTTGGGGGCGGAAGTCTTCCGGACGCTCGAGGAGAGCGCCCGCAAGATCGCGCCGCCCGTCGCCGATCCGTCGGCGCTCCGGACCGAGGCGAACACGCGAGCACGGCCAACGCAAAGCGGCGGACCGGCCTATCGGCCTTGCCCTATGTGCCGAAAGCGGATGAACCGGGTCAACTTCGAGCGCGTCAGCGGCATTCTGCTCGATCGATGCCGCGACCACGGTTTCTGGTTCGACGCGACGGAGCTCGACGCCGTGTTGCGGTTCATCAAGCTCGGGGGCGAGCGCGTTTCCGACGAGCGCCAACAGCAAGAGAAACGGGCTCGGGCCTCTCAGCTCAAGTTCAAGGTCGAGCCGAAAGCCCCCGAGGACGCCCGCGGGACCCTCTTCGCGGGCTCCGATCGCGAATCGGGGTTCGACGCGATTCCGTCCATCGTCAACTGGCTTCTTAAACTTTAGAATGAACTTTCGCGGCACAACGCTTCCCACTTCCGGAGGATTCACCATGACGGTATCGCGTCTCATGCCGGCGCTGGCCGCGGCTCTCCTTGTCGTCTCGATCCCCGTCAGCGTCGCCGCGAAAAAAGCCGATGCGAAAAAGGCCGATGCGAAGGCCGCCGAGACCAAGGTCGACGCGTTCAAGGGGCTCGCGTTCCGCGGCATCGGGCCAGCGATGGTCTCGGGGCGTATCACCGACATCGCCGTCGATCCGCAAAACAACGCGATCCGGTACGTGACGGCGGCGTCGGGCGGCGTCTTCAAAACGGTCAACGCCGGCACGACCTGGAGGGCGATCTTCGACGACCAAGGGTCGTACTCGATCGGCTGCGTGACGCTCGATCCGAAGAATCCTCTGACCGTTTGGATCGGCACGGGCGAGAACAACTCGCAGCGCAGCGTCGCCTACGGCGACGGGGTCTACCGGTCGATGGACGGTGGCGTGTCTTGGGAAAACCTGGGGCTCTAGAAGTCCGAGCACATCGCGAAGCTCCTGATCGACCCGCGGGATTCGAACCGCGTGCTGGTCGCGGCGCAGGGACCGTTGTGGGCGTCGGGGGGCGATCGCGGTCTGTACGAGACGCTCGATGGCGGCAAGACTTGGAAGGCGATTCTCAAGGTGGACGAGAACACGGGAGTCACCGACGTCGTACGCGATCCGCGCAACCCCGACGTCCTCTACGCCGCGACGTACCAAAGGCGCCGTCACATCTGGACGCTGATCGACGGGGGCCCCGGCTCGGGAATCCACAAGACGCAAGACGGCGGCGCGACTTGGAAAAAGCTCGAAAACGGCCTCCCCAAGGAAGACATGGGGAGGATCGGCCTCGCGATCGCTCCGTCAAAGCCCGACGTCGTGTACGCGATCGTCGAGGCCGCGAACAAGGCGGGCGGCTTCTTCCGCTCGGTCGACCAGGGAGGTTCTTGGGAGAAGCGGAGTTCCTACGTCGCCGGCTCTCCGCAGTACTACAACGAGCTGTTCGTCGACCCCAAGATCGAGACGCGTGTCTACTCGATGGACACCTGGATGCAGGTGACCGAAGACGCCGGCAAGACGTTCCACAAGGTCGGCGAGGTCTTCAAGCATGTCGACAACCACGTCTTGTGGATCGACCCCGCCGACACCGCGCACCTGCTCTCGGGATGCGATGGCGGCCTTTACGAGTCGTACGATCGCGGCGCGACGTGGGCGTGGTTCGAGAATCTTCCGTTGGCGCAGTTCTACAAGCTGGGGCTCGACAACGCGCTACCGTTTTACAACGTGTACGGCGGCACGCAAGACAACAACACGGTCGGAGGTCCGAAACAAACAGGCACGGTCCACGGCATCGTCAACGCCGACTGGTTCATCACCGTGGGTGGCGACGGCTTCCAGACCGCCGTCGACCCCCTGGACCCGAATATCGTCTACTCGGAGTCCCAACACGGCGTGCTCTCCCGTTACGACCGGCGCACCGGAGAGGCGATCGACATTCAGCCCCAGCCGGGCGTGGGCGATCCTCCGCTGCGTTGGAATTGGGACGCGCCGCTGATCATCAGCCCTCACGCGCACACCCGTCTCTACTTCGCGGCCCAGCGCGTCTTTCGCAGCGATGACCGCGGCGACACGTGGTCGCCGGTGAGCGGCGATCTCACGCGGCAGACCGATCGAAACAAACTCAAGGTGATGGGGCGCATCTTCAGCGTGGACGCCGTCGCGAAGAACGCCTCGACGTCGTTCTACGGGAACATCGTCGCGCTGTCCGAAAGCCCGAAGCGGGAGGGATTGCTCGCGGCGGGCACCGACGACGGTCTCATAGCGATCAGCGAAGACGGCGGTTCGGCGTGGCGATCGACCGGCACCTTCCCGGGTGTGCCCGACGAAAGCTACGTGTCGCGCGTCGTCTTCTCCCGTCACGATGCCGGTACGATCTACGCCACGTTCGACAACCACAAGAAGGGCGACTTCAAGCCGTACGTTCTCGTCAGCGCGGACACCGGACGCACGTGGAAATCGATCGCCGGCAATCTCCCCGAGCGTGGAACCGTGTACGCGCTCGTCGAGGATCCGGTCTCCTCCGGTCTGCTCTTCGTGGGGACGGAGTTCGGCGTCTTCTTCACGCAAGACCGCGGCGTCACCTGGAATCAACTCAAGGGCGGCCTGCCGACGATCCAGGTGCGCGACCTGGCGATCCAGGAGCGCGATAACGACCTCGTGCTCGCGACGTTCGGCCGCGGGTTCTACATCTTGGACGATTACCGGGCGTTGCGCGCAGCGACCAAGGAAACACTGGGGGCAGAGGCGACGCTGTTTCCAGTGCGCGACGCGGGGATGTTCATTCCGTCCGCTCCGAACGGAGGGCGCGAAAAGGCGTTCTTCGGCGATCGTTTCTTCACGGCGCCCAACCCCCCGTTCGGCGCGGTGTTCACGTATTACGTGAAAGACGAGATCAAGACCGTTCGCAAAACACGCCTCGACGCCGAAAAGGAAAAACAAAAGAAGGGCGAGGACACGCCGTATCCGTCGTGGGACGCATTGCGCGGCGAGGACCGGGAGGAAGATCCGGCGATCCTTCTCACGGTGATCGATCGGGACGGCGACGTCGTACGTCTCCTGACGGGGCCGGCGACGGCCGGGTTTACGAGGGTCGCGTGGGATCTCCGTTATCCGGCGCCCGATCCGACGAGTTTGGAGCCGCGAGACATCGATCCCTGGGACCGGCTCCCGTTCGGACCGCTGGCCGCGCCCGGCCGCTACACGGTCACACTTGCCAAGCGGGTGGGTGGGGTCGTGACGCCCCTGGGCGTGTCGCAGACCTTCGAGGCGCTCCCGTTGGGGACCGCGTCGCTTCCTCCCGCGGATCGCACGGCGTTGCTTGCGTTCGAGGAAAAAACGGCGAAGCTGCAGCGGGCGGTGCTCGGCGCGGCGCGCGCCGCGGGTGAAGCCCAAACGCGCATCGACCACCTGAAAAAAGCTCTGGCCGAAGCACCCGCCGCGGATCCGAAACTTGCCGTCGAATTGCGTGCGATCGAATCGAGCCTCAAGGACATGCAACGCGAGCTCAACGGCGATTCCACACTGGCGAGTCGGAACGAGCCGACGCCTCCGTCGATCGTGGACCGCGTCCAGACCATTGTTTCCGGTCACTGGGATTCGACATCCGCGCCGACGGCGACGCAGCGTCGAAACTACGACATCGCGGCGGCGGAGTTCGCCCCGATCCTCGCGAAGCTGCGCACCCTTATTCTCACGGACTTCAAGCGGCTCGAGGACAAGGCCGAAGCGGCGGGGGCGCCATGGACTCCCGGGCGTATCCCCGACTGGAAGCCCGAATAGGAACAAGGAAACAGCCCAGTGTTCGCCGAGTCGTCTAAACGAGGGCTCCGCGCGTAGGAGTACCCATGCTTACAACCTTGTTCCTGGCCGCCGCACTGACCGCCGCCCCCGTCCCCGCAGAATCGCCGCTCGGGGATCAACTCGATCGTTGGCTCGTGGCCGCTGATTTTCGCGGGAACGTGCTCGTGTGGAAGGGCGGCACCGT
>JANMVW010000392.1:0-3375 GCA_031393555.1 Acidobacteriota bacterium
AAAGTGGGAGACCTGACCCCCAATCAAAGTGGGAGACCTGACCCCTATACTCGACCCATGGCACGTACGTTCGTCGAAGCTATCGTAGCGAGCCACGCCGCAGGCGGCCTCGGGCACAGCCCGCCACGCCCCGGCGACATCGTCTGGCTCCGGCCGGCCAAGTTGATGACTCACGACAACACGTCCGCGATCCTCGCGCGGTTCAAGTCGATGGGCGCGACGCGGGTCGCGGCCCCGGAACAGTGCGTCGTCGTGCTCGATCACGACGTGCAAAACAAGACGGCGTCGAATCTGGCCAAGTACGCGGCGATCGAGGCGTTCGCGCGCGAGCAGAAGGTCGAGTTCCACCCCGCGGGCACGGGGATCGGACACCAGGTGATGATCGAGCGAGGGCACGTGCGCGCCGGCGAGCTATGCGTCGCCGCGGACTCGCACGCGAACATGTACGGGGCCCTGGGTGCATTGGGGGTCGCCGTGTCGCGCTCGGACGCCGCGGGGATCTGGGCTTCGGGGATGTTCTGGTGGGAGGTTCCGCAAAGCGTGCGCGTCGTCTTCGAGGGACGCCTGCCGCAAGGGGCCACGGGAAAAGACGTCGCGTTGCTGTTGTGCGCTCTCTATCCGGACGATGTTTTAGGCGCCGTGGTGGAATTCGACGGACCCGGGGGCGCCACGCTTGCGCAGGATGACCGCCTCACGATCTCGAATTTGACGACCGAGTGGGGCGCCATCGCGGGCGTCTTCATAGAGGGCTGCGCCGTTCAAGCCGACGCCGGCGCCTCGTACGCCGCGACGATCACTTTCGACCTCGCCGCCGTCTCGGCTCACGTCGCGGGGCCGGACACGCTCGCGCGTGCCGTGCCGGTCAGCGTGCTGGCACGGGAAAGGATCGCGATCCAGAAGGCGTACCTCGTGTCGTGCGCGAACGGACGATTATCCGACCTCGAAACGGCGGCAGAACTTCTGCGAGGCCGGCGCGTCGCCCCGGGGGTTTCGCTCTACCTCTCGGCGGCGAGTGCCGCCGTGCAGGCCGAAGCCGAGGCGAGCGGCGCCTGGAGCCGGCTCCTCGCTGCGGGCGCGATCCCTCTTCCCTCCGGCTGCGGGCCGTGCATCGGCCTCGGAGCGGGGCTCCTCGAACCCGGAGAGACAGGGATCTCCGCGTCGAACCGGAACTTCAAGGGGAGGATGGGATCGTCGGAAGCGCGCTGCTATCTCTCGAGCCCGGCGGTCGTCGCGACCTCCGCCGCGGCGGGATTCATCTGCGGTCCGAACGCGATCGCAACGACCGCACCGCAGCGGCGCATCACGCGGCACGCGCTCGCGGTGCCGCCTTCAGAAGTCGTGACGCCGGGAGAACCGAGCCGTATCACCGGCCGCCTCGTAGCGTTCCTGGCCGACGGCATCGACACCGACGCTCTCTGCCCCGCGCGCCTCGTTTACGCCGACGGCGCTTCGCGGGACGAATTGGCCCGCGCCCTGTTCGGCTCGATCGATCCGGCGTTCGCCGGCCAAGTCAGGCCGGGCGACGTCCTCGTTTGCGGCGCGCGCTTCGGGATCGGCTCGTCTCGCGAACAGGCGGTCACCGCGCTCATGGCCGCGGGGATCCAAGCCGTGGTCGCGGAGAGCCTGGCACCGGCGTTTCGGCGCAACGCCTGGAACAACGGCTTTCCCGCGATCGAACATCCCGCGCTCGTGAGGGCGCTGCGCGATCGTCTTCCCGACGCGTCGCGTGCCGCGGCCTTCACGAACGAGTCGATCACGATCGAGCTCGCCTGGCTTCCGCCCGTCGCACGCGACCTGATCGCGGCCGGAGGCCTCGACGCCTTTCTCCGGGCGCGCCGCGCCAAGGACGGTGACTAGATGAAAAAAACCGTCGTCGTCATGTCGGGAGACGGCATCGGATCGGTGGTCGTGCCCCAAGCCGTGCGGGTGCTCGAAGCGGCGGGATTCGACGCCGCCTACGTCGACGCCGAGATCGGTTGGAACTGCTGGCGCCGAGACGGTGACCCGCTCCCACAAAAAACGATCGACCTTCTCGCCGAGCACAAGCTCGGGCTGCTCGGCGCGATCACCTCCAAGCCTCCCTCGGCCGCCGAATCGGAACTGCCGGCGCCGCTTCAGGGCCGCGGCCTGAAATACGCGAGCCCGATCCTCGCCCTGCGGCAACACTTCGGCCAGGACATCTGCCTGCGCCCGTGCCGGAGCTTTCGCGGCAACCCGATCAATTTCGTGCGGCGCCGCGCCGACGGCTCGCTCGAAGAACCGGCGCTCGACATCGTCGTTTTCAGGCAGAACACGGAAGGGCTCTACGCCGGGGTCGAATGGACCGACCCGCCCGCCGAGGTGCGGCGGGCTTTGGCAAGCCATCCCAAGTTCGCGCCCTTCGAAAACGTCGCGGGGCGAGACCTCGCCGTAACCGTGCGCATCATCACGCGCGACGCGTGCCGGCGGATTCTAGACGCCGCGTTTCGCTTCGCGGCGAAGCACGGCATCGCGACCGTGACGCTCGCCGAAAAGCCGAACGTATTGCGAGAAACGTCGGGACTGTTCGAGGAGGTCGCGCTCGACGTCAGTCGCCTATGGCCGCAGATCGCCTTGTCGCTCGTGAACATCGACGCGCTCCTCATGGACCTGGCGCGCCGGCCGGAAGGGTTGCGGGTCATCGTCGCGTCGAATCTCTTCGGAGACATCGTCTCGGATGCGGCGGCCGGGTTGACGGGTGGGCCTGGATTCGCCCACTCCGCCAATCTCGGTCACGAGGTGGCGATCTTCGAGCCGACCCACGGATCGGCGCCCACACATGCCGGGTTCGACGTGCCGATCGTCAACCCCATAGCCGCGATCCTGGCGGGAGCCCTCCTCGCCGAGCACGCCGGCGCCCCAGATGTCGCCACGCGCATCCGCGAGGCGATCGCCGCCGTCATCGCCGAGGGCCGGGTGCGGACGTACGACATGTTGTGGCTGAAAGCCGGCCCGGAGGTCGTCGCCCGCGGGGCCGCCCCGACCGGCGCGATGGGCGACGCGATCGTCGCCGCGCTCGGGATGCGGTGATCTGAAGATCGATGCTCGACCCCCTCCCCATCGACGCCCACCTCGACGCCATCCGCGAATTGGTTCGCAAACATCGCGCCGCCGTCATCGTCGCGCCTCCGGGAGCTGGAAAAACGACGCGCGTGCCCCCGGCGCTCGCCGAGGAGGGCCCCGTCATCGTGTTGCAACCGCGGCGACTCGCTGCGCGATCGCTCGCGCGGCGGATCGCGGCGGAGTGCGGGTGGACGTTGGGCGAAGAGGCGGGCTGGCACGTTCGCTTCGATCGAAAATTCTCGAAAGCCACTCGCGTCCTGGTGGCGACCGAGGGGATCCTGACCGCGCGCCTGC
>JANMVW010000409.1:0-6775 GCA_031393555.1 Acidobacteriota bacterium
CCTGCGCAAGGTCTTGGGCCGAGCTGGACGTAAACGTCACGGCGCGTGCCCTCCTGATTCAGGTCGAATCGTTGGCGCCCAAAGTCCAGCCGATCGAGCGCCCGGTGGTTTACGCCAACGCGGCGTCGAGCTACGCTGCGATGAAGGAAATCGCAGCGGCGCGGCGCCTTTACGCCCTGGCCCTGCAGGACGCCGCCACGCTCGTGAACGCTCGTCCCCGCGCGCTTGCGGTCGTCGAGATCTGCCGGTCCATAGGCAAGAGCGGGATCGGCCTGGATGATCCGACGCGGGCTCGCCTGAACGATCTCTATGCCGGCCTCAAGGACCCGTGGTGAAGTGCAGGATCGGGGCGACTGTCCTCGTCGCCCTGTTGGCGGCGATCGCGCCGGCGTCATCCCAGGTCATCGGCCAGTCCGGAGCGATCCGAGGCAGTGTGCATGACCGGGATTTCGACGTCCCGCTGTCGCGCGCGCGGGTCACGCTCGTCGAGGCGCTCTTGGCGACAGGGACGAACGCCGACGGCCAGTTCCTGTTCGAGCGGGTCCCGCCCGGAACCTACACGCTCTCGGTGACCAAGGAAGGCTACGAACGCCAGATCGTCACGAACGTGGTGGTCGCGCCGGGCCAGATCGCCGAAGTCCACGTCGATCTCGAGTCCGAGGTCGTGGACATGGAGGAGCTCGTCGTCAAGGGCGAGGATCTCCTGGGCAACACGGAATTGGGCCTCCTGGAGCTGCGCGCGGACTCGACGTCGATTCAGGACGCGGTCTCGTCCGAACTGATCAGCAAGGCCGGCGTCTCGGATGCCGCGGGCGCCCTGAAGCTCGTCGTCGGGGCCACGGTCGCCGACGGAAAGTACGCCACCGTGCGCGGGCTGTCGGACCGTTACACCGGCACGACCTTGAACGGCGTGCGGCTCCCGTCCGCGGATCCGAGAAAACGCGCGGTGAACATCGACATCTTCCCGACGGGAACGATCGAGAGCATGACCGTCACGAAAACGTTCACGCCGGACATGCAAGGGGACTTCACGGGCGGGGTGGTCGACATCGAGACGAAGTCCGTTCCCGACAAGACGGCCATCGTGGTGTCGATCGGAAGCGAGTACAACGTCAACGCAACCGGGAACGACCAATTCCTGACCTACGATGGGGGCGGGATCAGCGCGTTCGGCTTCGACGGCGGCGACCGGAGCCTGCCGTCGGACGGCAGCCGCCTTCCCAAGTTCCCGAGGTTCTCCGCCAACCCCAGTCCGGAAAACAAAGAAGCGTCCGAGCAGTACAGCGCGTTCACGAAGTCGTTCCAGCCCGTGATGGGCACCACGGAGGACGCCCCGCGGCCCAACGGGAGCTTTTCCGCGCTCTACGGCGGCAAGCAGGACTTCGGGGAGTCCGGCACGCTCGGCTGGATCACGGCGCTGACGTACAACAACAAGTACGGGTTCTACGAGGACGGGACCAACAACACGGCCTACGTCTCGGTCGCCGATCAGCCGATGACCGTGGCCGACGCCCGGACGGACAGCCAAGGAACCGAGGAACTCCTCATAGGGTTCCTCGGCAGCCTCACCTATCGTCCCGATCCGAAAAACGAGCTCACGCTGCGGCTCGTCGGAAATCAGTCGGTCGACGACGACGCGCGTTACCAGGTTCAAAGCGACGGCGCCGATCTTCTCGAGCAGAACCAGTCGCTGCAGTACACCGAACGGAGCCTGGCGTCTTACCAGCTCTCCGGGGTCAACCGCCTCGAGAAGAAGATCGGAGGCGCGTTCGGCGCCCCGTCGTTCACCTGGCAGGTGGCCTACAACACCACGGGCCAGTATCAGCCCGACGTCCGGTTCTTTCGCAACCTGTTCGATCAGTCCAACCAGACGGCGACGAGGCCGTCGAACAGCACCGACGCCCAGAACACCCGCCGCATCTGGCGAAACATCGACGAGCGGAATGTGCAGGCAGGATTCAACGCGGATCTGCCGTTCACACAATGGACGGAGTCCGAGGGGAAGGTGAAGACCGGGCTCTACTACGAGACGAGCAAGCGCGATTACACGCAAAACTCCTTCTCCTACACATTCCCCAGACAGTTCGGCAGCCCCCTCAATCCGGCCGTCAGGGCAAACAACGCCCTCACGTCCTACACGGTGACGGGCGATCAATTCCTCTGGACCGACGTCTTCCTCGAGCCCGACCGGATCGGCCTCGCCACGAACAATCCGCCGGCGCCCAACCAGTTGCTCTGGACCCTCGTGCCGCTCCCCGGAATCGACGTCGACTACACGGGCGACCAGACGATCGAGGCCGCCTACGCGATGGCCGAACTCCCCGTGTCGCCCAAGGTCACGCTGATCGGGGGCGCGCGCCGGGAATCGACGGCGATCGGTGTCGTCCCGACCAACGCGTTCGGGCGCGTGGAGGTGATCACCCAGGATCCGGTGAGCGGCGCGTACGGGATCGCGTTGGTTCCGCAGCAGGAGGCGATCGCGGACATCTACGAGGCCGATTGGCTCCCGTCCATCGGGGTGATCTGGGAGATCGTGCCGAACATGCGCCTGCGCGCGTCCTGGGCTGAAACCATCGCCCGGCCGACGTTCCGCGAACTGGCCCCGGTGGCGACCGAGGAGTTCATCTTCGGCGACGAGTTCGTCGGCAACCCCAATCTCACGCTCTCCTCGATTCAGAATTGGGACCTTCGCTGGGAGTGGTTCCGCCGGCCTGGGGACGTTCTCGCGGCGAGCATTTTCAAAAAGAACATCACCGACCCGATCGAGTACATCAATTTCTCGGCGGCCAACAGGACGTTCATCCAGCCGATCAACTACGACAGCGGGTCGCTGCGAGGGTTCGAGCTCGAGGCGCGACTTGGGCTCGACGCTTTGAGCAAGGCCCTCGCCGGGCTCACTTTCGGAGCGAACTTCACCTGGCTCGAGTCCGAGGTCGAGGTTCCGGCGGAGCAGCAGGCGGTGCTCGAGCCGTTCGGCCTCGACGAACCGACGCGCGCGCTCCAGGGGCAGCCTGACTCCGTGGTCAACGTGAACCTGACCTACGACAACGACCGGTACCGGATCTCCGCCGGGATCTTTTACAACCGCGTGGGTCAGACGCTTCTGTCGGGCGCCGCCGCCGGCCTGGACGGCGGCACTCCGAACGTCTATCAGCAGCCGATCCAGTTCCTCGACGCGACGTTCGAGAAGACCTTCAAGCACAACGTCCGGCTCCTCTTCAAGGCGAAAAATCTCCTCGCCCCGGAGGCGGCGTCGATCTACGAGACCCCCTACGGCGAGGAAGTCATCAAAACCCAACGCACGACGGCGCGGGTTTTTGGCGTCACCGTGGGGTGGTCCTACTGATTCCACGGGGGCGCCGCACCAAATCCGTGACGGCGCCGACACGAAATCGTCACACAGGCTTCATACGTTCATAGGCGATCATGATGAATAGACGCATAGGGATCGGCACGTTGTCCGCGGCGGTCCTGGCATCAGGCCTGGTCCTCGCGGCATCGGACCCGAACTCCGGGGCGGCAACTCCGGACGGGGCTCGCGCTTCGCTCGCCAAGTGGGTCGAAACCCAGCAGCTGATCGCCAAGGAAAAGCGCGAATGGCAGGAGGGAAAGCAGATCCTCCAATCGCGGATCGACGCCGTGAACGGCGAGATCGCGGCGCTCAAGGAGCGGATGGACGAGACGCGGCGTACGGCCTCCGCGGCCAACGAGAAGAAGGCCGGCGAGGTCGCCGAAAACGCATCCCTGCAGCGTGCCGGCTCCGAGTTGGCCACGTGGGTGACCGGGCTCGAGAGCGGGATGCGGACCCTCGAGACGCGATTGCCGGAGCCGCTCCTCCAGAAGGTCAAACCGCTCTACGACCGGATGCCGGCGGATGCACGAGCGACCCAGGTGTCCCTCGCCGAGCGCTATCAGAACGTCGTCGGCATCCTGAACGAGGTCGGCAAGTTCAACAACGAGATCACGATGGTCACCGAGGTGCGGACCCTCTCGGACGGGAAGCCCGCCGAGGTTCGGACCGTCTACGTCGGTTTGGCCCAAGCCTACTTCGTCAGCCCGAAGGGGGATGCCGGAATCGGACGTCCCGGTGATTCCGGCTGGGTCTGGTCGGCCGCGCGCGAGATCGCGCCGCAGATCGAGCAGGTCGTCGAGGTTCTCCAGAACAAAGCGAAGCCGCAATTCGTGTCGCTTCCGGTGAAAGTGCAATGAGACCAGCGATGAACAGATTCGCAGTGGTGTTGATTCTGGCTGCGGCGGCCGCCATGTCGGCCCGGGCGCAGTCGAAATCCGGCGAGGCTCTAGATCAGGCCGCCAGCGGCGCCGAGCGGGATCTCGCCGACAGCCTGAAGGCTCTGTCGCAGCTGCGCGACACGATCAAGGCGGAAAAGCTCCCGATGTCCGACGCCTTGGGAAGCGCGGAGAGCCAACTCGCCGCGTTGAAGCGCGAGCTCGACGACCGGACCCGAGCGCAGGACACGAAGGCGCTCGAGCTGGGAAACCTCCAGGCGGCAATGAAGCTCCGCCAGGACGAAACGACCTACGTCGCGAACCTTCTCGACGAGTTCACCAACGGGTTCGAGTCGTCCCTCCACGTCAGCGAGGTTCCGAAGTACAAGGCGGTCATCGACAAGGCCAAGCTCGCCCGCGACGACGAAGACCTCTCGGTAGTCGACAAGCTCTCCCGTCGCGTCGACCTGATGCGGTTGGCGGTCGACCGGCTCATGGATCTCGTCGGCGGCACGCGCTATGACGGCCAGGCTGTCGACGCGCAGGGGACCGTGGCCCAGGGCGAATTCGCCATGGTCGGTCCGGTGGTGATGTTTGCGTCTTCCGGCGGCAAACCGTCGGGTCTGGCGATTCCGCAGGCCGGTTCCGCTCTCGCCGCCGTACGAGCGATCAATCCGAAGCTCGATGCGGGCATCGCCCAGGTGGTCTCCTCCGGGGACGGGGCGCTCCCGCTCGATCCGTCGCGCGGCGGCGCCCTGAAAGAGCTGATGCACCGCGGCAGCCTGATCGGCTACTTCAAGAAGGGCGGGCCGATCATGTACCCGCTCTTGATGGTGTCGATCCTCGCGCTGAGCGTCGTGATGGAGCGGCTCGTCTTCCTCGCCCGCGAGAAGAGGTCCCGCGACACCGAAGTCGTGGACGACATTCTCGCCTGCGTCCAGAACGCCGACGTGGCCGGCGCCGTCCGCGCCGGATCCCAATCGAAGGACTTCGTCGCCCGTGCGCTGATCTACGGCATCCAGCACCGCGAAAAGTCCCTGAGCAACGCGTTGATCCGTTCCGCCGGGACGGAAATCCACCGGTTCACGCGCGGCATCTCGATCCTCGACACGTGCGTCACGATGGCGCCTCTTTTGGGTCTGCTCGGGACGGTCACCGGCATGATGGGCTCGTTCGGCATGTTGGGCGGTGCCGAGCTGTCGGCTCCCTCTCAGATCACGGGTGGAATCGCGGAGGCGTTGATCGCCACCGCGTTCGGTCTGGGGATCGCGATCACCGCGCTCATCCCGATGAACTACCTCCACCAGCAGGCCGAAAAGGCCAAGCACGAAATCGAGGATGCCTCGACCCATCTCGAAATCCTGATGAAGCCGATTCTGGATATGGAAACGGCGCGGCGCGAGGAGCGCGTGCTGGCTCAACTCGCGCGAAACAGCTCCACGACCGCAACCGTCGGCGCCGGCGCCTGAGCGAAAGGGAGAGTCATGCGCGCGAAGCACTTCGAGATCAAGAGGGCGAAGATCGAGATCGTGCCGTTGATCGACGTCGTGTTCTTCCTGCTCGCCACGTTCGTCATGGTGTCGCTGTCCATGACGAGAAACCAGGGGATGCAGGTGCCGCTCCCGTCCGCCAGCTCGGCGTCGAAGATGGACGACGACGCCAAGGCGGTGACGATCACCGTCGCGAACAACGGCGAGATCTTCTTCAACAAAGACAAGATTACGATGGCGCAGCTCCCGTTCAAGCTGCAGACCCTCAAGGCGTCCCAGAAGGACCCCAAGGTCGTCATCAACGGGACCGCCGACGCCGGCTTCAAGAACATCGTCGCCGTGCTCGATGAGGCCCGGAAGATCGGCATCTCGAAGGTCGGCATCTCCACGGAGAAGAAATGATGAAAAGCTGGATCGTCAAGGCGCTCCTCGCGGCGCTGGCCGTTCACGCCGCGGTCCTTCTGTTCGGCGGACTCGTGTTTTTCCGCTCCGGAAAGAAAGCCGTCGTTCGCGAGAACGTCGACCTCGTCACCGAGGCGGAGCAGGAAAAGAAAGTCGAGAAGAAGGAACCCGAGCAGAAAAAGGCCCAGGACGCCCCGATCGAGGAATCGGACGAGCCGATGCCGGACGTGAAGGACTTGGCCCAGCTCGAGGCGCCGGCCTCGGCCCCGGCTCTCGCCCCGCTTTCGCTCGCCGACCTCGTAGGCGTGCTCTCGTCCGACGGCGCCGGCGGTGGTTTTGCCACCGGCGGCGGTGGTTTGTCCTCGGGAGGACGGATCGGCGGCACCGGGACCGGCGGGGGGTTCTCCGAAGAGATGGGCGAGATCGCTTCGCTCGCGGATCTCGACCAACGTCCTCGCCCGATCTTCCAAACGGCGCCGAACTACCCTCAGGAGCTGCGTAAGCGCAACCTCGAGGGGAGCGTCCAGGTCGTGTTCCTCGTCGACCGCGACGGCAAGGTCGTCGGGCCGAAAGTGGAGAAGTCCACCAACCCGTCGTTCGACCGCCCCGCGCTCGAGGCGGTCAGACAGTGGAAGTTCGAGGCGGGCACCAGAAAC
>JANMVW010000412.1:0-10669 GCA_031393555.1 Acidobacteriota bacterium
GTTTCTGGTCGAGCAGGTGCACGGCTCGGCCGTGCCCGAGGGTTTCTTACAAAGCTCCCCGGATACCGCTTTGGTGCGAAAAAGGGGAGTTCCCCCCTAGCGACGTGGCGGGGTGCCGGACCCGGCGTGAAGGTCGGGGACGCGGTAGAACGCGTGGATCGAATCCACCGCGGCGCGAACGAGCTCGCGATACGCCGCCCGCTGCTCGTCGGACAACGCCAGAGGCGGCGCCTTCGGGTACCCGGTCAAGTCGTAGAGGGCCTCCGTGTAGTTCACGGAATCCGCGATGTAGAGGCTCCGGCCGTTTCCGCCGAGAATGCCGTAAACCGGACCGTAGCTCGAAGCGACGAGGAATCTGCCCTCGGCCCGCTCCGCCGCGGGCAGGTCGCGAGCTCGGGCCGCGAACAGGGGCCGGCCGAAAACATCGTTCCGAAGTTCGGGCTCGTGCCCCAAGAGCGCGTAGAGCGTCGGCGTGATGTCCGTGAGGAACGCCATGCCCGACGGATTCGCGGCGACCCGGTTTTTCATCTCGGAGGGAAGGTGCACGATCAGAGGGACCTGCAGGATCTCCGGGAAGATCGTGTACGCGTGGCCCCAACGGCCGTCTTCTCCCAGGGAGTCCCCGTGATCCGACGTCAACACGATGATGCTGTCGTCGTACATCCCGAGCTCGCGCAAGGCCGACAGGAACTCGCCGAACGCGGCGTCGGCTCGTTTGAGCCGTGAGGCGTAAGGCTCGTAAAAGCCCGGGTAGGACTCCCCTTTCGGCACGGAGGCGCCCTCTCTCGTGATCGTCGAGATGTGCAGGTCTTGAGGCTGGGCGTACGCGAACACCGGTCGGCCTTGCGCCTCTCCTCGGCGCAGGCGCGCGGCGAGGTCCGAAAGCGAATCTTGGAGCTTCAGGTCGTGGGTCAAAACGCCCTGATCGATTTCGGTCGTCGACGGCGTCCGTTCGAGGATCATCCGGAGAATCGTGTCGATACTGACGAAGCTCCGGTAGTGCTCCCCCTCCACGAGCTTCTGGAGGGCGTTGAGTGGATAAAACGGTGTCATGTACTGCTGGTGGGGGAACATCCCGCCGACCCAGATCGAGGGCTGCGAAAGCCCGGTGCCGCCGTAGCGCGTGAAGGCGTTGGTGAACACGACGCTGTCCCCCGCGAACGCCCCGATCGCGGGGGTGAACGACACGGCGGGGTTGTAAGGCGACAGGTAGTCCCGCCTGAGGGAGTCGAGGACGACGATGAACACGTTCGGCTTCGGACCCGGCGAGGAGGTCAGTGCGGGGACGAATCGCACGTCCACCGGATCGATGCGAACGCTCCGCGGGATGTTCGTGCACTCTTGCAAGTAGCGGTAAAAGGCGGAGTCGTCGCGGGATGCCGCCCCCCGCGGCCGCGTCAGGAGATCGAATACGACCTTGAACGAAGGGTCTCGCCCGGCGTAGCGATCGAGGGAGTTCGTCAGCTCCGCGCCGCCCGTTGCGGCGAGCGCCTTGAAGGCGCCGAGCGCGACAACGGCGGCCGCGAGGTACCAAGCCACCGCTCGGGGGCGCCCGGGGGGAGCCGGGGCGACCGCCAGGAACGCCGCGAAGACCAGGACCCAGATCATGAGCGCGGTGAGCTTCTGCCCGAGGAAGTTCCAGTCCATGACCGACGTCGCCGAGGCCAGTGCGAATGCGGCTGCGGCCAGCGCGGCGAGACCCAGGACGTGCACGAGGCGTTTTGTGTCGCGGCCGGGCGCGAGCGGAGCAAAAAAGACCTCGATGCCGGAGGGCGCGCTCCGGCCGGAGGAAGCCAAAAGCCGGCACGCCACGCCGAGATGCGCCACGACCAGCGCCGCGGCGAAGGCGATCGCGATCTCGGGGTGGCCGGCGAGCGACACCGCGCTCAACACGAGGCCGCGCAAGACCGCGGTCAGGGCTGCGACGGCCGCGCCTGCGATGAGGATCAACTCCGCGCGCGGCGGAATCGCGGCGACGGCCGCGAGCGCACGGACGAGGCACAGTACCGCGAAGGCGCAGGCGAAGATCACGAGGTGCGACGCGAGGGAGGATACCGCCGCGAAACCGATGTCCTTGCCCGCGAGGCCGGTCGAACGGTCTCCGGCAAAACGAACGAGGAAGATGCCGAAGTAGACGCAGGCCAGAAACCCGGCCGACATCCAGGCCGCGCGAAAGAGACGGCCGTCGTCCCCGGCCGCGGGCGGAGCCCACGCGAGCCGCCCGGCGCAACCCGCAAGGTCGATGACCGCCACCCAAGCCAAAGGGAGGAGCGAGACGAACCCATAGCGCAGCGAAGAGGCGTCGTTCGGCAGCGTTGCCAGGAGGGGGCGGACGACCAAGGCCGCGCCCGTGACGGCCGAGACCGCGAGGAATCCGATCGCCATCCTCCGCGTCGCCGGCCGCCGGAGGTCCTCGCGCAGCGTGAACCAGGCCGCCCCGAGGGCGATCCAGAACAGGTACGGGTGCCACCTTGCGAACGCGTTGAGCGCGGGGACGACCTGGAACTGAATGACCTCGACGTAGGTGAACGGGACGAACGCGATGACACAGTACGCGGCCGTCCCGAGCCAGAAGCCCGTGAAGAGAGCGCGCGCGGCGAGCAGGGCGGCGCGGCTCATCGCCCCCCCCGCGCCCCGAGCTGCGCGAGCGCCTGGGTGAGATCGGAATTTCCGGGGGACAGCTCGAGGCCGCGCTCGAGGTACGTCCTAGCCTTCGCCGTCTCGCCGGTCCTCAGACAGGCCAACCCGGCGACGAGCAACGCGTCGGTGTTGTCGGGAGAGGACTTCAGCACGTGGAGCGCGGCGGCTCTGGCCTCGCCCACCCGCCCGTTGCGAAGCCCGATCCGCGCGAGCCCCAGGCGCAAGTCGGCGTACTCGGGAGCCAGCGTCAGGCCTCGTTTGTAGAGCTCCGCCGCCTTCTCCGCGCGCCCCGCGCGCTCGTTGGCCAACGCGAGGTAGAGGATCGAGTCGGGATCGTCCGGATCGAGCGCGAGGCAGCGCTCGAAGGCGTCGATCGCCTTGTCCTCTTTCCCCTGCGCGCGGTAAGCGAAGCCGAGGTGCGGGCAGGCCCCGCCGGGGTGCGGCGCCTTCAGGAGGTACTCCTCCCACAGCGCCGCTTCTTCGACGGGCCGCTTCAGATGGTGATACGTGGTCGCCAGCTGCTCGACGTAGATGTGGCTCGACGGGTAGGCGTCGTGGAGCTTCCTGGCCGGCTCGAGCGCCTTGGCGTAATCGCCGCGACTCATCGACGCGCGGGCCTCCGCGACGAGTCCCTTCGCGACGTCCGCCGCCATTCCGGTCGCGGTGACCTGCGCGAGAGGCGCGGGCGTGTGGCCCGTGAACAGCGCCCAGTAGAACAGTCCCACGACCGCCAGCGGGAGAGGGATGCGCAAAGCAGGGGTGTCGAACACGGGTCTAGAAGCTGTAGTAGAAGCCGACGGTGGTGGAGAACTGATGGAGTCCGGTGCGGTTCGCGCGGTCTTGTACGCCGTAGTTGACCCGAGCGTCGAATTCCCATCGCCGCGGCAACGGAAGTACGAGCTCCGCGCCGACGACCTGCGAGTTCAGGACCTCGAGCGTGTTGGTGTTTTGGATCTCCTCGGGCGATCGGCCGCGGCCGTAACGGAACCCGTAATAGCCGAGGGCGTCGCCGAAGTAGTTCCGGGCGAACAGGGAGTACGAGCGAGACGTTCCGGCATCCCCCGGCGTCACGTAGATGCGGCCCCCGAACAGCCACGTGGACCAGTACTTGCCGAGGTAGCCGACGAAGATATTGACCGGACTTCCGAACTCCAACCACCGGTAGCCGACGGAGCATTCGAGACCCTTGGGAAGACTCTGATAGACGTCGAAACCCAACGAGTATCTCGGGTACAACTGGCCCTCGGGCGAGTACCCCGTCGCGAACCAGGCGTAGGTGCCCGGTCGAAACCGGACATAGGCCTCCCCCACCAGTTGCTCGTCGGTCAGGCCGAACCGCTCGGCATGGTTGATGCGGCCGATGAGCGATCCGAAATTCATCTTGCGTTTGGCGTAGAGCTGGCCTTCGTTCCAGTCCCCCACGCCCTGGGTGAACTGGTCGTAGGTGTAGCTCACCCCGACCTGCCAGAGGACCGGGACGCGGGTCAGCTTCACCTTCAGCTCGAGCGCAACCTTGTTATGCGGATCGAGCGTCAGGACCCGCTCGCACTCGCCCAGCGCCTCGGTTTTCCGTCCCAGGGCGGACAGAGCGCGAGCGTGATCCGTCAGGAGATTCACATCGTCGGGCGTCGAGTCGAGCGCTCGTGCCGCGAGCGACTCGGCGCGCGAGGGATGATCCGACCACAGCTCGACGTTGATCAGGGCCGGGAGCGCATCGCCGTGCGTCGGATTTTCGACCAAGACCATCTCGAGCTGGGTGCGCGCCTCATCGTAACGGCCCTCCCACGAAAAGACGGTTCCAAGCAGCGTCCGCGCGTCGGTATCGGTCGCATTCTGCGAGAGCCGCTCCTCGAGCAAGCGGATCGCCTCGTCGCGGTGACCGGTCGTCGCCAGTTCGCGCGCGCGCTCGACGTCCGTGGCCGCGGGAAGAGACGAGGACGCGGCCAGCGCGGCCACCACCCCGGCGGAAAAGAGCAAAAGCTTCCATCGTTTGGTCACAAGTCAGTCCCCGGGCGGCAGGTCCGCTCTTGGCGAAGTCAGGAGGGGAAACTAGTTGCGTCGGCGGTCCCGGTCAAGACGCTTCGGATACGGTCTCGACCGTCGCGGCGCGGCGGACTAGATTGCGCGGGATGAACCGCCCCCTGCAAACCCGCGCGAAAGCCCTGGCGCTCGTCCTGTTCTTCTGGTTGACGGCGGGGTTTTCGATCGGCACCGGGACGCTGCTCGGACCGGTTCGATGGACCGTCTCCCATGCCCGGCGCAGCGGTTGGGGCCAAGCCGGAGAAAACCTCGCGATCGTGGGGATAATCGCCGGCCTGATCGGGGTGTCGGGGCTTCTGGCCGTCCGCCTCGCCCGCCTGGTTTCCCGGACGCAAAGACCGAGCGTGCGGTGGGGCTGGCCGCTGGCCCTTGCGCTTATGGCCTTCGGCATGCTCCACCTCTGGCTGAACCCATCGCTGCTTTCCGGCAGTTCGGGCGGAGTCACGGAGGCGGGGCCCCGGTTCACGTTCGGCCCGTATCCCGACGAAAAACGTCTGCGCGAGTTGGAGGCGGAGGGGTATACCGCCGTCATCTCCCTGTTGCATCCCGCGGTCGTGCCCTTCGAGCCGAGACTCATCGCGGACGAGGAGCGCGCCGCGAGGCGCGTGGGCATCGCGTTGCGTCACATACCGATGCTCCCCTGGATCAGCGACAACGCCGCGGCGCTCGAGGAGATCCGCAAGCTCGCCGCCTCTCCGACCGGCCGCTTCTACGTGCACTGCTATCTCGGGATGGACCGGATTCAGCTCGTGCGCCGCGTGGTGGAGCAGGCGGATCCGGCCGCGAGGTCCTCGTCGCAAAGCGCCGCGGCCTCTCTTCGCGGGGTCCCGGCGCTCGAACGCGGGAGCATAGAAGAGCTCGAGGACGGCGTGTTCTTGACCCCCATGCCGACCGAAAGCGAGTTCCTGCGGTTCATTCTCCCCGCCGGAGTCAAGCAGGTGGTGTGCCTGCTCGACCCGCGCGATCCCGACGACGCGATCTGGATCGCGAAAGAGCGAACCCAACTCGCCACGCTGGCCATCCCCTTTGCGATCCTCCCCCTGCCCGACGGGCCGGGCCGCGATCGGCGGGCCGGCGAGGTGGTGCGCGCCGTGCGCGGGATGCCGCGACCGGTGATCGTGCATGCCTTCTTCTCACCGTCGACCGGCAAGGCGCCGTTGGCCGCGGCCTTCGTGAAGGCCTACCGCGAGACCGTCGCCGCGCCATGAGCGGCCTCGTCGCATTCCTGAAACTGGCGCTCCCGGCGCCACGCCTGGTGTGGACCCTCGGCCCGGTTTTTCTCGCGGCCGCCCTGGTCGCAGGCTGGCTGGCCGGTACCCTCCGCCTGTCGAGCGGTCTCCGTACCCCATACACGCGGAAGGTGTTCCATTTCGTCATCTTCACCCTGGCGAGCGCCGTGCAGCTGTGGAAGGGACTCCCGGCGGTGATGCTCTTCGGTGCCGTCGTCGCGCTGGTGGTGCTTCACGCCGTCGCGCGCGGCGAGGGGTATCCTCTTTACGAAGCGTTGGCCCGGCCGTCCGACGCGCCGCACCGGACGTTGTTCGTCCTGGTTCCGCTGGCGACGACGGCCCTGGGAGGGGTCCTGTCGAATCTGTTCTTCGGACCGACGGCCTTTGTCGGCTACCTCGTCGGGGGTTGGGGGGACGCGGTCGGCGAGCCCGTCGGGACCGCGTGGGGCCGTCATCGCTATTCCGTTCCCTCGCTCGCCGGAGTCCCCGCGACACGAAGCCTCGAAGGTTCCGCCGCCGTTTTGGGGGTGGGAGCGCTCGCCGCGGGTTTGGGCCTCGCGGTCGCGGGATTCGCGCCCGGCGTCGCCCTCGAGGTCGGCCTGTGCTGCGGCGCCGTGGGGGCCGTCGTCGAGGCGGTCAGCCATCACGGCACCGACAACCTGACGATTCAGCTCGCCGCCGCCGGAACCGCCTACTTTCTTCTGGCGTTCTGATCCCCCGGGCGGCCCGGTCACGGTAGAATCCTCGCCGACGTTCGCGTGAGAACCAACTCACCCGACTAATCAGGGGGGACCCACCATGTCGCATCGCAGCCTCTATCTCATCGCCCTCGCCCCGATGGTGTTGACGGCCACTTTGATCCTCGGCGGCGCCGCGTTCGCCGACGACGCGATGCCCGCGGGGGCATCCGGAGTCAAAGGCGAGATTTTGATGTGGATCGATGACGCGCAAGACAAGCTCACCCAGCTCGGCGAAGCGATACCCGAGAGCAAATACGGTTGGAGCCCCGACAAGGGGGTGCGCACCGCGGGCCAAATTCTCATGCACGTCGCGGCCGCGAACTACGGGGTTCCCTCCTTCATCGGCGTCCCCGCGCCCGCCGGATTCGATTTTGGAACGTTCGAGGGTTCGCTGACCAAGAAGGCCGACATCCTGAAGAGCCTGAAAGCCTCCTTCGCGCACGTTGACGCGGCTTTCAAGGCGATGTCCGACGCGGACATGGACAAGCCGGCGGAATTTTTCGGGATGAAAACCACGCGACGCGGAGCCTTCCTGCTGCTCCTCTCACATGCCCACGAGCACCTCGGCCAGGAAATCGCCTACGCTCGGTCGATCAAGGTGACCCCTCCGTGGACGGCCAAGCAGCAGGCCGAGGAAGCGAAGGCTCACAAGAAGTGATGCTGCCAGCGATAACGAAGCGACACTTCGCCGTGGTGTTCCCCCTCGCCCTGGCGCTCGGTTGCGGCACGTCGCAAAAACCAGATCCCGAACTCGTGAAGCTCAAAGCCCAGGCCGACGCCAACCCGATTCTCGCACCCTGGAGCGGGCCCCACGGCGGCGTGCCGCCGTGGGACGTCGCCAAGGCCGATCGCTTCCCGGCGGCGTTCACGACCGGGGTGGCTTTGCTGTTGGCGGAAGTTGACGCCATCGCCAACAATCCCGAGTCACCGCGATTCGACAACGTGATCGTGCCGCTCGAAAACGCCGGCCGGCACGAAGGCCGCGCCGAGGTGCTCTTCGGCGTGCTGACCAACAACATGAATACCCCGGACGTGCAGGGGGTCGACCGGGAGTGGTCGCCCAAAATCGCCGCGGCGAACGACAAGATCACCTTCAACGAGAAACTGTTCTCGCGGATCGCCCAGGCTTACGCCGCGCGCGAGAAGGCGAACCTGACGCCTGAGCAAAAACGGCTGTTGGAGCGGACTTACGATCAGTACGTCCGCGCAGGCGCCAAGCTCTCCCCCGACCAGAAAAAGCGTCTGGGCGACATCAACCAAGAACTGGCCGTCGCGTTTTCGGATTTCGGCAACAAGGTCTTGGCCGACGAAAACACGTGGGTCGTCCTCGACCAGCCCTCGGAGCTCGCGGGCCTCCCGGACTCCTTGCGCGCCGCGTATCAGGAGGCCGCAAAGGAGAAAGGCGTTTCAGGCAAGTGGGCGGTGGTCAACACGCGCTCCTCCGTCGACCCGTTTTTGTCCGCGTCCGTAAGACGCGATCTGCGCGAGAAAGTCTGGAAGGCGTTCAAGAGCCGAGGCGACAACGGGGACGCCAACGACACCAACGCGACCATCGCGAAGATCGTGAAGTTGCGCGCCGAGCGCGCGGCGCTGCTCGGTTATGCGTCTCACGCCCATTGGCGCATGGACGACACCATGGCCAAGGACCCGCAAAAGGCCAAGGAACTGATGATGAAGGTGTGGCCGGCGGCGGTCGCGCGCGTGCGCGAAGAAGTCGCTGACATGCAGGCGATCGCCAAAAGCGAAGGTGCCGGCATCACGATCGAGCCTTGGGACTACCTCTATTACGCCGACAAGGTGAGGAAGGCGAAGTACAACCTCAACCAAAGCGAGCTCAAGCCCTACTTCGAGCTCAACAACATGATCTCCGGAGCGTTCTTCATGGCCGGGAGGCTCTACGGCCTGAGCTTCAACGAGATCACGGGCTCGGTGCCTGTGTTTTCTCCCGGAGTGCGGGTCTTTGAGGTCACGGACACGGCGAGCGGCCACTACGTCGGCCTGTTCTACGGCGACTACTTTGCCCGTGCGGCCAAACGCTCGGGCGCGTGGGCCTCGGGCTACCAAGGGCACGAGACGTTCACCGGCAAAGTCGTGACCCCGATCATCTCGAACAACAACAACTTCGTGAAAGGGGCCGCGGGAGAGCCCGTGCTCATCTCGCTCGACGACGCCCAGACCCTCTTCCACGAGTTCGGGCACGCTCTCCACGGTTTGTTGTCCCAGGTGAATTACCCCGGCCTGGCGGGCACGCCGCGCGATTTCGTCGAGTTCCCCTCGCAGGTTCACGAGATGTGGGTCCTCACGAGACCGGTCCTCGACCAGTTCGCCCTGCACTACGAGACGAAGCAGCCGATGCCCCAGGCCCTGCTCGACAAGGTGGCCGCCTCGAGCAAGTTCAACACCGGCTATGCGACGGTCGAGTATCTGTCCGCCGCCATCGTCGACATGGAGCTTCACACCCTCTCCGACGGTGTCGTCGACCCCGACGCCTTCGAGCGCGATACGCTGGCCCGCATCGGAGCGCCCAAAGAGGTCGTGATGCGGCATCGGTTGCCGCAGTTCAATCACCTGTTCACCAGCGATGGGTATTCGGCCGGTTACTACAGCTACCTCTGGTCCGAGGTGATGGACGCCGATACCCGCGAGGCCTTCGCCGAAACCCGCGACGTCTTCGACAAGGCGACCGCGGCCAAGATGGTCGAGTACATTCTCGCGCCCGGCAACACGACCGACCGCGCCGAAGCGTACCGGCAATTCCGCGGCCGGGATCCGGACGTCCAGGCGCTCCTCAAGAAGCGTGGTTTCCCGGCGACGAACTGACCTCGCCCATGGAACTCCGACGACGACTCTTGCGGGCCTTGGCGGCCATTGCGTTGTTTGCCGTCGCGGCGGTCGTCGGGTTCCATACGCTCGGCCAGGGCGTCTCCTGGCTCGATGCGGTCTACATGATCGTGATCTCGCTGTCCGGCGTGGGCTACAGCGAGGTCGTGGATACGAGCCACAGCCCGGCCCTTCGGGTGTTCAACATCGTGGTTTTGGTCTGCGGCGTTTCGATGATGATGTACGTGCTGTCGCTGGCGACCGCGTTTCTCGTCGAGGGGAACTTCGGCTCGCTGTTTCGGAGGCGGAGGATGGAGCGAAGAATCGCCGGGTTCACGGGGCACTTCGTGGTGTGCGGCGCGGGCGAGACGGGTTCGCTCGTGCTGGACGAGCTGGGCAAAACCGGCGTGTCGGCGGCCGTCGTCGAGCTGAAAGCCGACCGGATCGCCTCCCTCAAAGAACGGCCGGGCCTCGCGACGGTCGAGGGCGACGCGACCGATCTCGAGACGCTCGAGCGCGCCGGACTGGCACGGGCGACGTGTGTCGTGGCCGCGCTTCCGCACGAGAAAGACAACCTCGTCATCACGGTGCTCGTGCGCCAGAAGAACCCCGGAATCCGTATCGTCGCACGCCACGTCGATGCCGCGATGGCGGATCGCTTGAGGAAGGCGGGCGCCGACGCCACGGTGTCCCCCACCGCGATCGGCGGTTTGCGGCTCGCCTCCGAGGCCGTGCGACCTCACGTCGTCGGCTTTCTCGATCAGATGCTCAAGGAAAAAGGCGCCACGGTGCGCATCGAGGAGATCCGCATCGCCGCGGGCTCTCCGTGGGCCGGGCGCGATCTTTTGGGGCTCGACTTGCGCGGGCGCTACGGGCTGACGGCCCTCGCCTTGAAGGACGCGGCCGATGCTCCCTTTCGCTACGGCCCGGCTCCTCAAGAGACGCTCCAAGCGGGCGCGATCCTCGTCGTGCTGGGCGAGGAGGGGCGGATCGGGGAGGCGCGGGGACAAGCCGGCGGCGGACCGGCTTCGCCGTCGGGCCGCTAGGGGGTAGGTATTGACCCCATAGCGTACCCACCCCACCCCCGCCGTACGATGGTCAAGGAAGGAACGAGGCCATCGCAAACCCCACGACGCCGAACCTGCTCACCCTCGTTGGCGGAGCTGCCTTCGTGGTGCTGGCGTTCGCCGGCGCTCACGC
>JANMVW010000441.1:0-12705 GCA_031393555.1 Acidobacteriota bacterium
GACTCAATGGGAGACCTGACCCCCAATCAAAATGGGAGACCTGACCCCCAAGCAAAATGGGAGACCTGACCCCAATCACGCTATCCTCTTGCGATGCGGCGCAGGACGTTCGGCTTCACCCTTCTGATCGCGGCGTTCGCGGCGACTGCCGTCCACGCCGGCAAAGCCGGCGAGGTTCGCAAGGACGCGTTCAAGCTCGTGAACGAAGGGGTTTCCGCTTACAACCGCGCCGACTACAAGGCCGCGATCCCGCCGCTGCAGAAAGCCGCGGCGATGAGCCTCAACTCTTTCCCCGCCCACCACTACCTCGGCCTGGCTTTGGCGGGAGACCGGCGCTACGCCGAGGCGGTCGACGCGTACACGATCGCGCTCGACCTCGAACCGGACCATCTGCAGGCCAACGTCTCGATGGGTGACGCCTGGCTCGCCCAGGGGGACACCGACGAAGCCCAGCCCTACTACGTTCGAGCCGGGAAGCTTCGCCCCGAATACGCCGCCGCGCTCGACGGACTCGCCCGCGTCGCCGAAGCCCAGGCCATGGACGACAAGGCGATCGCACTCTTCGGTCGTGCGCTCGCGAGCGACAAGGGGTTCGCCCCGGCTTACACGCACTTGGGGGACCTCTACCTGCGAACCGGCAAGCTCGACGAAGCGGTGAAGCTGCTCGTCGAGGCGGTATCGGTGCGACCGGACTTCGGTCCCGGGCTCGACCGGCTCGCCTCGGCCTACGGGCGGCTGGGCTTCGCGAACGAGGCCGTGGCCACCATCCGCAAGGCGATCGAGCTCGAACCTAAAGATCCGAAGCACCGGGTGACGATGGGCGAAGTGCTCCTGGGGATGGGCGTCGTCGCGGGCGCCGAAGCGTCGTTTCAGGCGGCACTCGCCCTCGATGCCGGCGATCCGAAAGCGCGCGCGGGGCTCGCCGAGATCGGCCGGCGTCGAGGCGATTACCCCGCGGCGCTGGAACAGATCGCTACCGCCCTGGCCGACCCGAGACTCGACCGCCGGAACCGCGAAGCCCTGACGAAGCAGCGGGCCGAGATCGAAGCCGAGCGGGACCGTGCGGCGACGTTGACGGCCGCGATCGCCTCGGGAAACGCCAGCGCCGCGGACCGCGCGGCGTTTTCGGCACTCGAGGCGTCGCGAGGCCGTTTCGACCTCGCAGCCGAGCTACTGGCCTCGACGAACCCCGAAGGGCCGGACCGCGAGCGTCTCGCCTTCTACCACTTCCGCGCGGGGCGATTCCGCGACGCGCACACGCTCTACGCGGAGCTCGCGGCGGCACAACCGCGCGCCGAGCTCGCGGTGAACGACGGCGCCTCCCTCGCGCGCTTGGGCGACCACGAGAAGGCCAAGGCGGCGTTCCTGCGAGCGCTCGCGATCGACCCCAACCAACCGCTGGCGAAACTGTACCTCGGCAACGCGCAACTACGACTGGGCGACACGGCGGGCGCGGCCTCGACCTACCGGGCTTTCTTGCAGGCGTTCCCGACCGGTGCGTCGGCCGAGCAGGTGCGGCGCGTGCTCGCGGAACTCGCTCCGGAGGCGAAGCGGTGAGACGCCTCGTGCTGGCCTTCCTCGTGCTGGCGTTGACGGCGCCGGCCGCAGCCCAGGAAGCGGAAAGACGTCGCGGCTTCTCGATCCACATCATCGCCCCCACGGCGGACGAGTTCGTCCTCGGGCGAACGAAGATCCATGCCGAGGTCCAGAGCGAGGTTCCAGCCGACATCGATCGCGTCGAGTTCCTCGTCCGGGACAAGGTCGTTTTCGTCGACCGCGAGCCGCCTTACGAGTGCGTGCACGATTTCGGCGAGGAGAGCAAAGCCTGGGTGATCCGCGCGGTCGCCTACCACCGCGAGGGGTTTTCGGTCAGCGACGTCGTCGTCACGCGCAAGATCACGATCGAGGCGTTCGAAGAGGTGAATCGCGTCATCCTCTGGGTGACCGTGACGGACAAGTCCGGCGAACTGGTCGGCGACCTCACGAAGGAGAACTTCTCCGTCTTCGAGGATGGCGCCCCCCAGACCATCCGCGACTTCCTTCTCGAGGATCGGCCGATCACGATGGCGATCGTGCTCGATAGCTCGGGCTCGATGCGCGACGCGATGCCGGAAGTGCATCAGGCCGCGGCGGGGTTCGTCGAGACGCTCCGTCCGCAAGACAAGGCGCTCGTGATCGACTTCGATGACCGGGTCTTTCTGATCCAAGAGCTGACCTCGGACCAGGCGCTTCTCAAGGAAGCGGTCACGAGCACCGAGGCTCTCGGCTCGACGGCGCTCTTCGACGGCCTGCACGCCGCATTCCGGAAACTGCGCGGGATCGAAGGAAGGAAGGCGATCGTCCTCCTGTCCGACGGCGACGACACCTCCAGCCAACTCGCTTACAACCGCATCCTCGAAGAAGCGAAAGCGCAAAGCGTGCTGATCTACGGGATCGGCCTCGGCGATGTGAGGAAGAGCGTTCTCAAGGAGCTCGCGGACGTGACCGGGGGCCGATCGTTTTTCGTCGCGAAGGCCAACCAGCTCGCCGAGATGTACCGCAAAATCGCCGACGAGCTGCGACGGCAGTACTACCTCTCGTACTCCACGACGAACTCGAAGTGGGACGGCCGCTTCATCAAGCTCGAGGTGAAATCCAAAAACCCCGACTGGTCGGTGCGCGCCCGGCGCGGCTACTTCGCGGTTCGCGGCGGCAACGGGGCGCTGAAGTAGCTCCCCGCTACGCGCCCGCGGGCGGGATGACGTCCTCGGGCACGATCAAGTCTTGCGGCAGCGGCCGGTAGTTCGCGGGTTGGGCCGCAAGCTGCACGTCGAACGCGACCTCCCCCGAAAGATCCAGTTCCGCGCGCACGGGCAGCAATCCGGCCCCCTGCACCTCGACGCGCCACCGGCCCGCCTTGAGTTGAGCAATAGAGAATGCGCCCGCCGCGTCGGTCAGCACCGTCTTCGAATCGTCCGCTCCGTCGTCTCGCGTCAGGCGAACGCGAGCCTCGGCCAGAGGCGCGCCCCCCGCAACGCGGACGATCCCGGAAAACGACGCGGTCCCGTCAACCGTCGAGGCTTCGCCGCGCGGTGTCTCGCCGGGCACGAGGACGACCTCGACCACGGCGCGAAACGGAGCGCGCACCTTGATCCCCGACTTGACGATCGGCACGGAGCCATCGCGGCGCACTTCGACCCGGTACGTCCCATCCGCGAGGCCGTCGAAAGCGAACGTCCCGCTCGTCCCCGTCGTCGCGAGGCGCACCGGGGACGCGGCGCCCTCGGGGCGCACGATGACGATCGCCCCCACCGCGGGAGCGTTACGGCCGTACGAAATCGTGCCGTGCACCTGACCGGACGGTGCGGCGGAAACTCGGGCCGGCGGAGTCGGCGCGATCGTGGGCGAGGCCGTAGGATCCGCGGCCGCGAGGAGCGCGGCCAGCCCAAAACCGACGACGATCGCTCGGACCATGGGCCGAAGTATAGGCGCTCGGGCTAAACTCGCCCCGGGCGGTTAGCTCAGCTGGTAGAGCGCCTGCTTTACACGCAGGATGTCGTCGGTTCAAATCCGGCACCGCCCACCACGGATCTCGATCACTGCACACGGTCACTCGCTTGGGCGGGATTCGTTGGGTCTCCGTTGACAGCCGCTCGAGATCGGCGTACGTCTGATCAAGTTCTCCTCCAGACCAGGAAATGGTGGGGCTCTCGGTTGGCACGTCAAACGGGTTTGGGGAAGGCGATCAACTCCGCCGAGGGGCTCTGGGCGACCGTTTAGGACTACGAGGGCTTGGTATGTTTGTTGGACACCGCTTCGGCTTACGCGTCGGGCTCGGCGCCATGCTGCTGGGCGGCGGCCTGATTCCCGCCCCGGCGTACGCGAATCACATCGCCCCGACGGCCATCTCCTTCGAGATCCTGCACGCAGACTGCGGACCTTCGGGCGCCGGGGACAATTCGTTCAGCGTGTTCCTCAACGACGCGTTGCTGGCAACGGTTCCGTCGTCGCAGGGCTGCGCGTGCAACGTCATCCCGCTGACGATCACTTTCAGCGACGCGACGACACTCGCCCTCTTCGATCCGGCGAGCTGCAACCGATTCCGTATCGACTCAACCAATAACGGCGGTGGGGTCGCTCTCGCCTTTGCGCGCGTGGTGGTCACGACATCGTCGACGTCCACGATCGATTGCCTCTTTGACGGTGACCTCGCCAACCCCAGTCCAACCTGTGCGACCCGCGATCTCTGCAGCCCTCCCTCCTATGCCTTCGGCATCGTGTCGACGGGAGGGAGCGATCCGGACAACGATGGAATCCCCAGCGGCGTCGGCGACCACTGCGACAATTGCTCCAGCGCTCCCAACGCAAATCAAGTGGACGGCGACGGCGACGGGTTTGGCGATGCGTGCGACGCCTGCCCTGGCCCCGGAACTCTCGACAGTGACGGCGACGGGGTCTGCGATCCGGTCGACAACTGTCCCTTCGTTCCCAACGCCAATCAGGCGGACGGCGACGGCGACGGCTTGGGGAATGTCTGCGACCCGTGTTTCGGGCCTGGAAATTTCGATTCCGACGCGGATGGCGTCTGCGACGAGTTCGACAACTGCCGTTCCATGCCAAACCCCGGACAAGAGGATACGGACGGGGACTGTCCCTCTCCCCCATTTCCGACCGACCCGAGATGCGGCGACGTCTGCGACGATGTTTGCTTCGCGGACTCTGATTGCAACGACGGACGGTTCTGCAGCGGCGTGGAGAGCTGTGATTTCTCCACCAATTTGTGTCGGCTCGGCACGCCGCCGAGTTGTGACGATGCCAACCCGTGCACGGCCGACACTTGCGACGCCGGCCCTGATGCTTGCGCGCACATTGTGACGACTGACACCGAGGCTGCGGCCGGTCCGGACGGGATTTGCAACACAGGCGACGACAATACGGCCCTGTTCGGTTCCGACGGCGTCTGCGGTACCTCGGACGACGCAACCGGCGACGGTGTCTGCGACGCCCTCGACAATTGTCCAACCGCATTCAATCCGGACCAGGCCGACTCCGACGGCAATTCCGGCCCCCCCACCGTTCTCGTGGTTGGGTCCGCCACGACGAACATCCAGCAGGCGGTGGGCGCGCTGGGTGGGACCCTATTGACGACCGGCAACTTCACGGCGGCGGACCTTACCGGTGTCGATGTCCTCCTGTTTTCCGAGTTTTCAACCGGCGCTTTCGCGATCGACGCTGCGACCGCTGCAAAGGTCGCTGCCTTCGTCGGAAACGGGGGCGGCTTTTACGTCGAGTTAGGCGGCGGCTTTCCCAACTTGGATTACAGCTGGGTCCCCCAGACGGGCGTCGTCAGCACGCCAGGGAACAACCCCGACAGTGACAACATAGGCATCGTGATCCCCTCCCATCCGCTGGTCGAGGGTCTGACGTCGGCTGACCTTTCCAACTGGAACACCTCGGCCCACGGGGATTTCACGTCCGCGGGCAGCCTGGATGTCGTCGCCCGGAACAACAACACCGGCCGGCCTGTTCTGCTGGCCGGAGGATTCGGCGTGGGGCGAACCGTCTACAGCAATCAGCATTCAGTCAATCATCCTCAGGGGGTCGGATTGCTGACGAACGCGCTGCGGTTCCTGACCCCTGTCGGGGACGGTGTCGGGGATGCTTGTGACAACTGCCGCTTCGGTCCCAACCCGGGACAGGAAGATTCGGACGGAAATTGCCCCTCGCCGCCGTTCGCGATCGACCCGCACTGCGGGGACTTCTGCGTCGGCCGCTGCTTCGTGGACGCTGAGTGCAACGACGGGCGGTTCTGCAACGGCCTCGAAAGCTGCGCCTTTTCCACCGGCTTGTGTCAGTCCGGGATGCCGCCGAGTTGCAACGACGGCAACCCGTGCACGGCCGACGCCTGCAACGTCGGCACCGACGCCTGCGTCAACTCTCAGATCGTCGAATCCGAGACTGCGGCCGGACCGGACGGGACTTGCAACACAGCCGACGACAACGCGGGCCTGTTCGGTCTCGACGGCACCTGCGGCAGCGCGGACGACGGTAACGGCGACGGCGTCTGCGACGCCCTCGACAATTGTCCAACCGTTGTCAATCCAGACCAGGCCAACTCCGACGGCAATTCCGGTGCCCCCACCGTGCTGGTGGTCGGGGGGTCGTCGACGAACATCCAGCTGGCGGTGGGCGCGTTGGGTGGAAACCTGGTGATGACCGGCAACTTCGCGGCGGCCGACCTCACGGGTGTCGACGTGATCCTGTTCTATGAGCCTTCGAGCAGTTACTTCGTGATCGACGCTACGACCGCCGCGAAGGTCGCTGCGTTCGTCAATTCCGGAGGCGGACTTTACGTCGAGCTGGGCGGTCGCTACCCCAACCTGGATTACAGCTGGGTCCCCCAGACGGGGGTCGTCAGCACGACAGGGAACAACCCCACCACCAACAACGTCGACATCGTGTCCCCGACTCATCCGCTGGTCGAGGGTCTGACCTCATCCGATCTCTCCGGTTGGTATCCAGCGTCTCACGGCGATTTCACTTCCACGGGCAGCCTGGATGTCGTCGCGCAGAACAGCAACACCGGCCGGCCGGTCCTGCTGGCGGGACGCTTCGGGTTGGGCCGGACCGTCTACACCGATCAGGATCCAACCTACCATTATCAGGGGGTTCGCCTGCTGACGAACGCGCTGCGGTTTCTGACGCCTGTCGGGGACGACAGGGGGGATGCCTGTGACAATTGCCCGCTGATACCCAACCCCCCTCCGATTTTTTTGAACGCCGGTTTCGACTCCGGGCCCGCGGGATGGGAGCATTCCCCGCGGGGCGGAGCAGATACTTGGCACGTCGCCTCCGCCTCCTGCTCCCTCGATCCCCTCCCGGGCATGATGTTCATTTCAAACGGGAACGCCGGACCCGCCTGCGCCGCCAACTCATCGGTTGAGGGCAGCCAACTCCTCAGCCCGCCGATCGTCCTTCCTCTGACAGGGGTCATCCGGCTCACGTTTGACGCTCTGTCCCTTGACGAGGGGGGAGGCTGCCTGGCGAGCGGAGACTACGATGCCAAGGACGTCGGAATCTCCACGGACGGTGGAGTGACCTATACCGCCTTGAATAACTGCTTCGCGCTGACGGACGGACTTGGTACGGTCGCCCACCACGAATTCGATGTCAGTGCGTTCGCGGGACAGAGCGTTCAAGTCGTTTTTGTCTACAACACGGTCGACGACCTCTTGGGACGCGCGTTCGCAATCGACAACGTTTCGATCAAGGGAAGTGATCAGCTCGACGCCGATGGCGACGGTGTCGGCGATGCTTGCGACCTTTGCCTCGGGGTCGCCAACCCCGACCAGTCGGACCGGGACGGCGACGGCCTCGGGGATCTCTGCGACAACTGTCCCGACGATCCCAATCCGGGCCAGGTGGATCAGGACCACGACGGCAAGGGAGACGCGTGCGACCGCGACGACCAGGACCAGGACGGCGTCGCGGATCTTTTCGACTGTGCCTATCTCGACTCGCAGGTCTGGGCGACACCGGGCGAATCGACCGACCTCGTCGTTTCTCACGGCCCCCCCGGAGCTCCCGCGGCATCGACGCTCGGCTGGGCAGTGCCCGCGAGCGGCGGAACCTCGGCATCGATGCGATACGACGTGATCCGGTCGAGGATCGCGTCGACATTTGTCGATCCAGCGCTCACGATTTGCATTGAGGCGAGTGATGGTCCGAATACCACCGCGGTGGACGACCAGATCCCACCCCGGGGGCGTGGATTTTTCTACATCGTCCGGGCCCGGAACGTCTGCGGTCCTGGTCCGACAGGAACAGGCTTGAACGGGCTCGCTCGTGCGGTCCGCGACTGCCCGTAAAACGTGCCGGTCCAACTCCTCGATGCGCGCGGACTGTATTGCCCGGTTCCGGTCTTGAGGACCCGCGACCGATTCAAGATGTTGCCGCCTCGAAGCCGACTCGACGTCGTCGCCGACGACCCCTTGGCCCGCCTCGACATGCAGGCGTTTTGCGCCCACGAGGGGCACACGTATCTCGGAGCGCGTGAAGAGCCAGGCGGCGGATGGCGGATGGCCCTTCAAAAATCGGACGACGCCCCCCGGCCTTGAATTGCCTCGACCGGGTGCTATCATCCACGGGTTTTTCGGGTCGGAATATCCGGAACGAGGAACGCACCGCGCGGAGCGGTGGTGCAGTTGGTTAGCACACCGGACTGTCACTCCGGAGGTCGCGGGTTCGAGCCCCGTCCGCTCCGCCAAATTTTCTTAACATGCGGCCGATTCTTCCACCATTGGAAGGATCGGTGCGTTTGCGTCGGTCGGCACTTCGACCAGCCATTGACCAGTTCCTAAGTCGCGCGTGACGCGCGCTTCACCGTCCGGCAGGAGACTCGCGCCCGGTTGGCCTGCCGCTCCCATTGTCACGGCAGCCCGCGCAGTCGAGCCTGACCACCTGGAGCACCTCTACCATCCACTCGGCGTCGTAGGCATTCCTCAATCCGTTGTTGATCTTTCGCGGGAAGCCCATCAGCGCGTCGAACTCGACACGGTAGTAATGCTCGAGAGGGTCCGCGCTCGCATCCCGTTCGAGGCCAGCGAACAGCCCCTCGACGGTCCAGTCGCTCGTGATCTGGCTTTCGAGCTTCGCGCGCGGCGTGCCCGCGTCGTCACGCACCGCTACCATCCGTCCTTCGCATACAGTCATTGTCACTATCCCCACAATGGAGAAGATATTCGGCTGCTCCTCGGTGATCTCGTAGCAGGAGGGTCCGTTCTTCTCCCAGAGGGCCCTCGCCGCCCGTAGGACCCTTTGCGTTTCCGGCTCGATGGGTTTCGACGCGCAACCGCATGTGCTCAAAATCGGGAGGACGAAAACCAGGGCAAGACCGACGCCGCCCGCCTTCATGCGCCAATGATGCCACGGAATCAATGCGCTGGACGCGTGTCAAGTGCCCTACGCCGCACCTCCACCGGCGGCCACGGAGTGCTCGGTGCGCCCGAAACGATCGCCGCGGGCTTCTCGGCGGCGTCGCGCATAGTCGTGTCGCTCAGGTGCGCGTATCGGGCGAGCATCCGCCGGTCTTTCCAGTTCCCCATGCGCTGGACGACCACCGGGAGTACCTCTCCAGGCTGACCTACGAACTCGGGAAGGGCGAGGTCCGGCACGCATGCGCCATCACCTGCCCACGTGTAGGAGGAACGCCGAAAGCTACGGCTGGTGTCGCCGTTCCGGCGTCGGGATGGTCGGCCAGGTCGCGATACGAAATCGGCAGGACTTCGATCAGACAGTCAAAGCCCTACGGATTTTTATCGTCGCCAACGAGGCGGCATCGCGATGCAAGTACTGCGCGGTCGCCATCATCACGGATACCGAGTGCCCGGTCTGCAAGATCCATTATCAGGACGGCAGGGCTTTGTCTCCCCGTCCGTAACCGTCAACTCCGGGGGCGGCTCGCACGTCAGCACGAGCTCGCGTCCGTCGCGCGGGTGACGGAACGCCGCTTCGGCCGCGTGCAGACGATATCCAGGATCGCCCGGCAGGGCGTGCGTTGCGGCTGCCGGCACGCCCCCGGCCGCGTACAACGGATCGCCCACGAGGGGATGGGACGCGGCGGCCAGGTGGATGCGGATCTGGTGCGGGCGGCCGGTCGCAATGACGACGTCGCAGAGAAACGCCGCGCCGCGCCGCTCAAGAACTTCGATGCGACTCAACGAAGGCTTGCCGTTGTCGCTAGCGGCATGGACCGATCCAAGCCAGGCATGCGGCACCGGGCCGATCGGCCGATCGACCGTGATCGAGTCCCAGGGCGGATCGCCGGAGGCCAGCGCGCGATAGCGCTTGCGCATCTCTCGCGCGCGCAACTGACGCGCGATCTCCGCTCCGGCGGCGCGATGGCGGGCGAACAGGACCAATCCCGAGGTCCATCGGCCCAGGCGGTGGAGGGCCGCGGCCTCCGGCGCGTACCGGCGGACCTGGTGGAGCAGGGTGTGGTTCAGGAAGTTGGCGCCCGGAAGGGTGGGAAGCCCCGCGGGTTTGGCGACGGCGAGCAGATCGCCGTCTTCGTAGAGCACCGCGAACGAAAGCGGCGCGTCGGGCTCGTCCCAGGGCGGGCGCCGCCAGACGAGCTCCTGGCCGCGGTGCAGCACGACGTCTTTGGTGACGGGCCTGGCATCGACCAGCACGTCTCCGGCCTCGATCCGTTCGGTCCATTGAATCGGCGACGAGTGCCGGTAGCGGTCGCCGAGATAAGCCAGCAGCGTCGTCGATTCGGCTCGTGGGCCGAGACGCTCACGGTAGGTGAAGCCGTCGTTGCGCGACATCGCGAGAATGGTAGCAACGCCTCCGGCGCTCCGATACCCTTCGGGCGATGTTCGTTTACGTGGACGCGATCGAGCGCGAGCAACTTCAGCCCGACCGCCGCGAGGGCGTGCTCGCCACCGTCCAATTCGGCGGTACGCCGCAGCCGAATCGAACGGCACCGTGGCTGGCGGCATGCATCCCGAACCGGCCGCTTCCCCCCGGCCCCGCGGGCGAGCTGTGGCCGGCGGCAGGAGCGGTTTCCCGACTCGAGGTGGACGGCGCGACGGCGGCCGCCGACGAGCGCTCCCTGTTCGTCGCGATGGAGTCTCCGGCGGGTTCCGACTCGGCAATCGACGCGCTGACCTTCGACGTTTACGGGCGGCTGCTGCGCGGCGTGGCCCACGCGGGCTATCCCTACCTTGTCCGCATCTGGAACTACGTCCCGCGCATCCACGACCATTCCTCGGGAATCGACCGATACAAGCTCTTTTGCAAGGGGAGGGCCGAAGCGTTCGCCGCGCATTACGGCCCGGCGTTTTCCGATCGGCTCTCGGCGGCCTCCGCCGTCGGTTGCCCTGGAGACACCCTCGTCGTGCACCTGCTGGCCTCACGCGAGCCGGGCTGCCCGATCGAAAACCCGCGCCAGGTCGCCGCGCATCGCTACCCCGAGCGTTACGGCCCGAAAAGCCCCTCGTTCGCGCGCGGCACGGTGACGGGAAAAGCCTGGGGCCAAACGGTATTCGTGTCCGGGACGGCGAGCATCGTCGGGCACGAGAGCCTCTTCCCGGGAGACCCTGCGCGTCAGACCGAAGAAACGATGCGCAACATCGCCGCCGTGCTCGACGAAGCGGGCGTCCCGGGACGGGGGGGACCGCTCGGGGCGCGCCTCGAATCGCTGCGCGTTTACGTCCGCTTTCCCGAGCAACAGGGCGTCATCCGGGCCGCGTTGCTGGCCAGCACGGGGCAGGCGGTGCCGACGGCGTGGATCCAGGCCGAGATCTGCCGCGAGGAGCTGCTCGTCGAGATCGAGGCGATCGGCCTTGCGCGCGACCCGACTTCCGCGTAAAGATTACGGCTTATGAAACCCCATCGATTCGGATTGCTGGTTTCGGTGTGCCTCTTGACCTATTCGCTCGCGCTCGCGGCGACCCCCCCAGCCCCCGCGCCCGCCGCGGGTCCCGTCGCTCCGGAAGCGATGCAGGGTCTGTCCTTCGACGGCCTCACGCCCGAGCAAAAAACGCTCGCGATCGCCATCCTCCACGAGAACGGATGCGACTGCGGCTGCGGGATGAAACTCGCCGTCTGCCGGCGCGATGACGCCAAGTGCACTCGAAGCCTCGGCCTCGGCAAACAAGTGATCGACCTGGTCAAGCTCGGGAAGGGACGTGACGAGATCGTCAAATCCGTTCTGTCCCCGCCGAGCAAGTACGTCGCGTTCGCGATGACGCCGGGCAGTTCCCCTTCCGTCGGACCAAAAAACGCGAAGGTCACGATCTATCACTACACCGACTACCAGTGACCGTTTTGCGCGAGGGTCGGTCCGACCCTCGATCAGCTCCTGACCGACTATCCCAACGACGTCCGCATCGTCTACAAGATGCACCCCCTGCCGATGCACCCCAACGCGATGCCGGCGGCCGAGGCCGCGATGGCGGCGAACGCTCAGGGGAAGTTCCTCGAGATGAACCGCAAGATCTTCGCGAACCAGCAGCAGCTCTCGCGTGAGAACTACCTGCTCTGGGCGAAGGAACTCGGGCTGGATGTCGACCGCTTCACCAAGGAACTCGACGCCCATACTTACGCCGAGGCGATCCAGAAGGAAGCCAAAGAAGCGGAGGACATCGGCGCCGGAGGCACTCCGGCGTCGTTCGTCAACGGGCGCTACCTGAGCGGCGCGAAACCCGTCGCCGCGTTCAAGGAAGTCATCGACGAGGAGCTCTTGTGGGCGAAGACGGGCAAGCGGCCCGAATTCAAGATCGGCAAGAACGTCAGCGAGGCCTCCGTCAAGGCGGCGGCCCCCGCAGGGCCCGAACCGAACAAGATCTACGAGATCGCCGCCGGCGACGCGCCGTACCGGGGGCCTGACAAGGCCAAGGTCACGATTCTTCATTACTACGACTATCAGTGACCGTATTGCGTGAGGGTCGGTTCGACCCTCGAAAAGATCTTGGCCGACTATCCCAAAGACGTCCGCATGGTCTACAAGCAGCACCCCCTGCCGATGCACCAAAACGCGATGCCCGCGGCCGAGGCCGCCATGGCGGCCAACGCCCAAGGAAAATTCGCCGCGATGAACGAAAAACTCATGGCCAACAGCACGGCGCTGTCGCGGGACAAGTACCTTCAGATCGCGGCGGAGATCGGCCTCAACATCAAGAAGTTCACGAGCGACATCGACACGCACGCGTTCAAGGCCTC
>JANMVW010000471.1:0-6585 GCA_031393555.1 Acidobacteriota bacterium
GCCTGCTCGAGCCCTTCCGTCCAGCGAGGGCTGGGCGTCTGTCCCGGCGCCAGAATCGTCTGCATCTCGGTGCCGTCCGGGGCGAGCAGCTTGAGTTCCGTCAGGGCGAAGTTGCGCAGGTCGGAAAGGGCCCGCTCGCGAGCGAAAGGGGGGATCGGCTGCGTGCTCCAGACGTCCCGGGTGTAACCGTCTTGCTCGAACTCGGTGACGAAATACTCGACGAGGTTGGCCGCGTCCTCACGCTCCATCTCGGCGAAAACGACTCGAGCCAGCTGGGCCGAAGCGAGGCCGGCCGCGAGCGTTCCGACGAGAACGACCGCGAAGCTCGCGCCCGTGAAGTACCGGCGCAGGCTGAAGCGGAGCGAATCGGAAGCGCTCACGTCAGGGGGCCCCTAGAACAGCGCTCGGCACCGAATGGTGCCCTTCACGTGGCGCAGCTTCTGGAGGGCCAGCTCGCTGTACTCCTGATCGACGTCGATGACCACATAGCCGACCTTGCTGTTGGTCTGCAGATACTGGCCGCCCACGTTGATGTTGTTTTCCGAAAACACGGCGTTGATCTCGGACAACACGCCGGGCACGTTGTGATGGATGTGCAACAGCCGATGCTTGCCGGGGGTTCGCGGCAGGGACACTTCCGGGAAGTTCACCGCTGACAGCGTCGTGCCGGTGTCGCTGTAGCGCGCGAGCTTTTCCGCGACCTCGACGCCGATGTTTTCTTGCGCCTCGAGGGTGCTGCCGCCGACGTGCGGCGTCAAGATGACGTTGTCGAATCCGCGAAGCGGCGAGGAGAACACCTGCTCGTTGCTCTCCGGCTCGACGGGAAACACGTCGATGGCGGCGCCGGCCAACCTCATGGTCTTGAGGCTGGCGGCGAGCGCCTCGATATCGACCACCGTGCCGCGCGAGGCGTTGATCAAGATCGTTCCGGTCTTCATCAGCGCCAGTTGCTCGGCCCGCATCATGTTTTTGGTCGACGGAGTCTCCGGCACGTGCAGCGTCACCACATCGGCCAGCGACAACAACTCACCGAGGCTGCCCACCGATTGCGCGTTACCCAGGGGCAGCTTGGAGACGATGTCGTAGAAGAAGACCTTCATCCCCAGAGCTTCGGCCAGGACCCCCAGCTGCGTGCCGATGTTGCCGTAGCCGACGATGCCGAGCGTCTTGCCGCGGGCCTCGTAGCTGTTATGCGCCGATTTTTGCCACGTGCCGCGATGCGCCGCCGCGTTTTTTTCGGGGATCCCGCGCAGCAACAAGACGATCTCGGCGAGCACCAGCTCCGCCACGCTGCGCGTGTTGGAATAAGGCGCGTTGAACACCGGCACGCCCTTCAGCATGGCCGCGTCCAGATCGACCTGGTTGGTGCCGATGCAAAACGCTCCGACCGCGGCGAGCTTCTTGGCCGCGGCGAGGACCGGCGGCGTCAGTTGCGTGCGCGACCGGATCCCCAGGAAGTGATACGCGGGGAGTTTCTCGATCAGCTCTTCTTGAGAGAGCGACTTTGACAACTGCTCGATGTTCGTATAATTCGCGGCGTTCAAAGTTCGTACGGCCGAGGAATCGATGCCCTCGAGCAACAGGAACTTCAGCTCATTTTTGTCGAACGACGTGTCGCTCATGATGAACCTCTGCTTGGCGGGACAAAATACATGATCGCAGCACACCTGCTCGAGCGTCTACACGCCCTCGTCGACCCGGGCCGGGTCTTGGTCGACGACGAGTCGCTGCGACACTACGGCAAGGACTGGACGGAGCTCTACGAGCCCGCGCCCTCGGCCATCGTTTTCCCCAAGAGCACCGAGCAGGTGCAGGCCCTCGTGCGCTTCGCCAACGAGCATCACGTGGGCCTGGTGCCCTCCGGCGGGCGCACCGGCTTGAGCGCCGGCGCCGTCGCCGCCCATGGGGAAGTGGTGGTCGCGTTCGATTCCATGAACGAGATCCTGGAATTCAGCTCCGTGGACCGCACCGTCTCGTGTCAGGCCGGAGTGGTCACTCGGCAGCTGCAGAATTTCGCCGACGAAAAGGGGCTCTTCTACCCGGTGGATTTCGCCGCGGCGGGCTCGAGCCAGCTCGGCGGGAACCTCTCCACCAACGCCGGCGGCATCAAGGTCATACGCTACGGAATGACCCGCGACCGGGTGGCCGGGCTCACCGTGGTGACGGGCCGCGGCGAGGTCTTGCGGCTCAACAAAGACCTGGTCAAAAACGCCACCGGCTACGACCTGCGCCATCTGTTCATCGGCGCCGAGGGCACCCTGGGATTCATCACCGAGGCGACCATGAGACTGGCGCGCCCCCCCAAAGCGCAAAGCGTGCTGGTGCTCGGGGTCAAGCAATTGACGGACGTGATGAACGTCTTGCAGGCCTTCCAACAGCGTCTCGACCTCACCGCCTTCGAGTTCTTCTCGGACAAGGCCATGGGCCACGTCTTGGCCCAGGGGAGCGTCAGCCCTCCGTTCGCCACGGCGGCTCCCTTCTATGCGTTACTCGAGTTCGAGGCGATCTCCGACGAGACGGTGGAAGACGCCATGCAGATCTTCGAGCAATGCACCGAAGCCGGCTGGGTGGTCGACGGAGTGATGAGCCAGAACACGGCACAGGCCAAAAGCCTCTGGCGGCTCCGCGAGGACATCTCGGAATCGATCTCGAAGCACACGCCCTACAAGAACGACATTTCGGTCACCGTCTCGCGGGTGCCGGCCTTCCTGGAAGAGATCGACCGGATCGTCGCGGCCCGTTATCCGAGCTTCGAGATCATCTGGTTCGGTCACATCGGCGACGGCAATCTCCACCTGAACATCTTGAAGCCGGCCGACCTGCCCAAAGACGAGTTCTTCGCGCAGTGTCACAGCGTGAACGAATGGGTCTTCGAGGCGGTCCAGCGCCACCACGGGAGCGTCTCGGCAGAGCACGGCATCGGCTTGATGAAAAAGAAGTACCTCGGCTACAGCCGCAGCCCGGAAGAGATCGCTTACTTGAAGGCCATCAAGATGGCCTTTGACCCCAATAACGTCATGAATCCCGGGAAAATCTTCGATCTTTAGTCCCGGACGGCGCCCGGGGCCCTCGGTTCTCCTTGTTATCGGCTCTCTTTGACGGTATTTAAGTCTGTCGTCAAAGGAGCATCACTGATGCGAGTCACCAGGGTTCTGTCCACCGCCGTTCTGGCGGCTTGTCTCGTTCTGCCCGCCACAACCCACGTTTTGGCGGGTGCCGCCGAAAAAACCACGACCAAGGCCAAAAAGAAAGCCCCGGGCGCCCCGGCCCCGGCCCGTCCGGCAGGGGTGGCGCGGCAGGCCGACCCGGTAGACGCTTACTACGGCGGCTCCAGGAACGACTCGGTCACGGAAAGCACCAACGAGCTGGGACAGACCGTCTATTCCGTCGCCGCGTCCCACTTCGACATCTCGCCGCCTCTTTCGGATCTGGCGACCGCGGCCGCGCGGGAACAAGCGACGGAAGAGGAATCGCCGGCCAACCCGCAGATCCCGGCGACCCGCATCATTCGCTCCGAGCTCCCCGATCCGGTCGTGCAGGAGGTCGTCGAGCCCGGCGATTCCCAGAGGTTCAGCGGCGTCCCGCTCGCCGCACCCACCACCGGGTTCAATTTCCTGGGGGTGGGCTTCAACGGCGGCACGCCGTCCGACTCCAACGGCGCTGTCGGCAACAACCAATTCGTCGAAACGGTCAACACGCGCTATCAGGTTTGGTCGCTGAACCGGGCCACCAAAGTCGCGACGCCGCTGCTTCCAGTCGGCTTTCCGCCCAACCCTGTGAACATCAACACGATCTGGTCGGGTTTTGGCGGCGCCTGCGAAACCCTGAACAGCGGCGACCCGATCGTGCTCTTTGACAGAATCGCGACCCCGAGCCCGGGACGATGGCTGATCTCCCAGTTCACCTCGAGTTCGAGCGGCGGCGTCTACTACCAGTGCGTCGCCGTGTCGACGACCGCGAACGCAATCGGAACCTACGCCCGGTATGCCTTCGCGGTGCCCAACGGTAAGTTCGGCGACTACCCGCACATCTCAGTGTGGCCGGACGCTTACTACATGATGGCGCACGGCTTCAACGGGCAGTTCGTCGCGATATTCGCCGCGATGGATCGGGCCAAAATGCTCTCCGCCGATCCGCTCGTCAATGCGGCCGCCACCTGGGTCGTCATCCTGGACCCGAACGAGGGCGGGCACATGCCCGCGGACCTCGACGGATACACCCTGCCTCCCAACAAGGCGCCAGGCATTTTCGCTTCGATCCATTCGGAGGGCATGTACCTCTATCGGATGAAGGTGAACTTCGTCTCGCCCGGAACCACCACCAACACCCTTCAGGCCGTCGTCCCGGTCGCGCCCGCAACCGCCGCATGCGGCGGCGGCACCTGCATTCCTCAGCCGGGTACCGGCAACACCCTGGACGCCATCTCCGACCGGCTCATGTTCCGGGCGGCCTACCGCAACTACGTCGACCACGAGTCGCTCGTCGTCAGCCACTCCGTCAATCCTTCCGTTAGCGGGCTGGTCTCGGGCGTCCGCTGGTACGACTTCCGTCTTTCCGGAACGCCCAACGCGACGTGCCCGACCTATCCCTGCATCTATCAGCAAGGAACGATCGCGGACGCGGCCAACGGCCGAGACCGTTGGATGTCCTCGCTCGCCATGGACAGCGCGGAGAACATCCTCGTCGGCTACACCGCGACCGGAAAAACAGCCGGGACCGAAAACCACAGCACCCGGTACACTGGCCGCGCGAAGAGCGATCCTCCGGGGCAGATGACGGTGCCCGAGGCCACGATCGTCACCGGGACCGCCTATAACGACAGCGTCAACGTCAACAGCAACCAGCGCTGGGGCGACTACGCCAGCATGAGCATCGATCCCGCCGATGACTGCACGTTTTGGTCGGTCAGTCAGTACTACGCCGTGCAGAATCAGTGGTCGACGCGAATCGCGTCGGTCGCTTACCCCGCCGGGACCGGAGCCGGCCAATGCCAGGCCTCGACTTGCACCGCCCGCCCCTCGTCCATAGCGTTGAACCCCGCGGCCACGACACCCGCCGACAACCAGATCCGGCTCACTTGGACAGGCGCCACGCCGACGCCCGGCTCGTACGCCGTCGAACGTGCCCTGGGAACGTGCGGCGCCGAGGGGCTCTACTCGCCTGTGGCCACGACGCCCGGCGCCGCCACGACCTACACCGACACCACCGTGATGGCCGGCGTGACGTACGCCTACCGTGTTCGCGGCGCCACCGATGCCGCGGGCAAGTGCAACTCGCTGTTCGCCAGCCAGTGCGTCAACGCCACGGCGACCGGATCGTGCGTCTTCAAACCGAGCTTCTCAGGAGCCACCAGCGCCGCCAGCAGCGGCGACAGCAACTGCGGCGTGACGATCAACTGGGCGCCCGGCGCGTCGAACTGCCTGGCCGCCCCGAACCTCCGCTACAACATCTTCCGTGGAACGGTGCCCGATTTCGTCCCGTCGGTTGCCAACCGAATCGCGACGTGCGTCGTCGGCCCCAGTTCTTATCTCGACACCGACAATCTCCAGAGCGGAAACACCTACTACTACGTGGTGCGCGCGGAAGACAGCAGCTCCGGAAACGGCGGCGGGTGCGGGGGAGGCAACGAAGAATCGAACAGCGTCCGCATCTCCGCCACTCCGTATGCGGCCGGCATGCAGGCCGCTCCCGGCACCTGGACGGACGGCGGCGGCGACGGCTCCGCGCAAATTACGTTTTTCATGACGGTGACGACCGGTCCTCCGGCATGGCGGTTCGTCAAGACGGCGAACGACCCGGGCGCCAACCACACGCCTGGCGGCGCTTACGCCTACCGTAACGCCGGCCCTGCAGCCGGCGATTCGTATCCACCTTTCACCTGCGCCCAACTGTATGCGCCGCCTTTGACGGTCGGCGCTACGACCGTCAACCTGCAGTACTGGGAGCGCCATCAGGTCGAATACCATTTTGACGCCATCGCCGTGGAGTATTCCGTCAATGGCGGAGCGTGGACGGATGTTCCGGCTCCCAGCAACGGTGAAGCGGACGGCTGCGCGCTGTCTGACGACACCACCGGATGGGAGCCGTTGAGCTGCACAGGATCCTCGCCCGGCAACGCCTGCGGCTTTCCGGAAACGAAAAACGTTTTCGGCGGCCCTCTCGCGAGCGGCACGTCATGTCTCGATTTTGCGACCAGCGCCACGGCCAGCCCATACGCCCACCGGTGCCACCAAATCACCGGCCTGGCCCCCGACGATACGATCCGGTTCCGCTGGCAGTTTTCCTCCGACGGGGCCTCGGAATACGCCGGCTTCTACCTCGACGACGTCGCGGTCACCAACGTGAAAGTGCCGAATGTCTGCGCACCGAACACGTGCATGGGGCAAGCGAATGGAACAGCGTGTGCCGACGGCGACGCGTGCACCACGGGGGATGTTTGCAGCGGCAACGCGTGCCTCGGCGGAACTCCGATCGCCGCCCCGGCCGAAACCGCAAGCGTGACCGTCGCGGCGGACAAGACCACCTACGACTGGTCCGCGGTGGCGTCCGCGACCCGTTACGACGTCGTGCGGGGAAGCCTCGCCG
>JANMVW010000475.1:0-5323 GCA_031393555.1 Acidobacteriota bacterium
GTGACGCTCTTCGCTAGGTTGCGGGGCTGGTCGACGTCGCAGCCACGCAGCAACGCGATGTGGTAGGCGAGCAGTTGCAGCGGCAACACCGTCAGCAGAGGCGACAGCAGGTCGTGGGTCTTGGGCACCGTGAGCACGAAATCCGCTTTCTGCGCGATGTCCCCGCCCTGGTCGTCGGTGATCGCGATGACGATCCCCGAGCGAGCCTTCACCTCTTCGATGTTCGAGAGCATCTTCTCGAAGACGCCGTCGAAGGGCGCGATCGCCACCACCGGCATGTCCTCGTCGATCAACGCGATCGGCCCGTGCTTCATCTCGCCTGCGGGGTAGCCCTCGGCGTGAATGTAGGAAATCTCCTTGAGCTTCAAGGCGCCTTCGAGCGCGATCGGGTAGTTCACGCCGCGGCCGAGGTAGAGAAAATCGCGATGGAGGTGGAACGCCTTCGCCAGTTCGACGACCGGGGCGTCGTCGTGAAGGTAGCGCTCCATCTGCGCGGGGATGTGGTACAGGTCCCGGATGATCTGAGCCATCTCGGCGTCCGCGATCGTCCCGCGCACCCGGCCGAGTTTCAGCGCCAGGAGCGTCAGCGCGACGATCTGGCTCGTGAACGCCTTGGTCGAGGCGACGCCGATTTCGGGGCCGGCGTGCGTGTAGATCGTTCCGTCGCACTCCCGCGTCAGCATGGAACCGCGCACGTTGCAGATCGCGAGGGCCTTGGCCCCCTGCGACCTCGATTCGCGCTCGGCCGCGAGCGTGTCCGCCGTCTCGCCCGACTGGCTGATGAACACCGACAGGCAGCGGTCGTCGAGCATCGGCTTCCGGTACCGGTACTCGGACGCGTAATCGACTTCGACGGGAATCTTCGCGAGCCGCTCGATGAGGAACTTCCCGACGTGTCCGGCGTGCCACGACGTGCCGCACGCGACGATCTGCATGCGGTCGGCGTGGCGCAGGTCGTCGTCCGAAAGCACGATTTCTTCGAGGTGGATCGAAAGCTCCTCGAGCGAGACCCGGCCGAGCAGCGTGTCGCGCACCGCGCGCGGCTGCTCGTGGATCTCTTTCAGCATGAAATGCTTGTAGCCGCCCTTTTCCGCCATGATCGGATCCCACGGGATCCGCGTCGGCTCTTTCACGAGCGGGCTGCCGTCCATCCGCATGAAGCTCACGCCGGAGGGCTTCACCACGACGATTTCGTAGTCGTCCATGAAGACCACGTCTTTGGTGTGGGAGAGGATCGCGGGGATGTCGGAAGCGACGAAGTACTCGTCCTTGCCGATGCCCACCACCAGCGGCGGGCCGACGCGCGCCGCGACGAGCGTGTCCGGGGCGTCCGTCGAGATCGCGACCAACGCGTAGATCCCGCGGAAGCGGGGGAGCACCGCGCGGAAGGCCGCCACGAGATCGGAGCCGTCGTCTTTCATCTGCTGCTCGAGCGCGTGCGCGACGATCTCGGTGTCGGTTTCGGTGACGAAGCGGTGACCTTGCTTTTGCAGGGCGTGCTTGAGCTCGAGGTAGTTTTCGATGATGCCGTTGTGGATGACGACGATCTTGCCGGTGCAGTCGCGATGGGGATGCGCGTTTTCTTCAGTGGGGCGGCCGTGGGTCGCCCAGCGCGTGTGCGCGATGCCGTAGCGGCCCTGGATCGGTCTTTCGACGAGGACCTTTTCGAGGTCGCGGAGCTTCCCGGGGGCGCGACGAATGTGCAGCGCGCCGTCGCCGTCGACGACCGCGATCCCGGCGCTGTCGTAGCCTCGGTATTCGAGCCGGCGAAGTCCTTCGATCAGAACTTCGACGGGATCCTTGGAGCCGATGTACCCGACGATGCCGCACATGATCTGAAGACCTCCACGTCGAGGGGGCCGTTAAGGAATAATGCGGGCGAGGCCGAAGCGCAATTAAGAACGGGAGGAGCGGCCGGCGCCGGCTTTCTTCTTCCGCCGCGCCACCCAGCCCTCCAGGTTGAGCTGGCGGACGCGGCCAAGCGCAAGCGCGCCCGGCGGGACGTTGTCGGTGACCGTCGTTCCGGCAGCCACGTAGGCGCCATCGCCGACGGTGACGGGGGCCACGAGCTGCGAGTCGCTGCCGACGAACACGCCGGAACCTAAGGTCGTCGGGTACTTGTTCACGCCGTCGTAATTGCAGGTGATCGTGCCCGCCCCGATGTTGCAATTCGGGCCGATGTCCGCGTCGCCCAGGTAGGTCAGGTGCGACGCTTTGCTTCCCTTCCCGAGCCGGGTCTTTTTGAGCTCGACGAAATTACCGACGTGCGCGTTCGCTTCCACGATCGAACCGGGGCGTACGTGGGCGAACGGCCCGAGTTGGGCGTTGTCGCCGATCCGGCTGTCCAGCAGGACGCAATGGTCCTTCACCTCGACCCCCCGTCCGAGCACCATGCCAGCGAGCCGGGATCCCGACCGGACGACGCAGTCCTCGCCGATGACGCAGTCCCCCTCGACGAGGACATCCGGGTAGATCACGGTGTCGCGGCCGACCTTGGCGCGCGGATCGATCCACGTGCGCGACGCGTCGAGGAGCGTGACCCCGTCGTGCTGGAGCTCGGCGGCTTTGCGCGCGTAGAGCGAGGCCCCCGCCGCGGCGAGCTCGACGCGCGTGTTGACGCCCAGGACCTCTTCGGAATCGGCGTGTTTCAAGGCGACGACGGCTTCGCCCTTGGCGATCAGCGCGTGGATGGCGTCGGTCAGGTAGTACTCGCCCTGCGCGTTGTCGGGACGGAGCTTCTTGAGCAGCGGCATCAGCACCGACCCCTGCGCGCAATAGATGCCGCAGTTGATCTCGCCGATTTCGCGCTCGTTGGCGGTCGCGTCCTTGTGCTCGACGATGCGGGTCACGCGCCCTTTCCCGTCCCTCACGATCCGGCCGTAGCCGGTTGGGTCGTCGAGGTCGGTCGTGACGAGCGTCAAGGCGGCCTTGGATTTGCGGTGGAGGGCGACCAGCGCGCTGAGGGTTGCGGGCTTGAGGCTCGGCAGATCGCCGTTGACGATGAGCAGCGGGCCGGGCGCCCCCCGGAGCGCCCCCGCCGCCTGCATCACGGCGTGGCCCGTCCCGCGCTGTTCGGCCTGGACCGCGAACGCGTCGCACAGCCCGGCGAGGGCCGCTTGAACGCGCTCACCCTGGAAGCCGACGACCGCGACCGTCCGCGAAGGACGCAGCGCCCCCGTGGCGCGCGCCACCCAGGTCACCATGGGTTGCCCCGCGACCGGGTGGAGAAGTTTGATCGTCTTGGATTTCAGGCGCGTGCCCTGGCCGGCCGCGAGGAGCAGCACCGTCAGCGGCGCCCGTGATCCGGCCACGCTCACGCCCCCGCGTTGCTCGGCTCGATGATGTCGATGAACGCCGCCTCGTCCCTCACCCGGTCAAAGTCCGAGTCGGAAGTCGCCTGGAAGCGGAATCTCGGATCGAGGGCGACCGCCTTTTTGAGTTCGGACGCGGCGCCCTCCGCGTTCCCCTGAAGGCCGCGCACCGAGGCGCGCGCGTACAGCATGCTCGCGTCGTTCGGTTTCTGGGCGACGGCCTTTTCGAGAAACGTCCAGGCCTCGTCGAGCCGGCCGGCGTTGGCCGCGACGACACCGCGATGGTAAAGCGCGTCGGCGTCGTTGCCGACGGCATCCGGGGTGGTGATGCGGCGGGCGCAGATGGAAGCGTAGGTGCGCGCGCGATCGGAGAGGATCGGTTCATCGGCGGCCGCGGCCTCCGCCACCGCCGCGAAGAACGGCTGGGCTTCGGCGAACTGACCCTTGACGAACAGGCTCGACGCCGACGCAAACTGCTCGACGGCGGCCTCGTAGGCTGCGATATTTCGCGGCTTGAACGGCGCGGTGCGCGACATCTCCGGCGCCGCGCCGAGAGTTTCCTCGGGCTCGACCGCCGCCTTTTTCTTCGTGGTTGCCATGGTCGGTTGAATCCTCCCTCGGGGTATGTCGGGGTTCCGCAGGACGCGGGAACGGCGCATCATAGCGGCCACGGGCCTTCGGCTTCAACCCGGAGCGGGGAAAGCGCTCCCGGCTGGTAGTATTCGGCTCATGCTCGGGTACATCGGTCTGGGCAGCAACATCGGCGATCGCGAGGAGCACCTGCGGGCGGGACTGCTCGCGATGGCTCGGGGCGGGGTGTTCCCGGTGGCCGTCTCGTCCCTGTGGGAAACGGAGCCCGTGGACGGCGCCGGACCCGATTGGTTCCTCAACATGGTCGCCCGCGTGTCCACGGACCTTTCACCGGATGCGATCCTCGGGGTGCTGCTTTCCGGGGAGCGCGAGCGCGGCCGGGAGCGCCGGAGCCCCAACGCGCCTCGCGAGCTGGACCTCGACTTGCTCCTGCTCGGCGACGTCAAGGTGGACACCCCTGACTTGACCGTGCCGCATCCCCGGTTGTGGTCGCGGCGGTTCGTTCTCGCTCCCCTTGCCGAGATCGCGCCGGAGTTCGCAGGCGCGCTCCTTGCCCTCGACGATCCTCACGAGGCGCGCAAGCTCGGAAAGCTTGCCTTGCCGGAAACGCTCCCCGTATACTCGCGCACTCTATGAAATTCCGCTCCATCGCCGTCGAGGGCCCGATCGGGGTCGGCAAGACCTCTTTCGTCGAGTTGCTCGTCAAGAAGTTCGACGCCCATAAAGTGCTCGAGCGAGTCGAGAACCCCTTCTTGCGCGACTTCTATCTCGACAAGACGGGCGCGGCGTTCCAGGCCCAGCTGTTCTTCCTCCTCTCGCGCTACCGGCAGTTGATGGAGCTTGCGCAGCGCACGTTGTTCTCGCAGGTCACCGTCTGCGACTACATCTTCCCGAAAGACAAGATCTTCGCCTACTTGAACCTCGACGACTCGGAGCTTTTGATCTACGACAAGCTGTACGCCATGCTCGAGCCGCAGGCGCCCAAGCCCGATCTCGTCATCTTTCTCCAGGCCGACACGCCGCGTTTGATCGAGCGCATCAAGCGCCGCAAGCGCGACTACGAAGCCGAGATCTCCGAGGCCTACGTCTCGGAAGTCGCGAAGGCCTACAACTACTTCTTTTTCAACTACACCCAGACCCCCCTTCTCGTCATCGACACGAACCAGATCGATTTCGTGCACCACGAGAAAGAGCTCGACGACCTGATCGCCCAGATTCGTCGGATGGAGCGGGGCGTCCAGTACTATCGACCTTTGAGTTCGTCCGCGTAGTTGATAATCGGGGACAGTCCCCTTTTCCTAAGAAACTCCCTCACTCGCGACGCTGTTTTGGACGAGTTGGTACCCGAGGTTTTTCGCGCGGCGCGTGAGGTTTTCGATGACGCGACGCCTGTACCGCTCTTCGTAGTATTTGGCGCCGGG
>JANMVW010000016.1:0-5446 GCA_031393555.1 Acidobacteriota bacterium
CTGCGTCGGGATCCCGGTGGGCGACAGGTCTTTGAGATCGTTGCCGATCATCGACACGGTGATCAGCTTCGGCGGCGGGGAGAAGGCCATCACTCTGAAGACGTTGTTGTTATCCGTGGTGTCGTCGACCAGCAGGTCGTCGGTGTGCGTCGAGATGACCCCCGCCTGATCGAGCGTGACCGAAGCAGCGGGCGCTGTGCACGCCAACCTGTCCCGGATCCGCTTGCTGTACCAAAAGGTCTCGAGAGCCGAACAGAAGTTGAAGTTGGTCGAGATGCTGTCCCCCAGTGCGGTGTACCGGAAGCCGCCGGTTTTCAATCCGGCGATCGCCTGGTCGAACTTGGCGAAGCGCGGAAAACCGAGCGGAAACGCGTAGCCGGGGGTCGTGTCGATCACCCCGTCCGATCGCGTCATCGACTGCCGCCATCCGGCGGGGTCGGCGGCGCCGAGCAGGTAGCAACCGTTCCCTGCCGCGAGGGTGAACGTTCCATCGCCCGCGGTGGCCACCGTCTGGTCGAACGCGCCGCCCACGTCCCGCGTTCCGAACAAGGTGACGTTGACGCCAGGGATCGCCGGCTCCCCGGGATTGCGGATGCCATCCGCGTTCCGGTCCTCGAACGTCGTCCCCGATACCGCCTGGCCGTAGCAGGGCGCGACGCCGAGTGCGGCAAGACCCCAGGCGAGCACGACCCTCTTCATTCCGAATCCCCCTTCCGGTCCGCCCCTTATACGCCGCCTGCCGACGCGAGGCCATACCCGCGGCGGGTTTCCAAGCTGCGGTAAGCTGGTCCGCGGAACTCGGGAGGATTTACCCATGCCGTCGCGGCTCGCCGACCAAGTCGTTCTCGTGACCGGGGCTTCGACCGGCATCGGCGCGGCGTGCGCCCGCGCGTTTGCGGCGGAAGGGGCCAGGCTGCTGCTCGCGGCACGCCGGCTCGACCGCATGCAGACCCTGGAACCCGAGCTTCGCGCGGCCGGGGCGCCGGATGTCCGGCTGATCGCACTCGACGTGCGCGAGGCCGGCGCGGTGTCCGCCGCGGTCGAGGCGCTCCCCGAAGCGTGGACAGCGGTCGAAGTCCTCGTGAACAACGCGGGCCTCTCGCGGGGGCTCGACAAACTCCACGAAGGCTCGCGGAACGACTGGGACGAGATGATCGACACGAACGTCAAGGGCGTGCTGCACGTCGACCGCGCGATCGTCCCCCTGCTCGTGGCGCGCGGCCGGGGAACCGTGATCCACTTGGGCTCGATCGCCGGCCGGCAGGTCTACCCGGGAGGCAGCGTGTACTGCGCCTCGAAGCACGCCTTACGGGCCCTGAACGAAGGGCTGAGGCTCGATCTTTTGGGAACCGGCGTTCGCGTCGCGACGGTCGATCCGGGAATGGTCGGTGGGACCGAGTTCAGCCAGGTCCGTTTTCACGGCGACACCGAACGCGCCTCCGCCGTCTATCGCGGCATGACGCCCCTCCGCCCGGAAGACGTGGCCGAGCTCATCGTTTACGTCGCGACCCGTCCGCCCCACGTCAACATCGCGGAGACCGTCATCCTCCCGACCGACCAGGCGTCGGCGACGAACGTGCACCGCCGGAGCGACGCGCGGTGACCCGAAAACCCTTCGTCTGGGTGGTGGCGGCAGCCCTGGCCGGGGCGGCCCTGGCCGCCGATCCTCCGGAGACCCCGAAAGATGTCGGATTGGTCGAGCGAGCCTCCACCCGGCTGGCGCAGCTCGACGTCACCGTCTCCGGGCCGAAGGGCGGCATCTCCGGGTTGACCGCCGCCGATTTCGAGGTGCGACTCAACCACAAGCTCATCCCGAATCTCGTAGTCGACGATCTGTGCGTCGCGCAGCCGGCCGTGGGCGCTCCGGCTCCGCCGGAAGCGCCGGGCGCATCGGAGGCGGACGCCCAACCGCAAACCGAGGCCGGGAGGCCGAGCGTGGCGACGTACCTTCTGTACTTCGACATGCCGCACCTGACCCAGTCGGGGCGGAAGGGGGCCATCGACGCCGCGCGCGAGATGCTCCCGAAAATTTTGGCCGGCGGCCAGCGCGCGATGCTCATCGTCAGCGCCACCGACCTGAAAACGATCGTGCCCCTCACGTCCGATGTGGCCCGGCTCGATGCGGCGCTCGTCAAGATGACCGACGACAACTCCACCTTCGACGCCTACGCCAGTCTGGAAGAAAAACGGATGACCGAAATCATCCTCGAGCTCGACCGGAGCATCGATTCCGCCTTGTCGTTGGCGGGACGATTCGCGGCCGAGGAGAGATGGAAACAAGAGAAGGAACTTCGCCGTCTGAGCATGGTTCTCGGCCGCCTCTCGGAGCTCGACTCGCCGAAATCGGTCCTCTACTTCGCGGACACGATGAGGCAAAACGCCGGCGAGCATTACCTCTCGTTTTTCGGCGGGACGATCCTCGCGGACGCGAACGGAAAGGCCCCCACGGACGCGCTCGCGGTGATGGCCGACGCCGCGACAGGTGCGCTCCCGCTCGACAGGGTCATCAACGAAGCCTCCGGGCTCGGGATCCGGTTTTACACCATCGAAGGCCAGGGGATGACCGGTACGGAGACGTTCATCCAGTCGCGCCGATCCCCCAGCAGCGGCGGAGCGGGCCAAGCCAGAAACGATGCCCAGCCGGGCCTCAACTCCCAGCGCACGCGAGACGCCCAATCCACGCTGGGCTCGCTCGCGGCCGAAACGGGGGGCCGGTCGTTCATCAACGGCATCTCGCCGGCAAAAATGGCCGCGCAGATCTTGGGCGACATGTCCTGCGTGTACCTCCTGAGTTTCGACCCAGGCGGCTTCCCGCAGGACCAACCGCTCACGGTCAGCGTCGAGGTCAAGCGCCCCCACGTGAAGCCGACGACTCGCGGGCGCTTGGTCATCCAGAGTGACGGCACGCGCCTCACGGGACGCGTCCTTGCGGCTTTCGCGGCCCCATCCGCCGCCGGCGCGAGCGACGCGAACGTCCGCGTCGGGCTGATCCCGATCTCCTACAAGGACGGACATTTCAGGGCGCGCGTTCAGATTGCGGTCGCCGGGAGCACGGTCCCCATCACGACCTGGGACCTCGGCGCGTCCGTCGTTTCGAAGGGCGTCGTCTGGCAGGACGGCTCGGGGCGGATCCAGGTCTCGCTCCCCAACACCCCCGTCGTCTACGAGAAGGACATGGACTTCGCGCCGGGAGACTACGATCTCGTCGCCGTCGCACGTGAAGTCCAAACCGACACCGTATCGTCGAAGGAAGTTCACGGGAACTGGCCGAAGCTCGACGTCGAGTTGGCGAGCCTCGGTCCGATCGCCGTCAGTCAGCCCCGGAGCGGCGGATTCCTCCGGAACGGTCACAGCCGGACCCAGGGGGCCGTCGTCGTCAGCGAAGACGAGGCCCTTCGAGGTGACGCCCCCACGGCGGTGATCGCTCTCGTTTGTCGCGCCAAGGACCAGAAGCGGCCGTTGAGGGTCGTGCGCACGCTCGTGGGTGAGACGTCGACGCCGGTCGGCTCGACCGATCTCGACCTCACGACCGAGCGCTGCGGGCAGATCGTCGACCTCATCCCGTCGCGCATGCTCGGCGCGGGCACGTATCACTTCGTCATCACGGTGTCCTCCGACGGCAACGAGTTGGTGCGGGGAGACAGGATGCTCGTCGTGCCGGACAAGGCGGCGCCGCCCGTTGGCGCTTCTTGATCCGGCTGTTCTGCGTCTTGGCGTTGATTTCTCAGGGAGCCTCCATGTCTCGTTCGACTCATCCCCCGGGGCGGAAACCGAATCACCTCGCAGGACAAACCAGCCCGTATCTCCTCCAACACCAGTGGAATCCGGTCCACTGGTACCCGTGGGGCCCCGAGGCGCTTTTGAAGGCCAAAGCCGAGAACAAGCCGATCTTCTTGTCGATCGGCTACGCCGCGTGCCATTGGTGCCACGTCATGGAGCATGAGTCGTTCGAAAACGAAGCCATCGCGGCCCTCCTGAACGCCTCGTTCGTCTCGATCAAGGTCGATCGTGAAGAGCGTCCCGACCTCGACGAGATCTACATGACGGCGGTCCAGTCGATGACCGGCCAAGGGGGTTGGCCGCTGAACGTCTTCCTGACGCCTGACGGCAAGCCGTTTTACGGTGGCACCTACTTCCCGCCGGAGGACCGCTACGGGCGACCGGGTTTTCCCACGCTCCTCGCGGCCGTGAACGACGCCTGGACGACCCGCCGCGACGAAATCGAAAGCTCGGCCTCCGAGATCTCCGCGCGCCTGACAGCCGCGACCGCCGTGCCCGCCGCATCCGCCGGCGACGAGCCGGTCGGCGAAAAGCAAACCGCGCGCGCGGCCGCCGACCTGAAATCCCGCTTCGACGCGGCGTGGGGAGGCTTCGGCCCGGCGCCCAAATTCCCGCCCCACGCCGGCCTGGCCCTCCTGCTGCGCGAGCACGCGCGCTCGGGCGATCCCGCGATCTTGGCGATGGTCACGACCACCCTTGACCGCATGGCCGAAGGCGGCATGTACGACCAGATCGGCGGGGGTTTCTCCCGCTACGCAACGGACGAAAGGTGGCTCGTCCCCCATTTTGAAAAAATGCTCTACGACCAGGCGCTCCTCGTTCCCGTCTACGTCGATGCTTGGCTCGTGACCGGAAAACCGCTCTACCGCCGCGTCGTCATCGAAACGCTCGATTTCGTGCGGCGCGAGATGACGTCACCCGATGGAGGCCTGTACGCATCGCTCGACGCGGATAGCGAGGGGCATGAGGGCATCTTCTACATCTGGACCCCCGAAGAGCTGAAGGAAGTTCTCGGCGAGGAAGACGGGGCGTTTTTCGGCAAGAGCTACGGCGTTCAAGCTCCGGGCAATTTCGAGGGGAAGAGCATCCCCAATCTCTTGGGAGGGTCTCTCGCCGACGAAGCGCTGGTCGCCCGCCTCGCGCCGATGAAGGCGAAACTCCTCGCCGCCCGCGGGAAGCGGGTGCGCCCCGCGACCGACGACAAAGTGCTGACGGCCTGGAACGGGCTCATGATTTCCGCCTTCGCCCGCGCCTACGACGCGTTCGGCCGGAAGGACGACCTGAAATCCGCGCGCCGCGCCGCGGATTTCGTGCTGTCCCATCTTGCGAAGGGCGATCGCCTGCTCGTGTCCTTCCGCGACGGGAAGGCCCACTTGAACGCCTACCTCGACGACTACGCCTTCCTCGCACGCGGTCTCGTCGACCTTTACGAATCCGCATTCGACCGGCGCGACCTCGATCGCGCGGCGGCGTTGACGCGAACGATGCTCGGCCGATTCGGTGACGGACACGGAGGGTTTCACTTCACGTCGGACGACCACGAGAAGATCCTCGCGCGTACGCGGAGCACCTACGACGACGCGATCCCCGCGGGCTCCGCGGTGGCCGCCGAAACGCTGCTGCGCCTGGCGCTCCATCTCGACGAGGCCTCGTTCCGCAAAGCGGG
>JANMVW010000019.1:0-1874 GCA_031393555.1 Acidobacteriota bacterium
AAAATTCGCCGCGATGAACGAAAAACTCATGGCCAACAGCACGGCGCTGTCGCGGGACAAGTACCTTCAGATCGCGGCGGAGATCGGCCTCAACATCAAGAAGTTCACGAGCGACATCGACACGCACGCGTTCAAGGCCTCGATCGACGCTCAGGCTGCCGAGGCCATGAAGGTCGGCGCGACCGGAACCCCGGCGAGCTTCGTGAACGGCCGCTACCTGTCGGGCGCGCAGCCCTACGAGGCGTTCAAGAAGCTCATCGACGAGGAGCTCGCCAAGACGGCGAAGAAGTAACGTTCACCAGGCCCGGGCGCCCTTCAGACTCCGGAACCGCAATCTCGGCATGACACCGCCGAGTGTAGCCCCCGACAGGCGCGCTGCGATGCGCTACCATCCGCCGGTGCCGAATCTTTGCGAACACAAGCGGACGAGAGGCGTCTCGTATTGCGGGGCGGACTGCACCGCGCTCAAGAGCGGGATCTTCGAGCACGTGAGGCTCGGTCCGGGGGCGTTACTCCCTCAGCGTGACCCGAACATCATCGACGTCGCCATTCTCGACATGAACCACGGATGGCCCAACGTCGGCCACGAAGGGGTCGTCTCGGCGTTCCAGGACGCGACCTGTGAGTTGTCGATCCCTCTCGCCGCCGCCGGCGTGACCCTCCGGGCGATCTCGTTCGACGTCCGTCGCGCGCTGCAGGTGCCCGAAGCGCAGGACGACCGTTTCGCGATCTACGTGGGCACGGGCGGCCCCGGCCACATCGACCCCCGGTTGAACGACGGGAGCGACCCCCGCGCGCAGGGCGTCGTCGAAGACCCGTCCTGGGAAACGCCGCTGTTTCGTCTGTTCGATGCGATCACCGAACGCGACGACGCCGCGCTGCTTGCGGTGTGTCACACGTTCGGGCTGATGTGCCGGTGGCTCGACGTCGCGGACCCGGTCGCGCGAGGTCCGGAAAAAGGCGGGAAGAGCGAGGGCGTGCTCGACAATCTCCTCACCGATTCCGCGCGTGAGCACCCGCTGTTCGCGGCGTTCGCGCGGAGGATCGGGCCCGAAGGAAGGCTGCGCGTGCTCGACAGCCGGCTCTACGATCTGATCCCGAAAGCCGGCGCGTCGGGTCGCGTCGCGATCATGGCGACCGAGACCCTCGGGGTGGACGGTCCGCCCGGGGACGCGATGACGATGATGGAGGTCGCGCGGGACACTTCGGGCAGGATGCCCCGCGTCTTTGGCGTCAACCACCACCCCGAGATCATCGACCGGTCCAACTTGATGGGGATGCTGAAGATCAAGCTCGAACGCGGGGAAGTCACCAAAGAGTGGTACGACCTGCGCATGAGCACGCTCTCCGAACACTTCCCCGACGAACGCAGCGATCGCCACCTGCATGCGACCTCGGATTTCACCTTCCTCGGGCCGCTGCGCTTCCATGTGACACGCGCCGCCCGTCTGCGCGCCGAACGGCTCGGACGCGAGTTCTTCCGCCACGAACGGGACGTCGATCGGGCGCTGACAGGGCTCCCCACGCTGCCCTGACCCGCCCGCGGATCCCACTTTTTCGCCCTGCTTTCGTCAATTCCGTGGGGTCCAGGAACCTTGCCGGGGCGGAGATCGCCTCGCCTGGACCGTCCTACGGGGCCGTTTTTGGCGCCGGCGGGCTTCCGGAAGCGCTTTCGCGATCACCACCGACAAGAAACAGCCAAATTTAAACGTTTCTTGGCGGGAGGGGATCAACTCCGGCGGGCGGGAACTCCGGGGCCCCGTCCCGGTCTCATCTTCCGAGGCCGGAACGATCCCCCGGCCAGGAGGAATCGACCATGAACACGTACCCCGCCTTTCGCATCGCCGGCCTCGCATTCGTTTCTACCTTCGGCC
>JANMVW010000046.1:0-5861 GCA_031393555.1 Acidobacteriota bacterium
ACAAGATCCGCGTCCTCCAACGCAGGGCCTACGGCTACCGCGACGAGGAGTACCTCAAGCTCAAGATCGTGGCCGCTTTCCTTGATCCGCTGAGTCGAGGTGCGAAAAAGGACCCACTGTGACCCGCGAAGAGCCAGAAAATGGGGACTGTCCCCTATTATCTCCCCCGTGCCCAACGCGCAGCCCGATACCGAAACCACGCTCAGGAACGCGCTCATCGCCTGGCCCGAGCTCGCCGATCGCATCGCGCGCCAGTTGCTCATCGTTTTGCACAGCGAAGGGTTGGTCTCGATCGATGCCGTTTACGACGAGGCGAGGGCGGCGGCGGGGCAGGCGGCTGCCGCCCCGGCCGACGACAACCCGAACCGGCCCGGGGCCGCGCCGTGGAGCGCGCTCGAGCGCGAGGCGGTTCGCGAGGCGGTCGTGAGACACGCCAAGGCGCTGATGGCGCCCGAACGCGTGCAGACCGTGATCGACGCCGTGCGCCGCCGCGAGGAAGCCGACGGGTTGGAGAGCATCGCGAGCCTCCCGGACGTCTCGTTCGACGTGCTCGCCGCGACGGTGCGGAGGTTTTGTCAGCTCCCGCGCGGCGACGACCGTCTCGCCCCCGCCCAGACGACCCAGCTTCGTGTGGCGCTGACCCGCAGCTTCATCAGCGACCAGCTCGAGTTCATCGCGGTTGCGAAAAACTACCTGCGCGTCACCGATTTCGAGTGGATCCTGGACCGCGTCATCGGCCCGGCCAAGGGGCAGGGGAGGATCGGCGGCAAGGCGGCGGGGATGTTCCTCGGCTACCGGATCCTGCAGGGTGAACGCCTCGAGCACGGCGACGACCCCGTGGCCCAGGTCCATCTGCCGGAATCCTGGTTCGTGCGCTCGGACGTCATAGAGAGCTTCTTGCACCTGAACCGGTTGGACGAGTACCAGAGCCAGAAGTACAAGCCCGCGGAGGAGATCCGGAACGAATACCCCCTCATCCGGCAGATCTTCCAGAACGCGGAGTTTCCGCCCGAGTTCGTGGCCAAGCTCGAGCGCATCGTCGATGCCGTCGGCCTTCACCCGGTCATCGTGCGCAGCTCCAGCCTCCTCGAGGACCGGTTCGGAGCGGCGTTTTCGGGGATGTACGCGAGTGTCTTTCTTGGAAACCAAGGGTCGCGCAAGGATCGTCTGAAGGCGATCCTGGCGGCGATCGCCGAAGTTTACGCCTCGACGTTGGCGCCGAACCCCTTGACCTACCGCCGCCGCCACAACCTCATCGACTACAACGAGGACATGGCCATCCTCATCCAGAAGGTCGTGGGGCAGCGCCACGGCCGCTATTTCTTCCCCGAGTTCGCGGGCGTGGGGTTCTCGCACAACGAGTATCGCTGGTCGCCGCGGTTGAAGGCCGAAGACGGGCTCGCGCGTTTGGTCTATGGGTTAGGGACGCGCGCGGTCGACCGGACCGGGAACGATCACTCCCGCATGGTCGCCCTCGGCGCGCCCATGCTGCGCCCCGAGGTGACTCCCGAGAGGCAGGCGCGCTATTCGCAGCGGTACGTCGACGCGATCGACCTCACGGACGACCGCTTCACCACCGTGCCTTTGGCGCGCGTCCTGGAACAAGGCCTCGACGCCCCAGGGCTTACGTGGGCCGCCTCGGTGCGTACCGAGGACGGGCTCGTCGAGCCGACGGGGGGGTTGGAGGGCGTCGAAACCGGCCAGCTCTGCCTCACGTTCGACCGCCTGCTCGCGCGCACGCGCTTCGCCGCGCTGATGCGCGAGCGCTTGCGCCGCCTGGAGGACGCTTTCGGAACCCCGGTCAATCTCGAGTTCGCGCAGGTCGAAGACCGTTTCTACCTCTTGCAGTGCCGGCCGCTCGTGCAGGCCGAGGCCGCGGACGCGGGACGGCTCCCGCGCGGCGTGGCCGGCGACGACGTCGTTTTTTTCACCCGCGGCATGGTCCGCTCGGGCGAGCTGCGCGACATCACCTATGTCGTGTACGTCGATCCGCGCGCGTACGACGAACTGGACCCGGAGCACCGCGCAGCGGTCTCTCGCGCGGTGGCGCGCGTCAACGACGCCCTCGAGGGGGAGCCGTTCCTCCTGCTCGGTCCGGGACGCTGGGGGACGAACGATCCGCAACTCGGCGTGAAGGTCAACTACGCCGACATCAATCACTGCAAGGTGTTGATCGAAATCGCCCACCGGCGAGGCGAGTACGTCCCCGAGGTCTCGTACGGGACGCATTTTTTCCAGGACCTCGTCGAGGACGGCATCTTCTACTTGGCACTCCACCCGGACGAGGGAGGGGATGTCGTCCAGGAGTCGTTCCTCGCGAATGCGCCGAACGCCTTGCGGGACGTCTCGCCCCGGGACAACGACCTGGCGCCGTGCGTACGGGTGATCCGGGTGACCGACGCCGCCCCGGGCCGCGCGCTTCATCTCGCGATGGACGGAGAAGCGGGGGAGGCGATGTGCTGGCTGGAGTGAGGGCGGAGCGGAACTCTGCGCTCGCCTCCGGAATGTCCGGAAGCGAGCGCAGGTCGGACTAGTTCTTTTCCGCGAGTTCCTTGGCGACCGCGGCCGCCATGTGGCTGCGGATCGCGGCGACCAAGGGCTCGGCCGAGTTCGGGACGCTGAGCTTCGAGTCCACCAGGATCGACTTGCCGGTGGTGGGCTTGCCGTAGAGACGCTCGTTCGCATCCTGGTCAGGCTTCACGACCGAGCCGTCCAAGGCCGCTCCCAAGAAGAGGCCCTTGGAGCGCGACCAGGTGAGGATCTGCGCGTGCATCTGCGCGTCGGTCGAGCCGTTTACCGTGCGGCCGACCGGGCCGGCGGTTGCGGTGGCTTCCCCGCCGAAGGTGAATTTGTCCTGGAGCAGGTGTTCTATGCCCTTCTCGTTCATGACGAGCATCACGACGTCGGCGGTTTGCCCGCCGATCTGGAAGCCGACGCTCGCGCCGCCGACCGTGTAGAAGGCCAAGGAGCCCATCTTGCCGTTAGGCTGGCGGCACGAAGCGATGCCGTTTCCGCTCTTGCCGCCGACGATGAAGGCGCCCTTGTCGACCGAGGGGAAGATGAGGATGCAATCGGCCTTGGCAAGAAGCTCCTGCGGGATGCCCTTGTCGGGGGCGTTGGCGAGATCGTTCAGCACCGAGACGGAGTTGCTGAGCGTGGCCTTGTCCTTCTTGGTCAGCGGTGCCGCGCCGGTCGAGGCGACGGCCGGCAGGGCCAGTACCAGCGCGAGGGGAAGATAGAGAAATCTCGTTTTCATGATGTGGGGCTATTCCTTTCGTCCTTGTCGTGGGTGTCTGACCTGAGATCGTGGACCGCGCTCGCACAAGGTTTACGGAAGCAGTCTTGGGTCTCGTCGAACAGGTTAGGAGGCCGGTCCGGCGTCACCCATGGGGTCTTGACCTACCGGGACCTGTTCTGGGGTCAATACCTCATCGCCGCACCGTGGCGGCCCGCCCATCATCAGGGCTCAATCCAAAAAGGAGCGCGACATGAACGCGAGAGCGATTCGAAGCGCCATCGGGGCCGGCTGCCTCGTGATGGTCCTGGTGACGCCGGCCGATGCCTTCACGTATGGGGAACTCATCGGCATGTCCGCCGACGACGGCGACGGCCAAGCGGCAGCCGTACCCTGGTTCCGAAACACCTTCGTCAAGCTCCGCGCCGCGGGGACGCATCCGGTGGAGCTGCCCGATCGAGCCTCGTCGAAGCGGCCCTCGGCGAAGGCGGCGCCGGCGCCGTCCCCCGAGCTCCAGCCGCCCGAGGCGGTCTCGAACCTCCGCCGCGCCGATGGCCGGTGACCCTCGACGATTCCGTCTAGGTAGGGTTTCACCCCATCGATCGACGGACGCCAAAAGCCGATCATTAAGGCCGTTCCGATGGGTCGAAGGCGACCGTCAAGGAGGGATGCCGATGAACCGGATATTCAGTCGCAGTTTGCTTCTACTTTTCGCCACGATGTTCGCCCTGAGCGCCAGCGCCGAAAGCAAGGGCTACCGGGCCGATCCGTGGATCACTTTGAAGACCAAGATCGCTCTCCTCACGACCGATAACCTCGACGCCCACGCCATCCACGTCGACACGATCAACGGACGCGTGACGCTTCATGGCAAGACGGACACGGGCGCGGAAAAAGCTCTGGCCGCGCAGGTCGCCGAACGCATCGAAGGGACGAGGCAGGTCCGCAACCTCCTCCAAGTCGTTCCGGAGAACAAGCGCAAGGTCACCAATCTCGACGACGCCGCCGTCAACGAACGAGCGGAAGCCGCTCTGCGGTCGGATCCGAGGCTTTCCGACAGCCACGTCACGGTCAAATCGGTCAACAAGGGCGTCGTCCTGCTTTCGGGAACCGCGGCGAGCCTGACCGATCACTTGCGAGCCATCCGGGACGTTGTCTCGGTCGACGGCGTGCGACGCGTGGCGAGCGACGTGCAGAGTCCGGACGTTTTGGCCGATCGTGAGATCGTGGCGGACGAAGCCAAGGCGAGCGCAACGCCGCCGTCGTCTGAAGGCAGCACGAAACAGGCCATCTCCGACATGTGGATCACGACGGCGACCAAGAGCCGTCTGATGGTCGACACCGAAACCCCCGCGATGGACATCAACGTGGATACCGACGGCGGGGTGGTCACGCTCTTCGGAGTGGTTCCGACCGAGGCTGCGAAAAAGGCGGCCGAGGCCGACGCAAAGAAAGTGAGCGGCGTGAAGGCGGTCGAAAACGACCTTCAGGTCGTGCCGGCCAAGGACGCCAAGATCGTCGCCGTCCGTGACGACGAGGCTCAGAAAGCGTCGGAACAGGCCCTGAAAGGACACGACGAGTTCAAGCATGTCTCGGTCGACGTGAAAAATGGGGTGGCAAGGCTCACCGGAACCACGACGAACGCGGCCGATCGGATCATGGCGAGCGTCGTGGTTCGCGCCTGCGACGGGATCCGATCGGTGGAAAACGACCTCAACGTCAAGCAGCCGTAACCTCGAGTCGAGGGCCGCTCATGCAAAGGATGCGCTCGCATGCAGACTAAACGCCGAAAGGCCGCCACCCGAGCGGGCCTACTGCCCAGATGCGCTACAGGCATCCAGGGTCTCGACGAGATCACCGGCGGAGGCGTGCCACGCGGGCGGCCCTCACTGATCTGCGGGGGAGCGGGGTGCGGAAAGACCCTGCTCGCCATGGAGTTTCTCGTGCGCGGCGCCGTGCAGTTCGGCGAGCCGGGCGTGTTCATGTCCTTCGAGGAGACGGCCAACGAGCTGAAGAGCAACGTGTCGTCGCTCGGATTCGAGCTGACGGATTTGGTGCGGCGCAAGAAGCTCGTGCTCGACCACGTTCACGTGGAACGCGGCGAGATCCAAGAAACCGGCGAGTACGACCTCGAAGGACTCTTCGTAAGACTCGATCACGCGATCGATTCGATCGGCGCCAAGCGCGTGGTGCTCGACACGCTGGAAGCGCTGTTCGCGGGTCTCCCCAACGAGGCCATCCTGCGCGCCGAGCTGCGCCGGCTCTTCCGCTGGCTCAAGGACAAGGGCGTGACCGCCCTCATCACCGCCGAGCGCGGGCGGGAGCAACTGACCCGCCACGGACTGGAAGAATACGTCTCCGATTGCGTCATCGTCCTCGACCATCGGGTGTACGAACAGATCGCCACACGTCATCTTCGCGTGGTGAAATACCGCGGCGCGCTCCACGGCACCAACGAATTTCCATTTCTCATCGGCGACACCGGCATCAGCGTGCTGCCCATTACGTCGCTTGGACTCAATCACCTGATCTCGAGCGAGCGGATCGCGACCGGCATCCCACGGCTCGACGCGATGCTGGGGGGGCGGGGTTTCTTTCGGGGCAGCAGCATCTTGCTGACCGGCAC
>JANMVW010000063.1:0-7403 GCA_031393555.1 Acidobacteriota bacterium
CGGGGATCGTCACCTGGGCACTGGCCGTCGAGGCAGCGATGGTCCCGGCGAACCCGGTGCTTGTCGACGAGTTGACCGCACCGATGGTCGGCGTGACGCGGACGGTCGCGGTCGTGTCGAGTGGGATGCCGTGACCCGACAAAGCTAGGCTCGCCGGGTTCACGGGAGCCGTGGAGAAGTTGACGTCCACGTTCTGCAAGTCGTTTCGCGCGTCGGGCGGAACCGCCACGCCGGCCACGGAGGTAATCTTCAGCGTGGGCAGGTCCGCCGGAACCGGGGCGAGCGGGAACGCGATGAACGAGCCTTGTCGGAGGCCGCCGACCGAACCGGTAAACGTGTTCGCGAACGCCTCGATGCGAAGGCGGCCGCCAGTGGCGTAGGAGTTATAGTAGGGATGGTAGCCCCCGTAGAGGGAGAGGGTCCCGTTCCCCGTGAAGGTCCTCCCGACGATACGGATGCTCCCCGCTTCACCGCCCGCGCCGTAAAGGTAAGAGCAACCCCCGCTGGTCCCGCTCCCGCCGCGGACAGACACGGTCGCGGGACTCGTGATCTCTACGGTGTTCTCAGCCGCGAGCAGCACCGCTCCACCGCCGCCGCCGCCTCCGCCGCCGCCGAATCCAAACGAGTTGGTTCCGCAGCCGATCGGGTTGTCGGACTGAACGCCCGCGCCGCCGCCACCTCCCGATCCGCTCACGAGCGGCGTGAGCGACAACGTAGCTGGTGATGCGCCGGCCGGCATACCGAAAAGGTCGTCGAGGGTCACGCCGGTCGAGACGCCCCCCGCGCCACCGGCGGGACCGAAACCGGGATTGCCGTTCGAAGGAAGATCGCCCCCGTTGCCCCCCGCGCCGCCCGGGAATCCGCCCGGGCCGCCCCGGCCACCGGCGCCCGGCGACCAGACCTGCGCGGCGGTTTTTCCGGCGACGCCGTCGAGGTATAACGAGACGCCCGCGCCCAGTCGAACGTTGTTCTGCGAGAGGATCGAAAGAGGGACGTTGGAGGCGTCTCCGACGACATATATGTTGAGCGTGCCGAAGACGTTGACCGGCTGAAGTTGAACGTCGAAATCGGTGAAGTTGTAGACCCCCGTCGTCAGCCCGCCTGGCGGAATGCCGGGAATCTGCGCCGTTGCCAGCTCGCCCGTACACGTCTCGGGCTGCCCACCCGCGTCGTACCCTCCAGCTGCGCAGTAGCGGACGAGCCCCGTGCTGATGTTCCACACGACGTAGATTGCATTGTCGGGAAGCGCCGTCAGCCCGTCAGGAATCGGCGGAAACACACCGTTCACCCCGGTACTCCCGCTGTGGTACTGGGCGTAGGCCGTCGGGGTCGACGCGCCAAGGGCGACCAGAGCCGCGACGAGACACGCAACTTTCGTGAGGTTCTTGGTCGAGGACATGGCCCTTCTCCTTCTCTCTACGTGAACTTCCGGGGTCATCGACGGCTCCCGTTGGGATCCTTGACTTGTTCGCTCGCCGGAGGCTCGGGGTTGAAGACGCTCACCGATGCCTCGGCCAGGCTCGCTTCTCCCAACGGCGCGGGCGGTGGTTCCGGGTTGAAGAAGCTCGCCGACGCCTCGGCGATGCTCGCCTCGCCGTGCGGCGGGGGCGGCGGCTCGGGGTTGAAGAAGCTCACGGACGCCTCGGCGCGGTCGGTGCCTGTTGCTCCTCCGTTGTTGAAGAGGATGGCCGGCGGAACCAGGACGAGTTCCGGCACACCGGGCGCGCGGTAGAGCAGATCGACACCAGGGGTCGCACCCGAGGAATCGAACTCGAGCACCGCGGCGAAGCTCCCCGCGGCGTCGGCGATGAACGTTCCGGTCGCCAATTGCGCCCCGTGCGTTCCGGGGTTCAACGCGACGTCCTGGCCCCCGATCCGGAGCCGCGCGGCATCGCTCGAACTCACGCCGAACAGATACGAACCCGGTGCGTCGAGGTAGATCAGACCTTCCCATCGCACGGTGAACGGACCGGTCACGCAGACCGTGCCCGGCAGCAGGCACGGATGCCACGCGAAGCCGTTGCTGGCGCCGAATTGAACGGCGGGGTCCGTTCGCGAGAAGAGCTCGCCGCTCCCGGGAACGATGGGAAGTCCATTGAGATCTTGCTGCGAGAACTGGTCGTAGTACGTCCCGATCCAGCCGAGCCCCTTCGGCTCGATCTGCAGCGAGGCGGTATTCGATATCTCGTAAGGGGTGACGACGTGGAACCCGACGGGGCCTATCGGCGCCTCGAGGTCGACTTGGAGCCGTGCCTCGACGCGTGTGCCTTCGGCCGACGTCAGGACGCCGGTCGCTTGGGCGCCCGGACCGTCGAATACGACGGATGTCGCCTGTTGCAACCGCCGGCCGGTGAGCACCCAGACGGGGACGGTCTCACCCTGCACCGCGCGCGCGGGGGCGACGTGGTCGATCTGCGGCTCGCCCGCCGTGACCCGGACCACGTCTGGGAGGCTTGATGCCGTGCCGTTGCCCACGACGAGTTGAACGTCGTAGTTCCCCGCGACGTCCGCCACGAACGTCGGCTGAGGGCTCGTCGGGTCCGAAATAACGGCGATGCTGCCGACGGGAACCGTGACGAACGACCAGAAGTACGTCAACGGAATCGAAGCGGGATCGTACGATGCGCGACCATCGAGCTGCACCGTGAACCCGGCCGGAACATCCTGATCGGCACCTGCGTTCGCGACCGGCGGCGCGCCGGCGACGATCAACGCATCGTCCTGGGCGCTCGATTGCAATCCGTTGTTGACGACGAGCGAGGCTGTGTATGACCCAGCCAAGTCGGCGGTGAAAGACGGCATCGGCGAGGTGGGATCGGAAAGCTGCGCCTGGCTTCCCGCGGGCTTCGTCAGCGTCCAGCTATAGGTCAGCGCCCGGCTGTCGGGATCGTGCGAGCCCGTGCCGTCGAGCTGGACCCGCGCCCCCACCGCGACGACACGATCGGGTCCCGCGTAAGCGATGGGAACGTCCACCGAGGCTGAAACCTTGACCGTCTCGGGCGCGCTGTTCTCCCGGCCGTCGTTGACGATCAGTTGCGCGACGTACAACCCCTCGAGGTCGGCGACGAACGTCGGGGTCACCGAGGCCGGATCGCTCAAGGACGCGGTACTCGAGTCGGGCGTCGACAAGAGCGCCCAGCTGAAGGTCAGCGGGTCGCCGTCGATGTCGGTCGACCCCGTGCCGTCGAGCGTGACCGTTTCGCCGAGGCCAATTCTTTGATCGGGGCCGGGATCCGCTACGGGCGGGGTGTTCCTGGCGCACGTCACCAGGATCGTGTCCGGCGCGCTGTCGAGCTCACCGTCGTTGACGATCAACTGAGCCACGTAGTCGCCCGGAAGGTCGGCGACGAACGTCGCTGTCGGCGAGGTCGGATCCACCGCAGCAGGAATCTCCGCCTGGCTGCCGACCGGCTTCGAGGTCAAGCTCCAGTGATAGGTGAGCGGCTGCAACTCCGGATCGTGCGAGGCCGATCCGTCCAGCGTCACGAGATCGCCTGCTCGGACGGGTTGGTCGGGACCGGCCTCGGCGATCGGCCGAAGGTTATGAGAGACGCTCACGGTCACCGCATCGGCAGCGCTGTTCGCATGGCCATCGTTGACGATCAGCTGGGCGACGTAGTCTCCGGCGAGGTCAGCCACGAAACTCGGCGTCGGACTCGCCGGATCGTCGAGACTGGCTGCGCTGCCCGCGGGCAGGGCGATCAAGGCCCACGCGTATGTCAGCGGGTCGCCGTCGATGTCGGTCGAGCCCGTGCCGTCGAGCGTGACCGTTTCGGTGACCAGGGCCGTCTGATCGGGACCCGCGTGCGCAACGGGAGCCGTGTTCTCGGTGGTGACCACAACGGCGTCCGGCGCGCTGTCCGCACGGCCGTCGTTGACGACGAGCTCGAGCCCGTACTCGCCTCGCACGTCGACCACGAACGTCGGCCGAACCGCGCTGGGATCGTTGAGGGTCGCCGAACTCCCAGCCGGTTTCGCGACGAACGACCAGTGGTAAGTCAGTGCATCGCCGTCGTCATCGGTCGAGTCCGTGCCGTCGAGTTGGACCGTTTCGCCCACGGGCACGGTCTGGTCCGGCCCAGCGTTCGCGACCGGGGCGCGATTCCCTGCATCGATCACGACGGTATCGGGATCGCTGTCGTCGACGCCGTCGTTGACCACGAGCTGCAATTCGTATCGGCCGGAGACATCCGCGGTGAAAGCCGGCTGCGGCAGGGCCGCAGCGTCGAGCGTGGCCTCGCTCCCGGAGGGGAGCGACACGAACGACCACAAGTACGTCAGGGGCTCGTTTTCGGGGTCGCTCGACTGGGTTCCGTCGAGTTGGACGACCGACCCGGTCGGGACGGTCTGATCGGGACCCGCAACGGCAACGGGGGGACCGTTGAATCGAAGCTCTACCCACGCCTTGAGATTGGACGGCGCCGAGATCGTGTCGAAGGAGAGGCGCAGCGCCGAGGGTCTGAACCCGCCGTTGCAGGGCAGCCCGCCGTCGCCGCTCCCCGCGCGGGTCGACACCCGGATCTGCAACTGGTCGTCGAGACTGAGCGGAACCGGCGCAAACGACCCGAATGGAGCGGTGAGCTCCTGGGCCTGGTCGACCAACCCGGAGACGCAGCGCTTCACCGCGGACGAGACGACGCTGCCATTCCGGAGGAAGTCGACCCGTACGTCGAACGCCGCGGCAGGATCACCGTCAGGTCCGAGCGCGAGCCAGCCCTGGAAATCTCCCAACCGATCGAGGCGAACCTGGACGAGCCGGTTGCCTTCGTTCTCGGGGAGCGATCTCAGCGTGAGCCGATCCACCGGCCAACTTGCGATCTCGACCCACGCGCTCGTTTCGTCGGGTCGAATCGCTCTCGAGTCGCGGTAGCGCGGCTGCCGGGAGCCTGGTCTCAACGGATCCGCGTAGAGCTGATTCGGACTGTTCGGATACCGTCCGCCGTGGAGAAACAGATTGACCGGGAGCGTCTCCAAGCTCGGGGCGTTCGTTGCGACCGAAGCGGCGAACCCCGTGGTGAGCAAGAACAGCCCCACGAGACCTATCCGAAAGTGGCGAGACCCGACGCGTAACACTTGATGCTCCCGTGACTGACAAGAAACTGCCGCGAAACTACGCTCGACGAGAATCGAATGCAATCCAATTATTCACATCTGCCGTTTGGTCACCGGCGTCTCGGTCGTCGGGACCGGCTTCATCATTCGGGGACACGTCAGGGAATCTGTTCGAGGAACACCACGAGGCGAGGGAAGGATCGCTGCGCAAGGTCGTCCCCACTGCCGATCCGCTTCTCCTCCGGGGACTCCTTTCATCGCCGGATTTCGAAAGCATCCACCTTCGGCTGCAGGTCGAGCGTCTCGACCGCCACGCGGTCCACGGACGCAAATCGTGGGCCGCGCCGGGCCCAGGCCGTCATCCGGGCGATCGCGTCAGGGGAACCCTGAGCGACGATTTCGACCGTTCCGTCCGAGAGGTTGCGCACCCAGCCCGTGACCGGGCACGCGGATGCGGCCTCGCCGGCGGCGAACCGGAAACCGACACCCTGTACGGCGCCGTGGACGACGAGGCGGACGCAGGTCACGGAGGCCACGCAAGGATCTTACCGCGACGCCACGGAAGGCTGGTTTCGGACGCGGGTTCGATTCCCACCGTCTTCACCAAGCTCTATTTCTTGGGGAATGTCTGCACCCCAAAGAATCGTCGGAGCACGGCAGGCTGGAGCACGATACTGGCGGATGTACGACGCGCGTCGTAGCATCATCCCGTGAAGCGACCACGACCCGACATCGCGCTTCCCGGCGGCGACCTGGAACGGGCCGTCCTGAACGCACTCTACGATCACCACCCGGCGTCGGCTCGGGATCTGCACACGCGTGTCGGGGCGCCGGCCGGCCTCGTCTATACGACGGTCGCCAAAGTGCTGGATCGCCTGAAGGCGAAGCGTTTGGTTGTGCGACGGCGCGAAGGTCGGGCCTTCGTCTATGAGCCCGTGTGCGAGCGACGGGATGTGGAGGGCGCCATGGCAAAGCGGAACCTCTCCCGGCTTCTCGGGCCCGGGCCGCGGCCTGCCGTCGCCGCGCTCGTAGACGCGGTCGAGGCGATCGACCCGGACCTTCTGGATGATCTTGCCCGCGCCGTCGAAAAGAGAAGGAGGTCCCGCCGTGGATCGTGAGGCCCTATTCGCGTTGCTGAGTCTGGCGGGGCTGGGCGCTCTCGTCATCGCGACCGGACCGTTTTTCATCCCACGCGTCGACCGGCGCCCGAGCGAACGCACGCCCACGGAGCGTGACGCTTGGCGCATGGTCTGTGCGCCGGGAGTCCCGATCCTCTTGATTACATGCGGACTCATCGGCTGGGCCTTTGTCGAGCCGGAGTCTGCCGAATCCGTCCCTGCCACTGCGATCGTGCTGGCTCTGTGGGGCGCGATCCTTCTGACCCGCGCCGCCTTGCGGAGCGTCCTCGCGATACTCCGAGCACGCGGCGTGACTGGAATCGCCACCGTCGGCCTGATTCGCCCGAGAATCGTGGTCTCGCCCGACCTCGCGGTGCAGTTGGCGCCTGCGCAGCTCGAAGCTGCCATGGCGCACGAACACACGCACTGCCGACATCGCGATCCGCTGCGAGTTCTCGTGGCGCAGTTCGTCACGGATCTGTCGTGGCCGTGGCCGGCCGGTCAAAAACGGCTGGATCGCTGGATGTTCGACCTCGAATGCGCCCGGGACGACGAGGCGGTGAGAGCCGGAGTCGACGGCACGGACCTTGCGGCGGCGATCATCAGGGTCGTGAAAGACACCGCCGGCCGTCCGAGCGCTCCGGTCTCCCTGACCGGATCGGGAGCCGCGCTCAAGCTCCGAATCGAGCGCCTCTTGCGACCTCCCGCTCCGGAAGTACGGCCCACACATCAGGGCATGCTCGCGCTGCTGCTCGCTGCGGCTGGTTTCGGTTGGCTCGGCTTGTCGACCGGAGAGCCCGTCGTCGCGTGGCTACTGCGCATCCTGCCGTGACCTGTCCAGTCCGTCTCCTCCTCTCCGCGGTGGTCCTTCTCGCGGGCTGCGGCGATCACGAACCAAGCAAAGACGCGTCCCAAACGAACCGCACCCAGCGTGACGGTTCCGTCCGATTGACCAACGCGGAGCAGAGCGTGCTCGGGATTGAGTTCGAATCTGTGCGGGAGAGGAGCCTGCCAGATTCCGCGATCCGCTATGGTCGGGTGACGGCACCACCCGAGAACGACACGCGCATCGTCGCCCCCGTAGATGGAACTATCCGAAGGGTGGCGCGGGCTCGTATCGGCGACACAGTGCCCGCGGGAGCCTTGATCGTCGAATTGACCCCGCGGATGACGGAAGCCGAGCATGTCGCGCTACGCGTCCAGACGGCCGACTACCAATCCCAGATCGCCGGG
>JANMVW010000096.1:0-12686 GCA_031393555.1 Acidobacteriota bacterium
GTTTCTGGTCGAGCAGGTGCACGGCTCGGCCGTGCCCGAGGGTTTCTTACAAAGCTCCTCGGATACCGCTTTGATAAGAAAAAGGGGACTGTCCCCGATTTCGCCCGGTTTAGAAGAGGCCAAGACATCGCTCGACTCCGAGCCGGAGCGGGCAGATCAGGAGGCCGTCGATGATGACCGTTCCTGCGTTCCGGGCCCGCAAGGGGTCCGGAAAACCCCTCGTCGTCCTGACCGCCTACGACGCCATGACGACCGCCGCGGCCGAGGCCGCGGGCGTGGACGCGTTGCTCGTGGGCGACTCCCTCGGCATGGTCGAGCTCGGATACGACTCGACGCTCCCCGTCACCATGGACGACATGCTCCACCACGCGAAGGCGGTTTCGAGGCGCCGTCAGCAGGCTCTCCTGATCGTCGACATGCCCTGGCTGTCGTACCACGTGGGGGCCAACGCCGCTGTGGAGAATGCCGCGCGCTTCGTGCGCGAAGCCCGCGCCGACGCGGTGAAGATCGAAGGCGGGCGCAAGCGCCTCGAGGTGCTTCGCGCCCTCCTGGACGCCGAGATCCCCGTGATGGGGCACCTGGGCCTGACGCCGCAATCGGTCCTCGCGATGGGCGGCTACAAGGTGCAGGGGCGCGCGAAGGACGCCGCCGACGCGCTCGTCGCCGATGCCGAGGCCCTCGCGGAGGCCGGCGTCTTCTCGATCGTTCTCGAGGGGATCCCCTCGGAACTCGCGGCGCGCGTGTCCGAAGCGGTCGCGATCCCGACGATCGGGATCGGGGCCGGGCCGAGCTGCGACGGGCAGGTGCTGGTCATCCACGACATGCTCGGCATGCTCCCCGGGACGGTGCCGAAATTCGTGAGGCGCTACGCCGACCTTCACGCGACGGCGACCGAGGCCATCCGGCGTTGGGCCGACGACGTGCGTGGAAAGACCTTCCCTTCGAGCGACGAGGGTTACGGCTGATGGACGTCGTCCGGCGGGCGCGCGCGATGAAAGAGGTCTGCGCCGCCGCGCGGGCGCAAGGGAAGATCGTGGGCTTCGTTCCCACGATGGGCGCCCTGCACGAAGGGCACCTCTCGCTCATACGACGTATCAAGGGGCAAGCCGATCTGGCCGTGGTCTCGATCTTCGTCAACCCCACGCAGTTCAACTCGAACGAGGATTTTGCGGGATACCCGCGCAACCTCTCGGCCGACGCCGATGTCCTGGCGCGCGAGGGCGTCGACCTTCTCTTCGCCCCCGACTCCGAAGAGATGTACCCGCCCGGGGCACAGACGTTCGTCGAGGTCGCGGGCCTTTCGGACAAGCTCGAGGGGCGGAGCCGGCCGGGCCACTTTCGTGGGGTCGCCACCGTCGTGACCAAGCTGTTCGAGATCGTCACCCCTCACGTTGCCGCGTTCGGCCAGAAAGACGCGCAGCAAGCGCTCGTCATCAAGACGTTGGTGCGGGACCTGATGTTGAACGTCGAGGTCCTCGTGCTCCCGACCAAACGCGACGAGGACGGCGTCGCGATGTCGAGCCGCAACGCGCTCCTCTCCGCCGATCAAAGGCTTGCGGCACGGGCGATTCCTCGGGCTTTGGAAGCGGCCCAATCGGCACTTTCGGCCGGGGACCGCGACCCGGCCAGAATTCTCGCCGCCGCCAAGGCGGTGCTCGATGCCGAGCCGCTCCTGCGGATGGACTACGTCGAGCTGGTCGACGCCGAGCGGCTGGATCCGGTCGCCAAGGCTCACGGCGAATTGCTCCTCGTCGTGGCGGTTTTCGCCGGGACGACCCGGCTCATCGACAACATCGTCCTGCGATCTTAGACTGCATCGGCACTCGAGGCGCCCACCCGGGTTGGGGGGCGACCCTGAGGGGAGGACACGACATGACCCGCGAAATGCTTCGCGCCAAGGTCCATCGGATCACGGTTACGGAGTGCGACGTCGCGTACGAGGGGAGCCTCACGCTCGATCGGAACCTCATGGACGCCTGCGGCATGGTCGCCTTCGAGAGGATCGACGTCTACGACGTCGACAACGCCAGCCGTTTCTCGACGTATCTCATCGAGGGCCCGCGCGGCTCCGGCGCCTGCTGCGTCAACGGCGCGGCGGCCCGGCTCGTCGAGGTCGGGCACAAGGTCATCATCGCGTCGTACGCCGCCGTCGATGAGAGCGAGGTCGCGTCCCACGTCCCGAAGATCGTCCTGGTCGATGAGGCGAATCGCCTCAAGGTCGTCAAATCCCACGAAGGCGCGGGCGTAAAGGTAGGTGCCTGATGAACGATCCCACCATCGTCCGAACGTTTTCCAACCGCGGCGAAGCCGAGATCGCGCGCTCGCTCCTCGAAGCCGAAGGCATCGTCGCCGCGGTGTCGGCCGAAGAAAGGGGCGGCTTGACGCCGTCCCTCGATTTTTCGGCCGGCGTCCAACTCGTCGTCGAGGCCGGGGACGTCGAGCGGGCCCGCGAGTTGCTCGACGAGGTGATCAGCGACGAAGCGCTCGACGCCGCGGAACGCGAGTCCGAGAACCCGAAATCGTAAGCGGGGCCAGGCCCCGGATTCACACCCCTGGGGCGCCCCGCAGAGCGTCCCACACGCCGCGAACCTGCCGCCTCGTGTCGTCGAGAGAGGTACCGGTGTCGACGACGTAATCCGCGACGGCGAGCTTTTGCGCGAGGGGCGCCTGCGCCGCAACGCGGGCGCGGGCTTGCGCCTCCGTCAGTCCGCCGCGGGCGACCGCGCGCGCGATCTGCGTCGGCTCGGGGCAGGCCACGACGATCAAGGCGTCGCAATCGCGGTGGATTCCGCTCTCGACGAGGAGGGCGGCGTCGACGAGTGCGATTTCGGCAGGCGACGTGCTCGACGCATGCTCGGCGAGCCGCTGCGCGATGGCTGCCCGCACTTTCGGGTGGACGATGGCGTTCAGATCGGCGAGCGCCTGGGGGTCGGAAAAGACGATCGCCGCCAGGGCCTTACGATCGACGGCTCCGTCGGTGCCGAGGATGCCGCCGCCGAAACGCGAGACGACCTCGCGCTCCGCGCCGCCGCCCGGCGCGAGGAGTTCGTGCGCGATGCGATCGGCGTCGACATGGAAGGCCCCGAGCTCGGAAAAGAACGCCGCGACGGTGCTCTTCCCCGAGGCGAGGCCGCCGGTCAGGCCGACGCGGAGCATCGCCGCGCGGCCTCCAGGGTGTTCGCCAGGAGCATCGCGATCGTCATCGGGCCGACACCTCCGGGGACGGGCGAGAGCCAACCCGCGCGTTTGGCCCCCTCTTGCGGGTGAACGTCCCCGCAAAGAACCGAGCCCTTGTCCTTCAGCGCGCGAAGCTTGGCGTCGTTCGCGCCGAACAGGGCGCGCACCTGGGCTTCGTCGGTCAGGGCGTGAATGCCGACGTCGACGACGGCGGCGCCCGGCTTGATGAACGCCTCGCGGACGAATCCGGGCCGCCCGATCGCCGCGACCAGGATGTCCGCCTCGGCGGCGACGGCGGCGAGGTGGTCCGTCCGCGAGTGCGCGATTGTCACGGTGCAGTTTTCCCGGAGCAGCAGGAGCGCCATCGGCTTTCCGACGATGTTGCTCCGGCCGAGCACGACCGCGCGCTTTCCGTCGAGCGGAATGGCGTGACGCTTCAGGAGTGCGATGACACCGGCGGGCGTGCAGGGGACGACCCCCGGGAGCCCGAGGAGCAATCGTCCGGCGTTGATCGGGTGGAAGCCGTCGACGTCTTTTTCGGGATCGATCGCTTCGAGGACCCCGTTCGTGTCCACGCCGTCCGGCAAGGGGAGTTGGACGAGGATGCCGTGCACCCGCGGCTCGGCGTTCAAACGACGGACCGCCGCGAGAATCTCCCGCTCGGCGGTCGTCGCGGGGAGCCGTAAGATCTCGGAGTTCATTCCGGCCTCGCGGGCCGCTTTCTCTTTTCCGCGAACGTAGGCCAGCGAGGCGGGGTGTTCGCCCACGAGAACGACCGTGAGCCCCGGCGTCACTCCCGCCTCGAGGCGAAGCAACGCCACGCCTCCGGCGACCTCGTCGCGGATCGCGGTTGCCGCCGCCGTCCCGTCGAGCCGCTGGGCCGTCATTTCTTCCTCTTCTTGTAGAACGCGCTAAAGCCGAACGGCTCGCCGCGCGTCAACGTGGCTCCGAGATCGACCTGGAATTTCTTCACCGAAGGGTCGAATGCATGAAAAATGAACAGCCCGTCGCGGGTCTCGCCGGGATTCAGAATGATCTCCCCGTCGATGATCGCGTTTCTTATCCTCTCGATATGGGGGGGCGACGGCCTGTCGGCCAACGCGAACACCGCCAGGATCGTGGGGAGGTCGAGCGGCGCCTGGAAGTCCTTCCAGCTGGTCTGGAGGCGGCAGGCTTGTGGCTGGAAGACGAGACGCGCTTCCGTACGGTTTTCGACGACCACGTGAAACGCGATGAAACCGCCGGCGTCGCGTCCCCGGGACGCCATGAAGGGATCGAGCTCGAGCCCGGATCGCCGCCGCACGAACGCCTTGCGCGTGTCCTCGTCGATACGCGTGAGCCAAAGCGAGGCCGAGGCGGACTCCTTGCTCCAGGTTTCGCCTTGGAGCTTGCCCGCTCCGGGCGGCGTCGGGTCGGGGTCGTAGACCACGAGGGGAGCGGGCTCCGTCGCGATCGCGAGCGAAACGCCGAAAAGGACGCACGCCATCATCCGAACAGGGGATTTCACGGCGCGATTCTAGCAAGGCGAGGCGCGAGTCGTGCTATGAGTAACGCATGAACCTGCGCAGACTCCTGGGAGTTGTCCTCTTGGCCATGGGCACGCTGGCCCTCATCTACCGGGGATTCAGCTACACCTCGGAGAAACACACCGCTCATATCGGGCCGCTCGACTTCTCGGTCAACGAGAAGAAACGGCTCGAGCTCCCGGTCTGGGCGGGCGTCGTCGCCATCGTGGCGGGAGCGGCGCTGCTGGTCATTCCGGGGAAGCGTCGCTAGCGGGTCGGCCCCGATCCTTTCCTGCCGCCGTAGCCACGGCCCCGAAGAGCCTCTAGAATGCGCGCGTAGCTTTCCGGCACGTCGAGGCCCCATGCAAACTGAAATCATCATCCGCGGTGCGGCGGAGCACAATCTCAAACGCATCGATCTCACGATCCCTCGTAACAAATTCATCGTCATCACCGGCGTTTCGGGCTCCGGGAAGTCGTCGCTCGCCTTCGACACGCTCTACGCCGAGGGGCAGCGCCGTTACGTCGAGTCGTTGTCGGCCTACGCGCGGCAGTTCCTCGAGATGATGGAAAAGCCGGACGTCGAATCGATCGAAGGGCTGTCGCCGGCGATTTCGATCGAGCAGAAGACGACCTCGCGCAACCCGCGCTCGACGGTGGGCACCGTCACCGAGATCTACGATTACCTGCGCTTGCTCTTCGCGCGGGTCGGCAAGCCCCACTGCCCGAGCTGCGGGAAACCGATCGCCTCGCAAACGGTGCAGCAAATCGTCGACGCGGTGTTGACGCTTCCCGAGGGGACCAAGATCCAGGTGCTGGCGCCAATCGTGCGCGGCCGCAAGGGGATCTACAAGAAAGAACTCAAAGAGGCCGCAAGAAAAGGGTTCGTGCGCGCGCGCGTGGACGGTGCGATGCACGACCTGGCCGACGACATCGCCCTCGACAAACAGAAAAAACACACGATCGAGATCATCGTCGACCGCCTCGTCGTGAAGCCCGACCTCAAGGGGCGCGTGACGGATTCGGTCGAAACGGCTCTCGGCGCCGCCGAAGGGCTCGTCGTCATCGACGTGGACGGCAAACGCGACCTGCTGTTTTCCCGGCATCTCGCGTGCGTCGATTGCGGGATCTCCGTCGGCGATCTCGTGCCGAGGATGTTCTCGTTCAACTCGCCCTACGGCGCCTGCCCCGACTGCGACGGCCTGGGCGTTCGCAAGTCGTTCGACCGCGACAAGATTCTCAAAGATCCGCACAAGACGCTGCGCGAAGGCGCCCTGGGGTGGGGCGACGCGAACTGGTACCAGGTCCTGGAGTCGGGTGTGTTTCGCGCGTACAAAGTGTCACCGGACACGCCGTACCAGAAGATGTCCGCGGCGTTCAAGAAGGTGTTGTGGGACGGAGCCGGTGACCGCGAGTTCACGTTCAAGTGGGCCGGCAAACGCAGCAGCTACGAGTGGAAGCGCTCCTGGGACGGAATCCTCCCGTCGCTCGAGCGCAAGTACAAAGAGACCGAATCCGAAAACCGGCGCGAGGAGCTGGAAAAGTTCATGTCCGTGCACCGCTGCCCCGTCTGTCAGGGCGCGCGACTGAAGCCGGAGACTCTCGCGGTCAAGCTCGAGGGTAAAACGATCGCCGAGCACACCGAATTGTCCGTCGCGCGCGCGGCGCGCCTGTACCAGGGTTTGAAGCTCGACCCGAAAGAACGGCAGATCGCCGCGCCGATCTTGAAAGAGATCCACGAGCGGCTCGGGTTTCTCGAAAACGTGGGCCTGGGCTATCTCACGCTCGATCGCGGCGCGGCCACGCTGTCCGGCGGCGAAGGGCAGCGCATCCGCCTCGCGACCCAGATCGGCTCGCGCTTGACCGGAGTTTTGTACATCCTCGACGAGCCGTCGATCGGCCTGCATCAATGCGACAACCGCAAGCTTTTGAACACGCTCCTCGCGATGCGAGACCTCGGGAACACCGTCATCGTGGTCGAGCACGACGAAGAGACGATCCTCGCCGCCGACCACGTCGTGGATCTCGGGCCCGGCGCCGGCGAGCTCGGAGGCGAGGTCGTCGCGGAGGGCACGCCCGCCGACATCGCTTCCGCACCGCGTTCGTTGACGGGAGCCTTTCTCTCGGGCCGCGAGACGATTCCCGTGCCGGACAAGCGACGCGCGGGGACCGGCAAGGAGATCACCGTCCACGGCGCGATCGAGCACAACCTCAAGGACGTCACGGTGGCCTTCCCCCTGGGGAAGCTGACCTGCGTCACCGGCGTGTCGGGGTCCGGCAAGAGCACGCTCGTGAACGAGATCCTCCACCGCGCCTTGGCCCGCAAGCTTCACGGCGCGGAGGAGCTTCCCGGCGCGCACAAGAAAATCACCGGCATCGAGCAGATCGACAAGGTCATCGACATCGACCAGTCTCCGATCGGCCGTACGCCCCGCTCCAACCCGGCGACGTACGTCGGGCTGTTCACGCCGATCCGCGACCTGTTCGCCCTCGTCCCCGAGTCCCGCGCCCGCGGTTACCTGCCGGGGCGTTTCTCGTTCAACGTCCGCGGTGGGCGGTGCGAGGCCTGCGAGGGGGACGGCGTCATCAAGATCGAAATGCACTTCCTCCCGGACGTTTACGTCACCTGCGATACCTGCCTGGCCCGCCGCTACAATCGCGAGACGCTCGAGATCCACTACAAGGGGAAGTCGATCGCGGACGTCTTGGAGATGACCGTCCATCAGGCGCTTCCCTTTTACGAAGCGGTACCGGCGATTCGCGAGAAGCTGCAAACGCTCCAGGACGTGGGCCTGGGCTATATCCGCCTCGGACAGGCCGCGACGACGCTTTCGGGGGGCGAGGCGCAGCGGATCAAGCTGTCGAAGGAGTTGTCCAAGCGCGCGACCGGCCGGACGCTCTACCTCCTCGACGAGCCGACGACGGGGCTTCACTTCGACGACGTCCGCAAGCTGTTGGTGGTGCTCCAGCGCCTGGTCGACGGCGGCAACACGGTCGTCGTCATCGAGCACAACCTCGACGTCGTGAAGTCGGCCGACTGGATCATCGACCTCGGTCCCGAAGGGGGCGACCTCGGCGGACGCGTGGTCGGGATCGGCACGCCGGAGGCGATCGCCCGAATTCCGGAGTCGAACACGGGTGAATACGTCGCTCGGGCGTTGACAGGCGCTTCGCCCGCTTCTAACCTGACCTCTGGTTTCCCCCAGAAGTCCGTATCGCGACGCCGGGGGTGAGCCTCTCGGAGTCATGATCATGTCGACATCCCTCAAAGCCAGCCTCGCGTCGAAGACGGCGACCCTCAAGAAGGAGATCGAAACCCTTCTCGCCGCTCACGGCAACACGCAAATCGCCGACGTCACCCTCTCGCAGGCCTACGGCGGGATGCGCGACATCAAGTGCATGGTCACCGAGACCTCGTCGGTCGATCCGCAAGAGGGCATTCGTTACCGCGGCATGTCGATCCCGGAGCTGCAGGCCAAGCTTCCCAAGGCGCCTCACGGAGCCCAGCCTCTCCCCGAAGGGGTATTCTGGCTCCTGTTGACCGGCGACGTGCCGACCGCCGAGCAGGTCGCCGAGGTGACGGCCAGCTGGCGTGCGAGCGAGACCCTCCCCGAGCACGTGAGGCGCACGCTCGATCAACTTCCGATTTCAACCCATCCCATGACCCAGCTGTCGATCGGCATCATGGCGATGCAAAACGACTCGATTTTCGCGCGGCGCTACCGGGAGGGCATGCCGAAATCGGCCCACTGGGACGCGATGTACGACGACGTCAACCTCTTGCTCGGCCGGATGCCCGTGCTGGCGGCGTACATCTACCGGCGCACCTACAAAGACGGGAAGCACATTCCGCCGTCGGCGAACGCGAGCCTCGACTGGTCGGCCAACCTCGCGCACATGCTCGGGTTCGACGGCGAGGGGTTCCGCGAGCTGATGCGCCTCTACATGTCGATCCACGCCGACCACGAAGGGGGCAACGTCAGCGCGCACACCACCCACCTCGTGGGCTCGGCGCTGTCCGATCCTTACCTGTGCCTCGCGGCCGGGATGAACGGGCTTGCGGGCCCGCTCCACGGCTTGGCCAATCAGGAAGTGATGCGGTGGCTCGTCGGCGTCAAAGCCAAGCTCGGCGGGGGCGTGCCGTCCAAGGAGCAGCTCTCCGAGTTCGTCTGGAATACGTTGAACGGCGGCCAGGTGATTCCGGGATACGGCCACGGCGTCTTGCGCGTGACCGACCCGCGCTACCTGGCGCAGCGCGAGTTCGCGCTCCAGAACCTTCCCGACGACGAGAATTTCCGGATCGTGAAGATGCTCTACGAGGTCGTCCCCGACATCCTCATGAAGCAGGGGAAGGCGAAGGACCCGTGGCCCAACGTGGACGCCCACTCCGGCGTGCTCCTCGTCCACTACGGCATGAACGAATACGACTTCTTCACCGTCTTGTTCGGCGTCTCGCGGGCGATGGGTGTTTTGGCGTCCCTGATCTTGGACCGCGCGGTCGGGTCCCCTCTCGAGCGGCCGAAGAGCGTCACGACCGACTGGGTCAAGAAAAAAGTAGCGACCGTCGCGAGCGTGTCCTGAGGCTCGACCCGAGCGGCACCTCAGGGTGTGCCGGCGTCCGTTCCGGTCTGACGGGTCACTAGGTGTCCGCCCGAGCTGGCCCGATAGCGGACCAGCAGCTTCGCCAGCGCGACGAAGCCCGCGGGGGCTGCGCCCCGCTCGCGGTTTTCCGCGCCGATCTCGAAGGCGAGACGCCATTGGGCGAACAGCGTCCGGTAAGCGTCGAAGAGGCCGTTCGCCGGGTCGTAGATCGACGTCGCCTCCGAGGTGACGCCGTTCAGTTCGATCACTTGAAACGCGCCGCGGCGGAAGTCGTCGATCGACGCCGAGCGCACGTCGTAACGGCCGAAATAAAACCCCTCGAACGCGCGGCTGACGCGGTCGACCGCGGCCGCAAGCTCCGGCGTGCTGAGGCGGATGCCGTCCCCGAAGTAGGCGCCACGGCAGTGCGTGCCCAGCTCCACGAGCTGCACGCGAACGCCTGCGGGCACGACCTCGCGAAGACGCCCCTCGTGCTCGGCGAGGTAAACCGCCGCCATGGCGACCGCGCGCGGGTCGGCGAGGATCAGTTCTTCGAGCGTGCGGCGGCCGTCGCCCACGACGACCGGCATCCGCTTTTCGGTGACGGCGAAGATCCGGCCGCGTTCGTCCCCGGGCCGTCGCACGTAAAAGACGCCGTACTCTTCACCGGACACGTACGCCTGCGCGATCACGTCGTAGCGCGCCCGTTCGAGATAGGCGTCGATGGCGGCCCAGCTTCGCGCCACAAGGACTCCGGAGCCGCGCTGTCCCGCGTCGGGTTTGAGGACGACCGGGAACGTCAGGCCATGGTCCGCGACGAAGCGGCGCGCGTCTTCGCGACGGTCCGCGAGGTCGTGAGCCGCCGGAAGGAGCCGCCAGGGCGGCACGGCGTCGCCGGCTGCCGCGAGTCCGCGGAGGATGGCCGCCTTCGATTCGTTGATGAAGCCGCCCGCTTCGATCCCCGGGTTCGCGGCCGTGAACAGCGTGAGGCCGCGGTGCCGGATGCCGAGCCAGAGCACGTAGAGCACCACCGGACCGTAGAACAGAAACGGCGGCCAGTACTCGAAACGCACGGTGCGCTTCCACGTCGCCACGAGCAGGCGCCGGCCTCGCCACGAGAACAGCCGCGGCGTGAGGCGCAAAACGACCAGCACGACAACCGTCGCCGCGACCGCAGCGGGGACCACCCAGAGCTGGTACCGGTGGAAGGCGTCGAGGAAGGGGGCGCCGACGAGCATCGAAATCCCGACGAGCAGGGGCGTCCAGGCCAGCGCGGCCAGGCCGAACCACAAGGCGAAGGTCCAAAACGGCGTGTGGAGAACTCCGGCGGCGATGAACGTCGCGACGCGCGTTCCCGGCAGGAAGCGGCTGGCGAAGATGACCGCCGGCCCGCGCTCGCGAAACCATGCCGAGGCCCGTTGGACTTGCTCTTCGGTCACGATCCATTTCATCGGCGCGCGCGAGAGAACCGCGCGACCGAAGATCCGCCCGGCGAAGAAGGCGTTGACGTCGCCCACGACGATCCCGGTCAGACAGGCGGCCGTCGCCGGCACGAAGCCGAACCGTCCGGTGGCCACGAGAAGCCCCGCGCCGATGCAGGTCAGGTCTTCGCTGACGAACGTCGCCACCGCGAGCAGCACGAGCACGAGCAGCCACGGGAGGCCCGAGATCGGCGGGCGCGCGCGGGGATCGTACGGGATGGTCGCGGCCGCGATGCGAGCGGGGTCCGCGCCGCTCCGGATCACAGCCTCGCCGGCGTCGACGCGCCCCAGGAAGGCGACGAGCGTCGCCGCGATCGTCGGCCCCTCCTGGAACACCATGAAGTGGCTCTCGTCGGTGACGAGAAGCTCGCTCTGTGGGACGATCCGCGCGTGCTCTCGCGCCGCCTGAATCGGGACGAGCGGGTCGTGGCGGCCGTGGACGATGAGCATCGGGCCAGGCCAACGCGAGAGGATCTTCCGCAGCGGCCTTTGATCGGAGTCGTAGAAGTTGCGCGCGTAGGGGACCCCGAGGAGGGCGTCATCCAGCCAACCGAAGTGCGGGGTCAGCTCGCGCAGAGCCCAAAGTCCCGCCAGTTGCGCGCCGTGCACGGCGTGATTGAGCGGATAATCTCCCAGGAGCTCCATCTCTTGAACGCCGATCGCGGACAGCATCGTGATTGAGCGCATCCGTCGCGGCGCAAGGTCGGCCATGGACAGGGCGACGCCTCCGCCCATGCTGAACCCCACGACATGGGCGTCGTCGATCCCGAGGCTGTCGAGCAGTTCGAACACGTAGCGGGCGTGGGCGCGAAACGAGTAGTCCGGAATCTCGTGCTCGGAATCGCCGAATCCAGGGAGGTCGGGGACGATCACGCGATAGCGCTGGGCCAGCCCCGGCACGACGGTCGCGAAGTCGTCCTTGCGGCCCGGGCTGCCGTGGAGGAGCACCACCACCGGCGCCTGGGAATTCTCCGCCGGACCGGCTTGTTCGTAAGCGAGTCGGATCGTGCGATCGAGGATCCGGTCGCCGTCCACGGCGGGAACCCGCGCCAACGACGCGCCGGGGTCGGCGGGCGGGGGGGCGGGGCGCGTATGGCGGACGACGCACGAGGCGGCCACGAGCACGAGGTAGGATGCGCCGAGCACGCGAGCCAGTTTTCGAACGGGGTGCACGGGGTCGGAGTCTAGCAGGGGCCGCCGTCCTGCGACGGGGCGCGCGAAGGAGACAGCAGTCATGAGCGCAGAGTTTGCCGGCCTCGAAGTCGTCGTCACCGGCGCCACGGGCGAATTGGGCGAGGCCGTGGCGCGTCACCTGCTCGGCGCGGGCGCGACGGTTCACCTTCCCGTGCGCGCCCCCGAAAAGGCCCGCGCGCTGTATACGGGAGCGGGGGATCGGGTCCGCGTCGCCGCGGTTTCCGATCTCGGGGATGAGTCCGCGGTGGCGGCGTTTTACGCCGGCCTCCCGCCGCTGTGGGCGTCGATCCACTGCGCCGGCGGCTTCGCGATGTCCCGGATCGACGAGACGGCACTCGGCGACCTGAAAAAGATGATGGACATGAACGCCGTCTCCGCGTTCTTGTGCTCCCGCGAGGCAGTGAAATCGATGAGGGGGCGAGGCGGGAGGATCGTCAATGTCGCCTCGCAGCCGGGCGTCGAGCCGAGGCGAGGCGGGGGAAAGATCGCCTACTCCATGAGCAAGGCCGCGGTTGCGGCCCTCACATTGGCGCTTGCCGAGGAAGTTTCAGGCGACGGGATCTGGGTCAACGCCGTCGTTCCCTCGACCATGGACACGGCGGCCAATCGCCGATCTTGGCCCGATGCCGACTACGCGACCTGGCCGAAGCTCGAAGAGGTCGCCGCGACGGTCGCGTTTCTCGCCTCGCCACGCAACGCCGTGACCCGCGCCGCCCTCGTCCCCGTCTACGGAAGGAGTTAGGGGGTC
>JANMVW010000098.1:0-8598 GCA_031393555.1 Acidobacteriota bacterium
CGGCGAGCGGCAGCGCGGCGATCGCAACGACGATCGCGATCACGGCGAAACGATGGACGGGCTTGCCGCGCAGGAGGACGACGGCCGTTCCCGCCATCGCGACGAGGCCGATCGCCGTTCCGGCGCGCGAGAAGGAAAGCAGGAGCCCCGCGGTGCCGGTTAAAGCGGCAAGTCCGAGGAGCAGCGCCCGGCTGCCCTCCGTGCCCAGGGCCGCGACGAGTCCGTTCCCTGCTCGAGACCTGTCTTGCGCGCGTCGTGCGACCCGGAACACAAGCCCGAGACCCAAGGGAAGGGTGGCCGCGAGGAATGCGGCGAAGTGGTTTCGATTGACGAAGGTCCCCGTCGCGTTCTCGGTGCTCGCGGGATTCGGCAGGCTCCAGAGGCGGTTGGTGCCCGAGGCGTAAACGAGCAATCCGCACAATCCCTGGAAGGTCGCCGCGAGAAGCGCGGTGAGCGCGATCCGTGTTGCGCCGCGCGCGGCGACGACGCTTGTCGTGACGAACAAGATGCCCACCAGGGCCGCCCCTGTGCGTAGTGCGGAGGCCGTCGCGCCTGCCGCAAGCGACAATGTGGGCCCTGGGACCGGATCCAGTCCGTTCCGCAGGGCCGCGGCGTGCGGCGAAAGGACCGACACCGCCCACGCGCCCACGGGAAGTAGCTGGATCGTCGCGAGCGCGAGAAGCCCGATGAGCGCGACGCTTACAGCTCGAGGCGGGAGGGCGACCTCGTACTTCAGGGCGATGAGCATCCACAGCGTCGTGAGGGTGAGGGCCAGTAGCTCGAGTACGAGCCTCCCTGCGGGTCCGACCGATCCGAAAGGGAGAGGCGCGACGACGATCAGTGCGCACAGCCCCGCTTCGAGAAGGACAAGGGGAGCGGCTTGTATCCCCTTTCCTCGTCTATCCAAGCGCGGCGCGATCTTTGGTTGGGCCATAGTAGCCGTACGAGTCGTACCCATGGCGATCCGCCTCGAGGTCGTTCAGCACGACGCCGATCGGATGGATTCCGGCCTGAACGAACTTCGCAACGGCACGCTGCAGGGACTCGCGTGTCGTGCGTCCCGCGCGCGCGACGAGGATCGTCGCCTCTACGATATTCGCCACGATGACCGGATCGGCGACGGCGAGCGCAGGAGGCGAGTCGTAGACGACGTGGTCATACCCCGCGGCCAGGAGGCGCGATCCCATCGAGGCGAACGTCGTCGAGTCGAGAAGCTCCGAAGGGTCCGGCGGCACCGGACCGCTCACGATCACGTCGAGCCCCTCGATCGCCGTTCGGCGTACCAGGACGAGCGGGTCGGTCTCGAGGCCCGAGAGATGAACCGAGAGCCCCTGTTCCGCGGACAAACCGAAGACCCGGTGAAGGCGTGGGCGTCTCAAGTCGGCGTCGATGAGGATCACCTTACGGCCGGCCTGCGCGAGCACGACGGCAAGGTTGACTGCGGTCGAGGACTTGCCTTCCTCGGGAAGTGCGCTCGTCACCATGATCTGACGCGGCGGGTGTCCCGGGTTCGATAGGAGGAGAGCCGTTCGCAGCTCGCGGTACGCCTCGGACACCCTTGCGGTCCGGTCGTGATGCGCGACAAGATCGAGAGTCCCCGCGCTCGCCGCTTGTGGAAGACGCCGCGGACGCCGGTTACGCCGCGAACGCCCCGAAGGTGTCGTTTCTCCAGCGCCCTCGTGGCGAGGCACCACCGCGAGCACGGGGAGTTTGACCAGTCGGTCGATCTCGACGGGCGAGACGATCGTGTTATCGATCGATTCGAGGAAGAGTGCGGCGACGATCCCCAGGGCCAAGCCTCCGACGAGGCCGAGCAACAGGTTGAGCAGCTTGTTCGGGCTAAAGGGCACGGCCGCGGGCCGCGCGCGATCGACGACGCGTATGTTCGACGACGTCGCATCGAGATCCTTCAGACGCGTCGTGAGCGCGAGCTCGTTCTGGCGGGTCATCAGCGCGTTCAGCGTCTCGCGCTTTTTCTGGACATCGGACTGGAGGTTCTTGAACTCGACGGCGTCCCGCTTCAGCGACTGCGCCGCTCCCTGTTGATTGTCGAGGAGCGCAGACAGGCCGGTGACCGTGAGCGAGGCTTGGCGAAAGTCGCTCTCCGCGGCCCGCCTAACGTTGTTGCCAGTCTCTTCGATCTCGAGGTCCAGCCGAGACCGGGCCTGCTCCATCTTCGAGCGGAGTTGCTGCATCCCGGGCCATTCATCCTTGAAGAGCTTCGATTTCTCGGAGTACTCGGCCTCGTAGGCTGCGTATTCTTGTTTGAGCCGGGAGATCAGCTCAGAGCGCTGAACCTCGGGGAGAGCAGCCGCAGGGGTCGCGAGCGCCGCCTTGTACCCGGCCTCTTTCACCGCCATGACGGTCCGGGCCTCGGTGCGCTTCCCGGCGATGTCGGACAACGCCTTCATCGTGATGTTGCCTTCATCATCCGCAGAGACGATTCGTTTGGACTCGCCGTAGCCTTGAAGCTTGTCCTCGAGGACCGCGATCTCCTTCTTCAGGCCCGCGACCCGATCGACGAGGAACTCCGAAGCCCGATCATTGGTCGTGTAGCCGGACTCGAGGCAGAAGCCGACGTAAGCGTCTACGACGCTGTTGGCGATCTCCGCCGCGAGCACCGGGTCGGGGGAGACCCAGGACACGCGCACGAGATGAGAGTTGCGCACCGGCTCGACCTCGAGCCGCGCGCGGACGCGCGCCGCCGCAGCCTCCACCGGATCCCCCGACGGCTTCACGACTGCACCGGGAAACAGCGCCCGGACGCGCGTGAAGATCGAAGGCCCCGAGGCTTTCGTCTCGAACAGCGGGTGCATGACGAGCCCAAGACGTTCGACCGTCTTTCGCGCCACGGCGTCGGACGAGAGGATCTTGAATTGGGTCTCGTAGAAGTCCGAGTACGCCGCCCACGACGAGTCGAACGATGCCAGCTCGCGGATGTTCAAGATGTCGGGGCTTTGGCGCTCGATCTGTGCCGTCACGGTCGATCGGTATAGGGGTGTCGCCAGAAACGACTGGATCAGGGTGACCAAGACCACGACCGCGACCCACAGCCCGATGAGCCCGCGCCGTCGCTTGAAAATCGCCCAGTAATCGAGCAGTTCGCGGGCTTGCGGATTCGCGTCCATCAGAAGAACGACTCCGGCACGAGAACCAGGTCGTCTTTCTGCAAGACCGGGTCGTCGGCCTTTCCGTGTTTGACCTTCTTGAGATTGACCAGGATCGTGATCCGTTTTCCGTCGGGACCGGTGCGGATGATCTGCACTTTGGACTGCGACGCGCGGTCGGTGGTACCGCCTGCCAACGTCACCGCCTTCAGGACGGTGACCGGCTCGGAGCGCGGCACCTCGTACAAGTTGGGGTTTTTGACCGCGCCGGTCACGAAGATGCGGACCTTTTCGACGGCCGGCACGTACACGATGTCTCCCGGGAGCACGGCCACGTTCAACGTCGGGTCGGCCTCATAGACGAGCTGGTCGAGGTTGATGGCGATGCGCTGCGTACCGTCCTGCTGCGGGCGGAAGATGATGATCTCCTTCCCGAGGTCGCGGTCGAGTCCGCCGGCCAGAGAGATCATTTCGAGCAGAGTCTTTTCTCCGAGCATCTCGTAGGTGTCGGGTTTTTTGACCGCCCCCGAGACAGCGACCTTCTTCGACTGATATTCCTTGACGAAAATCGTGACCTGGGGGTTTCGCACGAAACGCTCTTCGAGCAGGCGCGCGATCAGCGACTCGAGTTCGCCTTTGGTCAGCCCCGCGGCATCCAGGCGCCCCAGGAGTGGGAGCGTAATCGACCCGTCGTCCGCGACGCGGAGGGTCTGATCGAGCTCCTTGAGGTCGAAGACCTTGAGTTCCAGAAGATCCTGGCGGCCGATCCTGTAGTCGGAGCCTCCGCGCTTCATGTAGGGCGCTTGGGCCCGGGCTTCGACGGGGAAGGCTTCGAGGACCTGGGGATGTTCCGCAGAGGGTGGCGCGGTGAGGAAGAAGAGATGCGCGGCGAGGATCAACATGGGAGGGCAGTCTACAACGTCAGTATCCGAACGACACGCCAAACCCGATTGTGCCGCGGTTCTGGTCCAGGTCGTCGCGCGTCGAATTGACGCTCCAACGCGTGTACCGGAAGGCGTACTCCACGCGTCGGCCGAGAGAGGTTTCAGAAATTCTGAAGAGCAGCCCCAAGCTGGCGCTCGTGTTCGTGTCAACGCGTCCGTCGGGGTCCCCCAGGAAATCCAGTGTCGCGCGGCCGGCGCCCATTTCAACGCCGAGGAGCCGGTTGAAATACTTGACGAGCTTCAAATTGCCGCCGGTGAAGACGTAGAGCGGGTTGGCGTCAAACACCGTGTACCGGACGTCCCTGGCGCCAAGCAACGTGAGGCGGCTCCCCGAGCCACCGAAGCTGTACCCGAGCGCGATGTCGGCCACCAGGCCGTCGAAGTCGGTGGCGGTCGGATCGACCAGGTCGAAGTTCGAGTGGCCGATCCGAAACGTGCCAAAAATCCTCCCGTCCACCCCGAAGTCGCAACCGGCGAGCTCTCGTCGTTCCTCTCCGTTGCGTTGAGCCGCCGTGCCGGAATCGTTGAAGACTATTGTGCGCCGCGAGACGTCGAGGAGGACCCGGGTGCGGCCCAACGCGAGATAGCGCGCCTGGAGTCTCACGCCTTCCTCCGTACGGTCGTTCAGGTCATTCAGGTTGTCGATCGCGCAACTCGAAGGTGCGCTGGGGTCGCATGGGGTGCTTGGGTTGTCCGCGCTGAACCGCGTGCGGGTGTATCCCAGCGCCGCGTCGCTGCGCCAGCCGAATTGGACGATGAACCCAGCTCCCAACGGGTAGTCCTTCCGGAGGGGCCGAATGCTCTGCGCGTCGAACGGGCGGTCGCGCGTGCGGTCGTACCCGACGTCGGCGTACAGGCCGAATCGCTGGAAGGGTACGGTCAGTCGCGCGTTGAAAAAATTATTGAAGTAGTCGATCTCGCTCTGTTGTGCGTAGGCGTAAAACTCCAGCCGCTCGTCGAAGGTCAAAAACGCCCGATGGCCGAACAGCAGGAGGCCCCGAATTCGAGGAGACAACGCGACGAAATAGTCGCCGACGGGACGCACAGGCGTGCCGTCAGGCAGTTTTGCGCTGTCCGGAACGGCGAAGACGTTGCTGTCGTATCCCAGGTCGGATATGGCGAAACCGGGGCGCGCCCAAACGGGGCCCCACTTGAGATAGTGCGCGGTGTCCGGCGGGTCGAGAGGTGAGATCGACTGGGCGAAAACGGTGGGGGACAGCGCCGCGAGAAGCACGAAGAGGAGCGGCAACCGTTTCCCGATGGAACTCGAAAACGGTGGCTGGGTTTTCACGGCGGCGATTCTAGAGAGGGACCGGCGGCAAGTCGATAGGGTTTCCGGTCAGGTGCCTCCGCTTCCCGCATGGAGAACGAAACCTGAGGGATGTCGACAGGCGCGGGCCGATGCTTCAGGGATTCGCCGGTTGCGGCCCCGTTGCGCAGCAGATGAGTGGTGCGCCGACGATCAACTCGGCAAGTGCGTTCCCCATCTTCTTGTGCGCAAACTCCGTCCAGTGTCCCCTGGTGTCGACCATGGCGCTTTCGGAGTCGAACACGTCGAGCGCGGCCTTGGACGGCACGACGTAAACCGCCGGCGGTTTTGGCGTGTAACCCTCGACGGCCGCGTAGTCGGGGATGGCGAGGAGAATGTACACGATCCCTTTCGCCGCCAGCATCGTCTCGATCTTTCGGAGATCCTCCGCCGTGCCCGAACTTTCGTCCTTCTGTACGGAGACGATCACCAAGCTCGGATCGTACTTGAGCAATTCGCTTTCAAGCAGGTTCGCGGACTCGACCAGACTCCGCCCCGGCTTACCGGCGTTCAGAACCTCGACATCGTAGCCGCGGCCGCGCATGTTCTTTTGCATCCAGGCTTCGTACGTCGCATCACGCGCGACCCCGTCGCCAAAAGTGGCCGAGGCTCCGACGCAAATGATGCGCATGCGCCCCTTGGGCTTCGCATATGCGACCTCGCGGGGTTCCCGGAGTCCCTTGGAGTTGACGGTGGTGTCCACCGCTTTCGCGGGAGGTGGCGCGGGTGATGGTGTCCCGTGTGCGGTTGCGGACGTTGGCGTCTCTGCGCCCCCACCGCACGCCGCAGCGACGAGCACCGTGAGGGCGATGACGGCGATCCCAGTGGCACGACGAATTCGCATGGACGGATTCTAAGACGATTTCCGTCGGGCCGGCCGACGAGATTGCAGGTTCCCACGATTTGACGGAGCGTGCGACTCGTCCGGCGCGATGGCCGGTCTCGGAGCCCTTCGCGCCCGTTCGATGTGATCGGCTCAAGGGGGGGGGCTCGACGAGAGATGTTCGTAGGCTGCAACGCGTGCCGCCGCGTTTCGGAAGGAGGGATCGATCTCGACAGCGCGTCGAAACGCGTCATAGGCGAAATCGGCGCGACCTTGGACCTCGAGGCTGCGCCCGAGGGCGTCGTAGAGGCGTGCGCGGCGTGTGGGTTCGGCCCCCTCCGCGAGCGCGAGTACGAGTTCGAGAGATCGCCTGAAAGCGGTTTCGGCTTCCTCGCCAAGGCCCCCCGCGAGCGCCACCTCGCCGTAAAATTCGATAACCCCCGGGTCGGTGGGAGTGGCGCGTCGGGCTTCGTCGGCCAGCACCAGCGCGCGTTGCGGGTCACCGAGGGAGAGCCACGCGTGAGCCGTCTGGCACAATCGCGCGGCGCGCACTCCCGGATCCCGAGTTGAAGGCAGCGCGACGATTCGATCTCTCAGCCGCTCCGGAACGCGAAGTTCTCGGCACGCTTCGCCGTAGATCGTGAGCAACATTGGCGTCGCGCGGGCAAGCTGGTGCTCGACATGATCCAGGTAGGACAAACCCTGCCCGGAAGCGATGAATTGATCCCTCACCGCGATCAATACCTCCGGCACGGGGGGCAATACATCAAGGATCTCCCCGGGGAGGACCCCGGCCGCCTGCATCGTCGCGACCGCTCTGATCGCCATCGATGGCGAAAGTTCTACCGCGCGCTTCATGAAGGGCGAGGCTCTTTCTGGTAGTCCCATCCTGTAGAAGAGGTCGCCAAGGCCGGCGTGGATCTCGGGAACCCGAGGGGCCCGGGTGGCGGCGATGTTCATGAGTGATGCTACGGAGTCGGCGTCCGTGGTTCCGGCGAGGACTCCCGCCTCCCAGCGCACCGTGGCCATGCGCTCGATCGAGGCCGTGTCCGTGGGGTTCGATTCAAGCGCACGGCGCAACAGCAAGTCGGTCCTGCGGAGTCCTTCGCTGTAGGCCGTGAGACGGGACTTGGAATCCAGGGATTTGTCGTCGAGGGCGACGAGCGCGTTTCTCAGAGAGACCACGGCGAGATCGCGATAAGTGACGCCGCCCGGCCGATAGCAAGCGACGGACGCCAAGCCAAAAACGGCGACCGAGGTGGCAGCGACCCAAAGCGTCAGGGTTCGGGGTGCCCGTGTCATGCGCCGCAACTCTGCTTCGTCCTTTAGGGTCCATCGGGCCGGGAGAGCGTCGCGGAGGCTGGCCGTTTGATTCTCATGCGGCTCAAAAACGAGCTCGGGCCCGAATTGTTCTGCGTCGGCGGCGGGAAATCCCTCACGGCCTTACGCGAATTGGTCGCCGCAGCGTAGGCGGAATACCCCAACCCCATCGTTCCCGCCGTCGCCACCGCTACGGCGGGGATCCTGAGAGAGAAATCCAAGACGGCATGCACTGCGACGGCAACCAGCGCGGCGCGGCTGGCTGTATCGCTCCGGCGCAGAGCGAGGGCGAGCAAGGTCATTGCGGCGAGCAGTGTGATCACTCCCCCTTCGGTCGTCCATTCGAGCCAGTCGTTGTGCGCGTGGTCGAAGTGCACGTCGATGTCCGCCGACTGCACGGTGGGGAAGGCACTCTCGAAGGTGCCGAAACCCCAGCCCAGGAGCGGGCGCGCGGTGACGAGCGAACGGGTGTCGCGCCAGGCGGCCAGACGGCCGGCCTTGGCGTTCAGGTCGTCCTTGGTCGCCAGGAACCGTTCGCCCGGGGCCTGCGTGAGTTCCGCGGAGAGAAGGACGATGAGCACGCCGGCGCCGATCGCGCCGGCCCAGCGAGCGGCACGTTCGCGGCGGTAGCGAATGAGCACGATCGCCACGCCGACCAAGGCGGCGAAGAGTCCGGCGCGGGAGTGCGAAAGCAGAAGCCCCATCCAGATGAGCGCCGATGCGAGCACGGCAAACAAGCGCCGCAACTCGAATCCTTCGGAAAGCCGGACGACACGGTCTCGCCAACCCCGCCTCTGGCGATTGCCGCGGCGGGGGACCGCCAGGGTGAGAGCGAACGGGAGAGCGATTGCGAGGAGGGTCGCGAAGTGATTGCGATTGATGAATGTCCCGGTCGCGGATTCGAGGAAGTACTTCTTCGCGAACCCGAAGATGTGCTGACGGCCGGTCAAGTACTCGCCGGAGCCGTAAGTCGCCTGGAAGAGCGCGGTGACGGCGAGCACGAGCGCGAAGCGGCGGCGCGATCGCTCCGTGTCGAAGGCGACGGCTGCGGCCAGGCCAATAAGGACGTAGGCGATGAAGCGGAGAAGCGCATCG
>JANMVW010000224.1:0-2446 GCA_031393555.1 Acidobacteriota bacterium
GAGGCCGGCATCGGCGATCCCCGAGGGCGAGCGGGACTACTACCTCGAACGCAAGTACCCCAGCTTCGGCAACCTCTCCCCGAGAGACATCTCTTCGCGCGCCGCGACGCTAGTATGCGACGTGGGACGGGGGGTCGGCCCGACGGGCTTGGGCGTGTACCTCGACTTCGCCGACGCGATCAAGCGGCTCGGAGAAGACGCGATCCGCGAGCGGTACGGCAACCTGTTCGACATGTACGAGCGCATCACCGACGAGAATCCTTACCAGGTCCCGATGCGAATATTCCCCGCCGTGCACTACACGATGGGCGGCCTCTGGGTCGACTACAACCTCATGTCGACGCTGCCGGGGCTGCACGTCATCGGCGAGGCGAACTTCTCGGACCACGGTGCGAACCGGCTCGGGGCGTCCGCGCTGATGCAGGGGTTGGCCGACGGCTACTTCGTCATCCCCTACACGATCGGGAACTACCTCGCTTCGACCAAGCTCGACAGGATCGCCTCCGACCACCCCGAGGTGCGACGCACCGAGGCCGAGGTGGCGACGCGGAATACGACGCTCCTGGGCATCAAGGGGAATCGTTCGACGGCGTCGTTCCACCGCGAGCTCGGGAAAATCATGTGGGAGCACTGCGGCATGGCCCGAAACGAGAAGGGTTTGACCCTGGCGCTTGCCGCGATCCCGAAGCTCCGCGAGGAGTTCTGGAAGAACGTCAGGGTGCTGGGGGACGGAGCCGAGTTGAACCCGTCCCTCGAGCACGCCGGACGATTGGCGGATTTCCTCGAACTGGCCGAGTTGATGTGCCTCGATGCGCTGACGCGCCGCGAGTCGTGCGGCGGCCACTTTCGCGAGGAGTACCAAACTGAAGAGGGCGAGGCGCTTCGCGACGACCAGAACTTCTGCCACGTCGCGGCCTGGGAATACCAAGGCCAGGATAAAAAGCCCATGCGCCACGTCGAGCCGCTCGAGTTCGAAAACGTGCACCTCGCGACGCGGAGCTACAAGTAGCCATGGACATCACCCTCCACGTCTGGCGTCAGGCCTCCGCCTCCGACAAGGGCCGCTTCGTCACGTACCCGGCCACCGGCGTCAGCCCGGACATGTCGTTTCTCGAGATGCTCGATGTCGTCAACGAGCGGCTGATCGCGAAGGGCGAGGTCCCGATCGCGTTCGACCATGACTGCCGCGAAGGGATCTGCGGCACGTGCGGGATGGTCATCAACGGCAGCCCGCACGGACCGCGCAAGCTGACGACCACCTGCCAGTTGCACATGCGCTCGTTCCAGGACGGCGACTCGATCACGATCGAGCCCTGGCGCGCCGCGGCGTTTCCCGTGATCCGCGACCTGGTGGTGGACCGTCGCGCGTTCGACAGGATCATTCAGGCGGGTGGGTTCGTCTCGGTCCCGACGGGGAGTTCCCCCGACGGCAACGCGATCCCGGTGCCGAAGGACGCCGCCGAGCGCTCGATGGACGCCGCCTCTTGCATCGGCTGCGGCGCTTGCGTCGCCGCGTGCCCGAACGCGTCGGCGTCGCTGTTCGTCGCCGCAAAGATCAGCCACCTCGGACTACTCCCCCAGGGCCAAGCCGAGCGCGACCCGCGCGCCTTGAACATGGTGGCGCGGATGGACGCGGAACTGTTCGGCTCGTGCACGAATCACGGCGAATGCGAAGCCGCGTGTCCCAAGGGAATCTCTTTGGAGACGATCGCGAGGATGAACCGCGACTACATCGCGGCGTCCGTCACCAAGCGGCCGAAGCCCGGGTCCGGCAGCGGGACCGGCTAAAGGAGAATGTGTTGCGTTCACTTGGTCCCGCATTCTGCGCTCTCGCCTTTGTTTTCGTCTTGGCCTTTGGATCGACACCCACCGCGGCCAAGACCGGTTCCTCGAAGAGCCAGTCCACTGGGTCGCTCGTCGGCGTCGGCGCCGGCGTGCTGCTCCCCCAGGGACCGTTTTCAGAGTTCAACGACCCCTCGTATTTCATCCACAGCCGTTCGCTCTACGTTGAGAAGATCGTCGGGGGACGCGCCGCCGCTTACTACGGCGATACCGTGGGAAAAAACGGACAAGGCGGCGGTCGCGTGTACGGCTTCGACTTCGACGTTCTCGTGAAGTTTGGAAGCGCGAAGACCTTCGGCTACGTCTATGCGGGAGCCGGGTACGGTACGCTGACCTATTCCGCGCCCGACCCCACGACGGGAACCGCCGTAAGGCATTCGGGCTACGACTGGTGCTGGACCGGTGGGATCGGCGTGACCATCAAGCGGAAGTTCTACATGGAAGCGAGCTATATCTCGTATCAGACCGGCCCCGAAAAGACCGAGTTCATCCCCGTCGTCATCGGCTTCCAGTTCTAGGTTGGGCGGCTATCCGGGGCCCGCGGGACGCGGGCCCCGGCTTCATTTCGGTGGGAATTACTTCGCGAGCGTGAGCACGTAGGCGG
>JANMVW010000239.1:0-2770 GCA_031393555.1 Acidobacteriota bacterium
CCCGATGATCCACGACAGGACGTACGCAAACGCCGGGGGGTGAAGCGGTATCCCCTGGTCGAAGAGGTCGCCGCGAATCAACGCGAGGGCGAACTCGCGATAGATCCGGCTGTCGCCGTAGTAAAAGATGCTGAAGGGAAGATCGCGGTCCACGGTCCCCGCGAGGAACAAGACGCGGACCATCGCGGCCACGAGGAATAGCGCGGCGCACAATGTCCTGTCCGACCAGGCCTTCGACTTCACGCGCTCCCCTCGCGGCGCACGCTACCTCAACAACAACGAAAAGAAAATGCCCCGCCCCCACGAGGGGACGGGGCTTTCAGATGGATCAACGGACCCCTGTGGATCCTAACTCAGGGGCAGGTCCCCGAGGAGTCGTGGACGCGCGTTCCCGCCGTTGCGGCGCCCGGCGAGCCGTACCCACCGCTGTTCCAGCCACGGACCAGGTACCACTGGAGGCCGGCCGGAGGATCCGCGATGCCCGCCAGCGAGAGGCCGTTGGTCAGCCCAACCTGGCAAGAGTCAACGCTGGCGTCGAGCAACTTCGGCAGATCGGCAGACTCACCGCGGTACAGGTAGTAACCGCTCGCACCCGCCGCCGACGACCAAGAGGCCGAGGTCTTCGACGTGAACAACAGGTTTGTCGCCTCTCCGGGAGGCGCCAGGCTGCACGACGTGCACTGGTAGGCGCCCGCCGGGTTCGTGATCGTCAGCGACCACGAGTTCAGCGTGCCGGAATCGAGGTTCGCGTCGTCGGTGATCTCGAGCGTCCAGGTTCCGGCCGCCGAAATTCCGTTCAGGCTGGACAGCAGCCCTTCGGGCTTGAACGACCCGGCGAACGGGGCCGCGCCGGCTGTGATCGACGTCGCCGCCTGGTCGTCGAACACGGTATTGGTGAAGTTATCGCCGCTGCCGCCGTTGTCGGTGGTCAACTCGACGCGCGTGCCGTTCGGTCCGATCAGGAAGATGTCGAGATCGGCGTCGAACGTGTGGGTGATGTTGATGGTGACGTTGACGTCGGAGACGAGCCCGGCGCTCCCGATGACGATCGACGAGAGCGTCGGCGGCGTGCGAACGTCCGGAATCGGCTTCGGCGTGTCGGTCGAGGGGAAGGTGTTGGTCGCAATCGGCTGGTTGCCGACCCGCACGGTGAACGAGTCGTTCCACGAACCCTCGTTCGCGGTGACCGCAAGGTTGAAGGTGATCAAGGTGCCGCAGGGCACCGTGCTTCCGATGCTGACGACGAAGGGTCCGTCGCCGGAGCTGAACGCGCCGAGCGGAAGCGAGCCGTAGTTGGTCGTTCCGTCGAGGATGACCACGTTGGGCGTCACGGTGGAGATCGTCGCGACGACGCCGGTGGCGCCCGCGTAACCGGTGTTGGCCAACTGCACCGGGATCGAGAGGTCCTCGCCCGGATCGACGATGGAGTTCGAACCGCCGCCGCCGCACGTGTCGGTCACGGAGTGCGAAGCCTCCTGAACGAACGGAGTGTTGCAAGCGATCGCCGGGAAGGTCGGACGCAGCTGCCACGAGGTGATCGATCCGGTGTTGGCTGCCACGAGGTCTTTGACCTTGAGCGTCCACGTTCCGTTCGAGAGGAGTCCGTTGAGAACCGCAAGGCTTCCTTCCGGCTTGAAGCTGCCGGTGAAGGGGGCGGTGCCGCCCGAGATCGGGCCCGCGGCCGAGTCATCGAAGAGCGTGTTCGTGAAGTTGTCGCCCGTTCCGCCGCGATTCAAGGCGAGAGGGATCGCGGTTCCGTTCGGAGCGATCAGGGAGACCTGGAGATCGCCGACGTTGAGGTGGGCGATGTTGATCAGAACGTTGACGTCGAGGAGCTCCCGGACGTCGGTCACGACGATCGCAGCCGTCGCACCCGTAGCGCTGTTGTCCGGGATCGGAACCGCGGGGCCGCTATAGGTGAAGACCGGCTGGGTGTCGGCCGTGGTCGTGAAGCTGAAGTAGATCCCGCCGTTGTCCGCGACGCTGCTGTTGTTGGTCACGTCCGTGGACCGGACGTAGAAGACGTACGTGGTGCACGGAACGAGTCCGCTCAGGTGCAGGGAGTGGCTGGTCACGAACGCCGCGGACGACACCGTGGAGACCGGCGGCGGCACGGATCCGTAGAAGACCTCGGAGTTCGAAAGCTCGCCCGTGGTCCAGGTGATGTCCGCGCTCCGCCCAGTGACGTTGATCGCCTGGACGTTCGTGATCGTGGGCCCGCCGCAGTCGATGACGGCGGTATCCGTTCTCGGGATATTGAATCCGCCGTAGCCGTCGTCGGCGTCGATGTAGGTGACGGTGATCGTGTTTCCGTCGGCGATGGAGAGGAACCCGTCGCCGCCCGAGGCCGCCGCCGTCGTGAGCGGGATGCTGCCGACGAACGACCCGGAACTCGCCGGGGTCTCGGTGAGGACGACCGTCTCGCCGGCCGGCTCGGCGCCCGACACGATGGTGACGGGTTGCGTACCGGCGCCGACGATCGAGAAGTCCACGACGTGGATCTGCACGGTCTCGTTGCACTGGTACGAGTTCTTGTCGAGGGTCACCTGCCCGACCGTCGGGCACTGCTCCGCCGGGAACGAGAGCTGGATTTCCCACGCGGTGATGGTTCCCGTATCCACGGCCGCCAAGTCCTGGACCTCGAGCGACCAGGTGCCGTTCGCCGCGAGTCCGTTGAGGACCAAAAGAGGGGCATCCGGCTTGAACGAGCCCGTGAAGGGAGCCACGCCCGAGGCGATCGGAGTGGCGGCTGCGTCATCGAAAACGGTAT
>JANMVW010000246.1:0-9235 GCA_031393555.1 Acidobacteriota bacterium
TGCCGTCGCTTCCGGGGCTCGCCTCGCTTCGGGTCGGGCCGACGGCGGCACATCGATGCCGGTGCTCGTCGTCGCCAACGCCCGCGCCGGGATGCCTCTCTTGACCGAGGATCTTTTCGCTCCGGTGATCTCGCTCATCCCGACGGAAACCGACGACGACGCCGTCGCCGCGGCCAACGCCAACCCCTACGCGTTGGGCGCCGCCGTGTTCGGTCCGTTGGACGCCGCCCGCCGGATGGCCGGCCGGCTCGAGGTCGGATGCGTGGTCGTCAACGACGTCATCGCGCCGACGGCCGATCCACGCCTTCCCTTCGGCGGACGACGGGCGAGCGGCTTCGGCGTCACGCGCGGGGCCGAGGGACTTCTTGAGCTGACCGCCGTCAAGACCGTCTCGATCCGTCGGGGGCGGATGCTCCAACACCTCGACCCGCCCCGGGCTCGCGATGCTTCGATCTTTCTCTCGTACCTCCGAGCGGCCCATGCCGGCACCTGGCGCGCACGCGCGGCCGGGCTCTACGCCCTTGCCTGCGCGCTCGCCCGCCGCGAAAGGGCGCGGGCATGAGCGCGGCCGCTCCGGTTGTCGTCATCGGGTCGGGCCTGGGTGGGCTGGCTGCGTCGGCGACCCTCGCGGCGCGGGGCCACAAGGTCGTCCTTTTCGAGGCCAACTCCTGGCTCGGCGGAAAGGCGGCGGTTCTCGAGGAAGAGGGGTTCCGCTTCGACATGGGGCCGACGATCCTCACCGTCCCGTCGGTCTTGAAAAGGATCTGGAGCGAGGCGGGGCGCGAGCTCGCGCACGACGTCGAGCTCATCCGTCTCGACCCCCAATGGCGCTGCTTTTTCGAAGGAGGGACGACCCTCGACCTGTGCGAAGACCCCGCCGCGATGGACGGGCCTCTCGACGCGCTCGCCCCCGGGAGCGCCGCGCGCTACCGCAAGTTCCTCGGATACGCGGCTCGCCTGCACGACATCTCCGAGCGCTACTTCTTCTGGAAGCCGATCGGATCGATCGGGGACATGTTCAAGATGCGCGCGTCGTTCCGGGCGGGAACCCTCGGCGACGTGATGGCGCTGAGGATGGGAAGAACCGTCGCGGGCACCGTTCGCGGGTTCGTCCCGGAGGCGCGCGTGGCGCAGATGCTCGACCACTTCACGCAGTACATCGGATCGTCCCCGTACAACGCCCCGGCCGTGCTGTGCGGGATCGCGCACATGCAGACCCAGGAAGGGATCTGGTACCCCAAGGGCGGGACGCGGGCGGTCCCCGTGGCGCTCGAAGCGCTCGCCCGCTCGCTTGAAGTGACGATCCGGACGGGGTGCGGCGTCCGCCGCATCGTCGTGGAAAACGATCGCGCGGTCGCGGTCGAAACCGAAGGCGGCGAGAAGGTGCCCTGCTCGGCGGTGGTTTCGAACATGGACGCGGTTCGCACGCATCGCGAACTGCTCGACCCTGCGAACGGGACGAAGTTCCTGGGCCGACGCCGCTACGAGCCGGCCTGCTCCGGGGTCGTTTTGTACCTCGGGCTGAAGAAAGCGTACGACCATCTTCTCCACCACGACTTCGTCTTCTCCCGCGATCCCGAAGAGGAGTTCGACGCGATCTACAAAAAGGGCGAACCCGCTCCCGACCCGACCTGCTACCTTGCGGCTCCGTCGCGCACCGAGCGCGGGGTCGCGCCCGAAGGCGGCGAAGCGCTCTACGTCCTGGTTCACGCGCCCTACCTCCGCCCCCATCACGACTGGTCGCGCATGCTCCCCGCGTATCGCCGCGTGATCCTCGACAAATTGAAGCGCACCGCGGGCCTCGCCGACCTCGAAGAACGCATCGTGTTCGAGCGCGCGCTGACGCCGCAGGACATCCACGACCGGTACCGCGTGCTGAACGGCGCGATCTACGGCTTGGCGAGCCACGGCCGTTTCTTGGGCGCCTTCAAACCGGTCAACCGCAGCCCCGACGTCCGCGGGCTCTATCTGGCCGGCGGCGCGGCGCACCCCGGCCCGGGAATGCCGATGGTCCTGATGTCGGGGTGGATCGCCGCCGACACGCTCCACCAAGACCTGGCCGCAGCAGGCGCATGAACGCGCAAGCCACGCGCGGCGGGGCGGCCCCGAAGATTTCGAAGCCGCTGCTTTCCTGGTTTTCCCGCTACGCGAGGGGGTACTGCCGCAGACACCTCCACGCCGTCCGGCTCGCGCGCGAGCCCCGACCGCCGGAGGCCGGGTCGCGGCCGTTGATCGTCGTGATGAACCACCCGTCGTGGTGGGATCCGCTGCTCGGGATCGCGCTCGCCAACGCGCGCTTTGCGGCGCGTGAACACTTCGCGCCGATCGACGCCGAGGCCCTCGGCAAGTACGCGTTTCTCGGCAAGCTCGGGCTCTTCCCGGTCGAGCGCGGCACCGCCCGCGGCGCGGCTTCGTTCCTGCGCACGTCGCGGGCGATCCTCCGTCGCCCCGGCGCCACCTTGTGGATCACGGCGCAAGGACACTTCGCCGACCCTCGCCTGCGGCCCCCGGGACTGCAAGCGGGCGTCGGCCACCTCGCGCACGGACTCGACGATGCGTGGATCCTGCCGCTCGCCATCGAGCTCCCCTTCTGGGAAGAGCGGACGCCCGAGGCGCTGCTGCGCTTCGGCGATCCGGTCCGCGTCGAGCGGGGCGCGACGCTTCCTCCTGAAGCGTGGACGGCCCTCGTCGAGGAGCGGCTGGCGTCGGCGCAGGACGCACTGGCCCAGCTCGTTCTCCGGCGGGACGCCGACGCGTTCGGAACGATCCTCGGTGGACGCGCCGGGGTCGGCGGTGTGTACGATGCGTGGCGGCGCTTGAAGGCGCGCCTGCGCGGCGAGCGGCTGGACGCAAGCCACGGCGGTAAGACCCCTTGATGCTCGCTCTCGCCTGGGTCGCTCTCGCCCTGGCCGCCCTCCCCGCGGCGATGATCGCGAGAAACCTGCGCGTCTATCGCCCCGCGCCCGGGCCGCCAAACACCCCGCGGGGGGTTTCAATCCTGATCCCGGCGCGCGACGAGGAAACCGGAATCGAGGAGGCCGTCCGTTGCGCCCTCGCAAGCGGCGGCGACGCACTCGAGGTCGTCGTCCTCGACGATCACTCGACGGACCGCACGGCCGCAATCGTCGCGGCGATCGCGGCCACCGACCAACGCGTGCGCTGCGAGCCGGCGCCTCCCCTGCCGCCGGGTTGGAACGGGAAACAACACGCGTGCGCCGTGCTCGCTTCGCGCGCCCGCCGGGACGTGTTCCTCTTCGTGGACGCCGACGTCCGCCTCGCCCCGAGGGCCGCGGACCGCATTGCGGCGTTCCTTGCGCAAAGCGGCGCGGGGTTGGTGTCGGGCGTCCCTCGCGAAAGGACGGAGACTTTTCTCGAGACGCTCGTCATCCCGCTGATCCACGTGACGTTGCTGGGCTACCTCCCGATCGGGCGCATGCGCGCGAGCACCGACCCCGCGTACGGCGCGGGGTGCGGGCAGCTGTTCGCCGCGCGGCGCGACGCCTACGAGACCTCGACGGGCCACGCCGCCCTGAAAGACTCGCGCCACGACGGCGTGAAACTCCCCCGAGCCTTCCGTCGCGCGGGCTTTTCGACCGACCTGTTCGATGCGACCGATCTTGCGACCTGCCGCATGTACCAAAGCGCGGGCGAGGTGTGGCGCGGCTTTGCCAAGAACGCGACCGAGGGCATGGCGACCTGGGGTGGAATCGTTCCGTGGACCGTGTTGCTGCTCGGCGGCCACGTGCTCCCGGTCGCTCTCCTGGGCGCCGGGATCGCGGGGGAACTCCCCCAGGGTGCCACCACCCTCGCGGCCTTGGGGACGGCGATGAGTTACGCGGGGCGGGGGGCTTGCGCGGTGAGGTTCCGCTCCTCCGTGATCGGTGTTGTTTTCCACCCGTTGGGGGTGGCGGTCCTGGTGGCGATCCAGTGGTGGGCCCGGCTTCGCGCGATCTTCGGCCTCACGACGGCTTGGAAGGGGCGCGCCGGCTGAGCACGAACCCGAAGTCGTCGCCGTACCGGCACGTCTTGACGGCGATCGTATTCGCGCCCGCCTTCCAGGTCACGGGGAAGAACTTCTCTTCGAGGCCACCGGAACCGCCCGTCAACGCGGACAACGAGAGCGGCGGCCCGCCGGGCATCCCGGGCAAGGGGTGGAGATAGGGCGACTGCTCGTAGACGGCGACGCCATTGACGTAAACGCGCAGCGCGTCGTCGCTCGTGACGCCGAGCGTCTCATCCCCTTGCGCTTTGGCGTCACAGGTCGCCTTGGCAACGGCGCACGTGTCCGTCCACGTCCGGGGCACGTTCAAGGCCGCGTCGAGATCCACGAAGCCGTCGACGCCCCGGATCGCGGACGTGGGGGCCGGGGGCTCCGATCCGAGGGGCGTCTCGAACAAACGCCTCGAGGGGTCGGGCCAGGCGCCGGTCGCGTCCCAATCGCCGACGAGCCCCCGGCGGTCGGTCAGCTCGAACACGGTGGTCGCCGCGTCGCGATACCTGGCGATGAAGCGCGGGTCGCGGCGGGCCAGCTTGAGAAACGTCACGTATTGGGACGGCACGAACGCGAAGCGGCACCGGAACGTGTCGCGGATCGGCGCGTAGACCTCGGGCACGTACCCGTGCGCGATCCGCACCCAAAGCCGCGTGCGGTCGGCATCGGTGACCCACATGAACGTCGGGTCCTGGCCGATCAGGTAGTTGTGCGTCTCATCGGCGAAAAACAGCTCCGGAAATTCGTCCCAGCCCAGATGGAAGATCGTCTCCCCGGCCGGGACGTTGCCTCTCATCCACGCCGCGGCCGCCAGGTAATCGGGAGGATCTTCCGCGGCGGCGGACTCACGATCGTCGGCCACCGTGGACGCCAGGCCGGCCGCGATCGCGAGCACGACCGCGGCGAGTCCGAAGCGTCGTGCGGCTCGCGACGCGGGCGCCCAGTCGGGCATCGCATCCCGCACCGCGACACCGGCGAGCAGAAAGGTGAACGGCGCCCACAACTCGACGAATCGAGGACTGAGAAAGGACAAACCGAGGAAGCCGAGCACGATGGGAAGGAGGGTCCGCGCCTCTTGCGAGGCGCGGCGCCCCACGGCGATCAGCGACAGCGCCGCGGCCAACACGGCGAAGACGCCGGCGTTCGCCGCCAGGAGATCGTTCGTCCGGACCGGCATCATCTCGGTCCCCACGCGCAACGCGTCGCCCATGACCCACGACGTGCGCAGCACGTCGACGTTCGTCACCCACCACATGTGGAGGTTGTTCGGGAAATACGGCGTCAGGACGCACCCGGCGGCCACCCCGCCCAGGGTCCACAGCGTCGTGCGAAAACGGTCGAACAGGCCCTCGCCTTCGATCTTGTCGCGCACGGCATCGTGAAGGAACGCAACGCACGGGAGGAGGTGGTACGAGCAGTGCCAGTACGTGTACAAGAACGCGAGCACGAAGGCGAGACGTCGCTTCCCGAGAAGGATCGCCCCCGTTCCCGCAATGGCGAGACCGATGGCGAGCACGAGGGGGCGCGTGAAGGTGAGACGAAAAGTGAAAGACGGCGCCCAAGCGAGAAGGGCCAAGCTCCACAGCCAAGGCCACGGCACGCGGAGCGCCCGGACCGTCGCGAAGAACAGCCCCATCGTCGTTGCCGCGAACAGGATGGACGCGATCCGTGCGCCTGTGGGCAGGTCACCGAAGGTGAACGGAATGAGCAGGAGGTGGTAGAGGATGTTGAGATCCGTGAAACGGTCCTTGAGGAACGACTCCTGGAACCACGGAAAGGTCCGCGAGATCCCGTCGTGGTAGAGAATCGTCGCGTACTTGATGTGATACCAACCGTCGCCGTCGTAGATCGGAGGCCCCGCAAAGCGGATGGCCGCCACGACGACGATCGTCACGAGGACGACCGCGAGGCCGCCGATCCACGCGGCCCTACGCCCGGGCACTGAGCAGCTTCCGCGCATGCGCCTGGATACGATCCATCCACACCTTGAGGTGCGGTGCGTAATCCCGGGGCACGCATTCCCCGCAGATCTCGTTCGAGAGGTTGGCGATCACCCGGACGCTGGCCGCGAGGGCCGGCGCGTCGCGGAATTCGGCGGTCATGCAATCGAGCAGGGCTTCGAATTCGCGCAGGCCGCCGTCGAGGTGCGCCAGGATCGACTCCAAGACGTCCTCGTCGGGGGCGGTTTGCGGGCGGTAGAGCAGGTCATGGATCGCCCTCAGCTCCCCGGTGAAGATGGCGGCGGCGCTTTCGATGCGCGTTTGAACCGCGGCGGGGGTGGCGCGGCCGTCGCCGCACTTGGCCGAGATCTCTTGGATCTCGGAAACCACCAGGTGGAGGTTGGTGCGGACACGGCCCAGGCGGTCTTCGAAGGCGATGCGGTGGATCTCGGACATCAGCGCCTCTTGCCGCCCCGAGACGAGCTTCGAGATGATCGCGCCGAACACGAGCAGGCACGCGCCACCCTGGATGACCGCGAGCACGCGAACGGCGCCCACGGGCACGATGTCGCCGAAGCCGATCGAGAGCCCAGTGACGAAGCTGAAGTACACGGCCTCGAGCAGCGCCGCGGCGTCGTGCCCGATGGGCTGCGACGCCTCGCGCAACCCGTGCCCGGGGATGAAGCTCACCAGCCAGTACAGCACGCCGCATCCGACGTTGGTCAGCAGCCACGTCGCGAGCAAACCGCGGAACGAGCGCTGGGCCACCCACAACAACGGGGCCGCGAGCTTTTGCGTCAGCGGGAACATCCTGCGTTTCCGTTCGACGCGTCTCGCGCCGGGAGTCCCCGAAGGGCGGACCAGAATGTCCCCCGTCTCCACGGGAAGGCCGGCCGCGGTCCATTCCGCGAGGCCGCCGTCGAAGTCACGCACGCGGGTGTACCCGAGTCCACGCAGCAGGCCGACGGCCCGCTCCCCGGCGTGTCACGTCGGGCTTGCGCAGTAGACGGCGATGTCGGCGTTGCGGTCGGGAAGGAGGCCAGCGGCGCGGGTGGCGATTTCCGCTTCGGGGAGCGACAGCGAGCCGGGGATGCGCTGGGCCGTCCACGCTTGCGCGGGCAGCACGTTGACGATGGTCAGCGAAGGATCGTGAAGGCGCGCGGCCAGCTCTTCACGCGAGATCTGCGGTACGGAGAGCGCGCCGTTCACGGTTTGCTCTTCGACTCCTCGACGACCTTTTTCTTGACGTCCGCAACGGCCTTCTCCCCTTTTTCCAGGGCCTTGGTGAGGGCCTTTTTCACCTTGTCGACGGGGACGGCCGTCTCGCCGCGCCAAACTCTACGGAGCGACTCGATGCCTCGGTCATAGCGCGTCGCGACCGCATCCGGAGCCATGGCGTTTCCGAGGTCGGCGACGACGCTGACGTACGGCGCGAGCTTCGACGTGGCAAGCAGCCGCGAACCGTCGGGCGACGACGCGACGAGCGGATGGACGAGAAACGCCGCGGCCAGGAGTGCGGCGACGATCCCGAGCGCCCCGCCCGCCAATCGATCGGGAAACGACAACATGGCGAGCTTCAGGATCTTCCCGACGACCCAGGCGACGAGTCCGCCGGCGATCATCGTCGCCACGAAAACGAGGACGTAGGCCGCGATCCGTGCCGGGGCCTCCGCGACGTGCCGCGAGGTCATCACGGCGGCGATCTGGTCTTGGTAGCGGCTGGCCAGGAAGAAGGCGACGACGAGCGAGAGGATGCCGATCAGGATCCGGACGAGCCCGCGCGCAAGACCGATCCCCGCGCCCAACACGATGAGGATGATGAGGCCGATGTCGAGCGCGTTCATGGCGTCATGGTAGCGCGGAAATCCAACTCTCACTCCGGGCGGCTCTCGCCCCCTCGAGGTCGCCGCAACTGAGGCGTCTCGGGGACCGGATTTCGCGGTATAAGAACCCGACGTCGTACACACGACGACCCGTGCCTTTCTTATCGGGCGGAAAGAAGCCGGAGGGTAGCGATGTGGGCCCATCACGTGGGGACAGGAATGATATTCGGTGCGTTGATCCTCGCCGCTGCGATGCACGCGCCGCGCGCTTCTGCAAGTGGCGGGTCGACCCCTCCGACTCTCGCGACACTGAAGCAGTTTCTCGCGGCCTTCAATGCGCACGACTTGGACGCCATCATGGAGTTCTTTGCCGACGACTGTGAGTTCTACATGCCTCGAGGTCCCGAGCCTCGCGGCCAGCATTTTGTCGGGAAGGCCGGCGTCCGACAGGGGCTCGCTGGCCGATTCGCAGGTCTGCCCGATGTCCACTACGGCGACGATCGCCACTGGGTTGCGGGCAACCTCGGGGTGTCGACATGGCTATTGACAGGCACCACGAAGTCGGGCGAGGCCATCCGCGTTCGCGGAGTCGATCTCCTGGAGTTTAAGGACGGAAAAATCGTGACCAAGGACTCGTACTGGAAGATCGTTGAGAAATAAGAGGGGCGGCCGCGCAATGGCCGCGCCAACGCGCCCCGCAGCTTGCGGCTGGCGTTGGGCGGACTCGGATCGAGCATGCCTGTAGAAATAGGACGGATCGAAGCGATCTTCCGGTATCCCGTAAAGTCCATGGGCGGCGAACGGCTCGAGAACGCCACGCTGGGCTGGCACGGCCTCGACGGTGACAGGCGATTGGCCCTTCGGCGGTTGGACGACCGCAGCGGGTTCCCTTGGCTCTCGGCGAGCGAGCTTCCCGACCTGCTTCTGTTTGCTCCGCTCCGCCGAGGGAACGGCGGTCGGGAAGACCTTCCGACGCACGTTCGCACGCCGGAGGGCAGGGAGTTACCTGTCTTCGGGGAGGACTTGGCCACGGAAATCGGAAGCCGGCGCGGGGCTCCCGTGCAGATGATGCAGTTGAAGCATGGCACCTTCGATGAAGCGAGCCTCTCCGTGATCGCCATCGATACGGTGCGCGAGATCGGGCGACTCGCAGGGCTGAGCCCGGACGTGCGGCGATTTCGACCGAATGTCGTCGTCCGTTTACTGCGATCGGCTCCTTTCCAGGAGGACGAGTGGTTGGGCCGCGCGCTGTCATTCGGCGAAGGGGCCGACGCCCCGGCGATCTCCGTCACGATGCGCGACGTACGCTGCTCGATCGTGAATTTCGATCCCGACTCGGCCGCTGCTGCGCCGGAGGTGCTGAAGGCGGTCGTTCGTGCGAACCAGAATAACGCGGGGATCTACGGCGGGGTCACGCGCATCGGCCGACTCGAGGTCGGACAGACCGTGTTCCTCTACCCGGCGACCGGGACCAAGGACCG
>JANMVW010000293.1:0-5174 GCA_031393555.1 Acidobacteriota bacterium
AACTCGCGAGCACGACGTCTTCCAAGTAGCGTTCGATCGCGTCTTTGCGACGTGACTTTGGAAGCCGCGCACATCCGAACTGCAGTTCGTGCCAAACGATCGAAGCGATCGCCGTTTCTCCCTCGTGGCCGGCAAGTCGACGAAGGACGGTACGAGACGGACTGGGCCTCAGCGGTTCCGAAATGATGTTCGTATCGAGTAGGTACTTCAGACTCACAGATCGACCGTTCGACCGCGGGCCTCGTCCCGCGCGGCGGCAAATACCTCATTGGGATTGATGGCCAGTTCCTTGAGGTTGATGTCCCGTGTGAAGTCTGCGTACGCCTGCGAAAACCTCCGATGCCGGGATGCAAGCCGCACGTACTCCTGGCGACCGATCAACATGGCGACAGGCTGACCTCGCCTGGTCAGCTCGACGGCTTTTCCGGATTCCACTTCCCGCACGAGGCTCGGAAGGCTGCTACGCGCTTCCGCGATGGACTGCTGTTTGGCCATGACGCACCTCGATCATGTACATTACGATGTACATAATAAGTTTGCCAGCCAGTCGGCGCAAGCGATGGATTGCCGGAAGCGCGGGCTCGAACCAGCACTCCCTTGCGGGAAGGAGATTTTAAGGCGAATTGGAAAGGGCGACGGATCAACGATTTGTTAATTCGTTGCCCTTTCCCGTTTCCGAGGGTTACGGGGAGGGTCGTACAGTCCGAGGATTATGGTGACACGGGTGGAGACATGAAAGTGGGCGGTCCACGGAGAGAACAGCTGACACTGCGGCATTCCGAAATCACACGTCGACGTAACGCCGCACGAACTCTCGTGGAGTGACGACCTCGACACTCCGGAACCCGGATGCTCGTAGCAACGCGCGATCCCCCGTCACGACGACCTGCGCGCGGCCTGCAATCGCGCATGCGAGGAAGATGAGATCATTCGGGTCGCTACACGCCGATGCCGGAACAGGGACCGGGTCGACGATTCGACTTTCGCGCGTCACGAAATCGAGCAGCGGCTCCGCATCGGTCCCGGGAAACAGACGACCAAGGCGCGTGCTGACGCGGCGGTATTCAGCGAGGATTTCGATGCTGGCGATCAGCTCGAACTGTCTGGCGGACCAAGCTGCGAGTATCTGCATCGGGGGTCCATTGAAGAAGATCCCCGATACGACGACGTTCGTATCGAGAACGACCCTCATCCGCGGCCACGACGGACGCGTCGCACGGCCTCACGGACATCGGAGGGCTTCATCCCTACTCGTCGAGCTTCACGTCTCGCCTTCGCCGCGAGCGTCAAGAACTCCTGCCGACTGGGCGTCTCGACTCTCTTCAAAATGACGACGTCGCCATCGGCCATTACGACAAACTTCGCACCCACTTCGAGGCCGAGCGCCTTTCGAACATCTTCTGGAATGACAACCTGACCCTTCGAAGACATTCTTGTAGTCGAGACCATGCCCATCTCTCGGCCCTCCATCTTACCGGTAAGAACGTACCGCGGCGCCGCCCGGATTTCAAGCGCCAGGGTCCGAGTGCATTTGGTGCCGAAGGCAGGACTCGAACCAGCACTCCCTTGCGGGAAGTGGATTTTAAGTCCCCTACTCGATCTCGACACCGCCTTCGCGGCCAACGACCGACGTTCCGACGACCCAAACGGGCTCCCCCGCGGCGCGAAATGCGGCGACGACGGCATCGGCGTGCTCGGGATCGACGGCTGCCAGGAGCGGCCCGGACGTTTGCGGGTCGTAGACGATCTCGCTCTGCCAGCGTTCGAGCGCGCGCGTCGATGAGACGAACGCGCCGTAGTACTCCTGGTTGCGCGCGCTGCCGCCGGTGATGAGGCCGGCCTTCGCGTAACTCTCCGCCCCGGGGAGAAGCGGCAGTGCATCCATCGTGAAGCGCAGTGTGAGCTTCGAAAGGTGCGCCATCTCGTGCGCGTGGCCGATCAGCGAGAAGCCGGTGATGTCGGTCAACGCGTGAACGTGGGGATGGGCTTCGCGCAGCAGGCGCGCGGCGGCGGCGGAAAGACGCGCCATGCTCGCGATCGCGGCGTCCATGTCTTCCGCCGAGGCCTTCTGCTTCTTTCCCGCGGTCGTGAGAATCCCGGCGCCTAACGGCTTCGTCAGCAAGAGAACGTCCCCGGCCCTGGCGCCGCCCTTCGAGAGAATTCTGTCGGGATGCACGACGCCGGTGACGGCGAGGCCGTACTTCGGTTCTTTGTCCGAGGTCGTGTGGCCGCCGGCGACGACCGCCCCGGCTTCTTTCACCTTCTCGCCGCCCCCGCGCAGGATCTCCGAAAGGATCTTCGGGTCGAGGTCGTCGGGGAAGCCGACGAGGTTGATCGCGAACAGCGGCGTGCCGCCCATCGCGTACACGTCGGACAAGGCGTTCGCCGCGGCGATCGCGCCGAACCAGTACGGGTCGTCCACGACAGGCGGAAAGAAGTCCGCCGTGTGCACGAGCGCGCGTTCGGCGTCGAGTTTCCACACGAGCGCATCATCGGGGGCTTCGAGCCCCCTGAGAAGATTCGGATAGAGCGCCGGGTCGAACATGTCGGCGAGCGGGCGCAGCACCTGCGCCAGGGCTTCCGGCCCCATTTTGCTCGCTCAGCCGGCGCAAGCCGCGTAGCTGGTCAGCCGGATCGTCTTGTTGGACCGGTTGAACATGCGCTCAGCGTAGCAGCTTGGGGACCGCTCCCACGACCTTTCCCTCGTGCATGACGAAGGCAGGCGTGGTCAGAGTCTTCACGCCGTCGAGCGGGTTGCCGTCGACGGCGACGAGATCGGCGGTCTTTCCGGCCTCGACGGTGCCGAGCGTCTTTTCGAGGCCCAAGAGCTCAGCGGCGTTTTTCGTCCCGGCGAGGAGGGCGTTCATGGGGGTCATCCCGAGGCCAACCATCAGCTCGAACTCGTGCGCGTTCTTCCCGTGCGGGAAGACGCCGGAATCGGTGCCAAGCGCGATCTTGACGCCGGCGGCGATCGCCCTCTTGATGTTCGCGCGCGCGAGGGGCGCGATGAAGAGGGCCTTTTCCGCGCGTTGCCCCTTGAGGACGCCGGACTGCGCCAGCTTTTCGACCGATTCTTGCGCCATCAGTGTGGGCACGAGGAAGGCGCCCGTCTTCTTGAAGAGCGCGATCGCCTCGTCGTCGGTCATCGAGCCGTGCTCGCTCGAATCGACCCCCGCGCGCAGCGCCGCCTTGATCCCTTCGGCGCCGTGCGCGTGGGCCGCGACTTTTCGCCCGGTGAGATGGGCCTCGGTGACGAGGACCACGAGCTCTTCGTCGCTGTACTGCTGCACGCCGACGGCGTCCCCCTCGGAGAGCACGCCTCCCGTCGCGCACGTCTTGATCACGTCCGCACCGTGCTTCACCTGGAAGCGCACCGCCTTGATGATCTCGGCGTCGCCATCGGCAATGCCGTGTTCCGGGTCCCTTTCGAGAATTCCCGGGGTGTACCCGTTGGTGTCGCAGTGACCGCCCGTGATCCCGATCGAGTTTCCCGCCGCGACGATCCGCGGCCCCGGCACCACGCCCTCGCGGATCATGTTGCGCAGCGCGATGTCGCTGAAGTTGGAGGCGCCGACGTTGCGCACCGTCGTGAACCCGGCCTCGAGCGTCGCCTTTGCGTTCCGCGCCCCACGGAGCGCGTCTTCTTGCGGAAGGTCGCGAACGGCCGCGTCGTCCCAGTTTTCACCTTCGCCGATCACGCGTCCGGCGAGGTGCACGTGGCAGTCGATGAAGCCGGGGAGGAGCGTGCGGTCGCCCAGGTCGATGACCGTCGCGCCCTTGGGGACCTCCGTCCCAACCGATACGATCTTCCCGTTCTCGACGACGACGACCTGGTTTTTCTTGGGTGGCGCGCCGGTGCCGTCGATGAGGAGACCCGCCTTCACGGCGACGACTTCGGCGCGCACAGGAGCGAAAGCTGCGATCAGCGCGATGGCGGCAGCGATCATACGGCGGGCATTCATGGCGTACTCCTAGGATAGGGGACAGTCCCCTATTTCCGGGCTGCGAGATACCGCTGGATCTCTTCGACGCGCTGCTCGGGGTACGGATGCGTCGAAAGCATGACGGGTGGGCGGCCGCCCTGCGACGCCTCGTCAAGGATGCGCATGACGCCGAGCATCGCCGCCGGGTCGTAGCCGGCCTGCGTCATGTAGTCCATGCCGACGCGGTCGGCCTCGAGTTCGTCGCTACGGCTGTATTTCAGCTGCACCATCTGGTTGATCATCGCGGCGACCATCGCTGCGCGCTGTCCCCTGCCCTCTTCGTCGGTCGCGGCGACGCCCGCCGCCATCGTGAGGAGCTGGCCGAGCTGGCCCGTCGCCATGTGCTCGGCGCCGTGACGGTTCACGACGTGGCCGATCTCGTGGCCGAGCACGCCGGCGAGCTGGTCTTCGTCTTCGAGTTTCGACAGCAGGCCATAGGTGATGAAGACCTGCCCGCCGGGAAGCGCGAAGGCGTTCAGCGTTTTGGGGTCGCTCAACAGGTGGAAGTTGAAGGTGTAGGGGCTGCGCGACGCGTCGCTGTTCTGCACAACCTTGCGCCCCACGGCCTCGACTCGGAGCAGCCGGGGATCGGAGGCGTCGACGTCGCCGCCCATCTGCGCCGCCATCTCAGGTGCGGCTTCGAGGCCGATGGCGACCTCTTGCTCGGCCGTCATGGCGATGTGCTGCTTTTCGCCGGTGACCGGGTTGACCTCGGTCTGCGAGAAATACTTGAACAGCGCGAACGCCACGATCGCGAGCGCGAGCAAAACCCGCGCACCGCATCCAAACCCGCGTCGACGCGGCGCGCCTGTGCTCTCGCCCATGATGTCGCTCCCGTCTCGGGGATACTCGATAGGGGACAATCCCCGCTTTCGCACAAATCGGTATCCGAGGGAATTTGTAAGTAAAAGGGGACTGTCCCCTATTTCTTGGCGGCCGCGTAGTGGTCGGCGGCGCGGGACCAGTCGACGACGTTCCACCACGCCTCGATGTAGTCCGGGCGGCGATTCTGGTACTTGAGGTAGTAGGCGTGCTCCCAGACGTCGAGGCCGAGCACCGGCTTGCCGCCGTCCATCACCGGCGAGTCCTGGTTCGGCGTCGACTCGATGGCGAGCTTTCCGTCACGGACGAGCAGCCACGCCCAGCCCGAGCCGAAACGGCCCACACCCGCCGCGGCGAACTTGGTCTTGA